>JAEUKC010000232.1:0-9005 GCA_016794445.1 Myxococcales bacterium
GGAGAGGGGCGTCACCATCCCGGCGCGAAGCGCCGCAGGGGGGTGGTCGGCGGTCAGCGACTCCACGAGCCGCAGGCGAGGTGGAGGCGCGGCGGCCGACCCCGAGGGGGGCGTGAGCCCCCCTAGCAACTCAGTGCTTGCCGAGGCGGGTGACGCCGGGGTGGCCTTCTTCGCCGGGCTCGTGGCGGGGGTTCTCGCTCTGCTGGGTGCCGTCGTGCGACTGGAACGACATGAGGATCGTCTTGCCGTAGACGAACTGGTCGCGCGAGTCGTAGGGCACGGGGTGGATGCCCGTGTCCATGCGGATGGCGTCGCACGGGCAGGCCTCGACGCAATAGCCACAGAAGATGCAGCGGAGCTCGTCGATGACGAACTTGACGGGGAAGCGCTCGTAGCCGCGGCGGTTGTCGCCCTCGCCGTACTCGCCGGCCTCGATGTAGATGCACTGCGCGGGGCAGGCGGTCGAGCAGCAGAGGCACGCGACGCAGCGGGGGGAGCCGTCGTCGCGCAGGGTGAGGCGGTGCACGCCGCGGAAGCGCTCGGGGTAGACCTTCTTCTGCTCCGGGTAGTCGAGGGTCGTGACGCCCTCGGCCAGCGGGTCGGTCACCGCGTCGGGCCGCTCGCCGCGGAGCATGGCCTTGGTGTTGCGGAAGAAGTGGCCCGTGGTGATGCCGAGGCCCTTGACGACCTCGGTCACGTAGCTCTTCTCGAGCGCCGTCATCTCGGGGCGCGAGACGGGCTTTCCCTTCACGCGGTCGTAGGGGAACTTGCCGACGAGGGGTTGCGCCATGGGTGCTCTCAGGCCTCCGCCTCGTCACGCAGCATCTTGCGCGGACGGGGCAGGACGGTGAACGAGATGTGCTTGGAGGGGGTGAGGAGGCCGAAGATGGCCCAGAGGGGGAGGGCGATCATCGCGAACAGCATCAGCGCGTTGGAGAGATCGGCGGCCACCCTGAGGGCGGTGTGCACGTTCTCGCCGGCGCGGTCGATGCCGAGCAGGACGACCCCGGTGAGGAAGATGTTCACGAGGCAGGCCGGCAGCAGCATGCGCCAGCCGAGCTTCATCAGCTGGTCGTAGCGGAAGCGGGGCAAGGTCCAGCGGATGAACACCTGGGCCCAGGTGACGACCGTGGTCTTGATGAAGAAGGTGCCGAGCTGCAGCAGCGTGACCACGACGTGGGGCAGGCCCTTGTGGAAGAGCACCTCGTCGCCGATCGCGAGGGTGAAGCCGTCGCGGTGCAGGAACGGCACGTTGTAGCCGCCGAGGAAGAACGCGACGAGCAACCCCGAGAGCACGATCATCTCGATGTACTCGCCGGTGTAGAACATGCCGAACTTCATGCCGGAGTACTCGACGAGGTAGCCCGCGGCGATCTCCGACTCGCCCTCGGGCTGGTCGAACGGCGTGCGCTTGCCCTCGGCGAGCGACGCGGTGAAGAACAGCAAGAAGCCGAGCGGCTGGACGAAGATGCCCCAGGCGTTCGCGTCCTGCCAGCGGGCGATGTCGTCGAGGCGGAGGCTGCCGAAGGTCATGAGGCAGCCGATGATCGAGAGGCCCATGGCCACCTCGTACGAGATCAGCTGCGAGGCCGCGCGGAGGCCGCCGAGGAGCGAGTACTTGTTGTCGCTGGACCAGCCGGCGATCGTCGCGCCGATGATGCCCATGCCGGCGAGCGCGAAGACGAACAGGATGCCGACGTTGAGGTCGGCGACGAGCATCGGGACCGGCGGCAGCGACTTGGGGCCGCTCATCGCGCAGGTGCCGAACCGGGGGACCTCGGCCCAGAAGCTGTGGCGCAGGGTCTCCGGGCAGAGCGTGTCGGCGAACGGCGCGATCGCCAGCAGGCAGATCGGCGGGAACATCGACAGGATCGGCGCGAGGCCGTGCAGCACCTTGTCGGCGTTCGGCGGGACGAAGTCGGCCTTGAAGAAGAACTTCAGGGCGTCGGCCACCGGGTGGAACAGGCCACCCGCCGTGATGTTCTTGCCGAAGATCCGCAGGTTCGCGCGGTTCGGGCCGATGCGGTCCTGCATCATGGCCATCTGGCGGCGCTCGACCAGCGTGAGGGGACCCGCGAGGCCGAGGGCGAACCCCACCACGATCAGGATCTTCACCACGGCGGCGAGGAGGAGGAAGGTCTGCTGGGACATGGCTACTCCGCGGCCCCGGCCGAGGCGGTGGCGTCGGTCGTGGCTTCGGCCTTCTTCGTTTGCGGCGTGACGAGGCTGCTCGCTGGCATCGCGGCGCGCAGCTGCTTGAGCGTGGTGAACCCGAGGTCGACCCCTGCGGCCTTGGCGAGGTGCACGACGACCTCCCAGCCGGGCAGCCCGTCGCCGGCCGGGCGGGGACCCGCGGCGAACGCCTGCGCGAGCCCGTTCCTGTTGGTGAAGGTGCCGTCCTGCTCCGCCCACGAGGCCGCGGGGAGCAGCACGTCGGCGAGCTCCGTGAGCGGCCCCTCGTTGGAGGCGACGGCGATGCCCTTGGCGCGCCCGAGCGAGCCGATGGTCATGGAGTCGACGTCGGCCCAGCCGCCGAGGGCGACCAGGAGCTGGATCTGCGCGCCCACCACCGGCTCGACGAGGTCGGCCATCGGCTTGATCGGCAGCGCACCCGCCGCCGCGGTGGCGCCGCGCGTGTTCGGGTTGTGGTCCTTGTCGCGCAGGATCTCGTCGCCGTCCCACTCGGGCAGCTTGGCGACGTAGAGCTCCTTGGCGCCGAGCTTCTGCGCCAGCGCTGCGAGGGCGAAGTTGTCCTCGCTCGCGCGCTGCGCGGAGAGGATGAAGGCGATCTTGCCCTTGGCGGCGCGCAGCAGGTCGGCCGCGGAGGCGAGCGCCTTGACCGGCGTGACCTGCTCGCGGGAGTTCTTGCGGCCGATGCTCGCGCGGAGCACGCGGTCCTGCTGGACGCGGCGGTGGCTGAGGATGCCGTCGTCGCACATCCAGTACTTGTTGACCTCGGCGTTGTCGCGGGGCCGCAGGCGCGGGACCTCGCCGGTGCGCGGGTCGTAGTCGAGCCAGGCGTTGCAGCCGGTGGCGCAGCCGGGGCAGATGGTCTTCGACTTGCGCAGGAACCACACGCGCGCCTTGAAGCGGAAGTCGCGCGTGGTGAGGGCGCCGACCGGGCAGACGTGGTCGACCATCATCGTGTAGTGGCCCTCGAGCTTGCGCCCGGCCGCCAGCACGATCTCGCTCAGGTTGCCGCGCTCGCGCTTCTCGAGCACCGCGTCGCCCGCGACCTCCTCCATGAAGCGCACGCAGCGCGTGCACACGATGCAGCGCTCGGCGTCGTAGACGATGGTGTCGCCGAAGATGACGGCCTTCGGCTTGTGGACCGGCTCGTCGAGCATGCGCTTGCCGGTCTTCTGGTTCTCGAGCCAGTAGTCCTGCAGCTTGCACTCGCCGGCCTGGTCGCAGATCGGGCAGTCGACCGGGTGGTTGAGGAGCAGCATCTCCTGCACGCTCTTGCGCGCGAGGGCCACGTGGGGCGAGCTGTCGCTCTTGACCTCCATGCCCTCGACGCACTCGGCCTGGCAGGCGGGCTCGAGCTTGGGCTTCTTCTGCGGGACGTAGGCCTTCTTCTCCTCGTCCCACGCCAGCACGTCGAGCATCATCTGGCGGCCACCGGGGCGGCTCACCTCGACGAGGCACATGCGGCAGTTGGCGGCGACCGAGAGGCCGGGGTGCCAGCAGTAGTGAGGGATCTCGATGCCCTGCCTGTCGGCAGCGCGGATGATCGAGTCACCCTTCTCGAAGGGAATTTCCCTGCCGTCGATCTTGATTACCGGCATCTGATTCTGGTGCGGCCGCGTCAGCGGTCGCACTCTCCACCGATCATGTTGACGCTGCCGAACGTGGGGACCACGTCGGCGATCATGTGCCCGCGGATCATCCGCGGGAACGACTGCAGGACGAACACGCACGGCGGCCGGATGCGCACGCGGTAGGGCGTGCCCGTGCCGTCGGAGACGATGTAGAAGCCGAGCTCGCCGTTGCCGCCCTCGGTGAAGCCGTAGACCTCACCGGCGGGGATCTTGGCGCCCTCCATCACCAGCTTGAAGTGCTGGATGGTGCCCTCGATGGTCGTGTAGACGTCCTTCTTCTCGGGCAGGACGATCTCGGGGCGGTCGGCCACGTTGATCGGGCCATCGTCGGGCATCTTCTGCACGCACTGCTCGAGCATGCGCAGCGACTGGTACATCTCCTCGTTGCGCACGAGGTACCGGTCGTAGTTGTCGCCGCGCTCGCCGACCGGGACGTCGAAGTCGAGCTGGTCGTAGACGAGGTAAGGGTGCGCCTTGCGGACGTCGTAGGCGACGCCGGTGGAGCGCAGGGTCGGACCGGTCCAGCCCCACTGCACCGCCTCGGCCGCGCTCATCACGCCCACGCCCTGCATGCGGTCGAGGAAGATGCGGTTCTTGAGCAGGAGCTTCATCGACTCGTCGATGATGCTGCGCACCGCCGGGATCACCTCGCCGAGCCGCGCCTTGAGGAGCGGGGTCGGGGGCTTGGCCATGCCGCCGATGCGGGCGAACGAGTGGGTGAGGCGGGCGCCGGTCTCCTCCTCGAGGAGATCCCAGATGTGCTCGCGGGCGCGGACCATCCAGAGGAACGGCGTGAACGCGCCGAGCTCCATGGCCATGGCCGCGTTGCACGTGAGGTGGTCGGTGATGCGGGCGAGCTCGCCGAGCACCACGCGGTACCACTTGCAGCGCTCGGTCACCTCGATGCCGGCGAGCTTCTCCACCGCGTGCGCGAAGCCCACGTTGCAGAGCATCGGCGAGACGTAGTTGAGGCGGTCGGTGTACGGGAAGCACTGGGCCCACGTGCCGCGCTCGCACATCTTCTCGAAGCCGCGGTGCAGGAAGCCCATCTCGACGTCGACCTTGGTCAACATCTCGCCGTCGCACTCCACCATCATGCGGATGGTGCCGTGCATGGCCGGGTGCGACGGGCCCATGGCCAGCCGCATGGGCTCGGTCGGCAGATCGAGCTCGCTCTCGTCGATGTCGTAGTCTGTCGGTTCCATCTAGGTCCGGCTCAGGAGGGGCGCCTACGAGGGGCGTCGGTTGTCGGGGTTGACGATGACGGCCTCGCCCAGGGGACGATCGGCGGTCTCGGTGTCGAGCGCGGTCCAGGCGTGGTCGCGCGGCTGCCAGTCGCGACGGCCGAAGGGCATGCCCTCGTCGGCGCGGAAGGGGGCCTGCTTGTCGAGGACGTCGGGCGAGGTGCGGTAGGGGACCAGCGGCTGCGCGCGGTCGGCCGCGTAGTCCTTGCGGAGCGCGTGACCCTCGAACTCCTCGTACATGAGGAGCCGACGCATGTCGGGGTGCCCGGCGAACTTGATGCCGAACATGTCCCAGACCTCGCGCTCGAACCAGTTGGCGGCGGCCCACAGGTCGCTCACCGTGGCCGGCTGCTCGCCGTCGGCGAGGCGCGTCTTGACGCGGATGCGGTGGCCCTTGCCCAGCGAGTAGAGGTGGAGGACGAGGTCGAAGCGCTTGCCGGCGTGCGGCCCATCTTCTTCTTCGGCACGCTCGGGCCAGTCGACCGCGGTGATGTCGATGAACATCGCCATGTCGGTGACCGCGTCGTCGCGGAGGAAGGCCGCGACGTCGTGCCAGGCCTCGCGGGCGACGACGACGGTGTCGTCGCCGCGGAACGACTGGGTCTCGAGGATCTGCGCGCCGAACTTGGCCTGGACGCGCTCGAGGACGACCTTGCTCACGCGCCACTCTCCCTTCGGGTGCGGCTCGACGACGACTGCAGCGCGCCCTCCACCGTGCGGGCCTGCGGGCCGACCTCGATGTCCGGCGCCGACCGCTTGCCGAGCTGGATCAGCTGCTGCTCGACCGGGTCGTTGTGGGGCTTGACGATGCCGGGGGTGCGGTCGTTCTTCGCGATGCGCTCCATGAGCAGCATCAGCGCGTCGATGACCGCCTCGGGGCGCGGGGGGCAGCCCGGGACGAACACGTCGACGGGGATGATCTTGTCGATGCCAGGGACGGTCGCGTAGTTGTCGTAGAAGCCGCCGCACGACGCGCAGGTGCCGAAGGCGATGACGTACTTGGGCTCGCACATCTGCTCGTAGATGCGCTTGAGCACCGGCGCCTGCTTCTGGCTGATGGTGCCGACGACCCAGATGAGATCGGCCTGCCGCGGCGTGAAGCGCGGGGCCTCGGCGCCGAAGCGGGCCAGGCCGTCGAAGCGCGGGCCGTTCAGCGACATGTACTCCATGCCGCAACACGCCGTGACGAACGGATACTGGAAGAGCGAGTACTTGCGCGCCCAGCCGAGGAGCGCGTCGAGCTTGGTGGTCGCGAAGCCGGACTCCGAGCCGGTGAGGACCCTCACGTCTCCCATTCGAGCGCTCCCTTCTTCCAGCAGTACACGAGGCCGATCACGAGGACGCCCAGGAAGCCGAGCATCTCGACCAGGCCGAGCCACCCGAAGGAGCGGAACTTGATGCCCCACGGGTAGAGGAACACCGCCTCGATGTCGAAGACGACGAAGAGGATCGCGGTCAGGTAGAACTTGACCGACAGCCGCACGTGGCGGCCGCCGCTGCTCTCGCTGCCCGACTCGTAAGGGGTGTTGTGCTCGGCGCCCTTGGCCTGTTTGGGGCCCAGGAACGTCGAACCGAGGAAGAACACCGTCGCCAGCAAGATGCCGACGGCGATGATCAGGAACATCGGGATGTAGGACGCGATCATGGCGCTCTGTTGCCGAGGACGCCGGCGGAGGTGCGCGGCGGGCCGAAATCCTAGTGGATTTCGGCATGATTCGGCATCGCGCTTCTAGTCCCAGCCGCCAGTGGAGTCAACGAGTGTCCAGTGGTCCGGTCACCCGACCTTTCGCCAGGCCGACGGGGGCCTCCCATGGCCGCGCTCGCTCGGGACCCTCCGAAGACGAAGGGGCGCGCGGTACGACCCGAGCGCCCCTCTCGACCGTGAACGGGCGGTCACGCCCAGGACGGCTCTCGTCGAACTCAGGTCTTCTTGGCGGGAGTGGCCGTGCCGGCCTTCTCCTTGGCGAGCTTGTCGTCGAGCTTCTTCATCATCGCGTCCCAGCCGTCCTTCTTGACGACCTTGATGAGCTCCTTGTTCCACGCCTTCACGTAGGAGGAGTCCTCGGGGATGATGTCGACGACGATCCAGCCGGCGCCCTTCTTCTTGACCTTGTAGTCGATGGTGACCGGAATGGCCTTCTTGTCGGCCTCGTCCTTGGCCTCGGTCTGGACCTTGGTGTCGGCACCGTCGGCGAGTTCGGCCTTGTAGGTGACCTTGTACTTGGTGATCTCGGTGAGCTTCTTCTTGTAGTTGATCTGGATGAGCTCCTTGAGGACGCTCGTGAAGCGGGCGATCTCCTCGGGCTTGCGGTTGCCCGCCTCGCCACCGAGGACCGCCTTGGCCATCTCGTCGTAGTCGACGAGGCTCGCGAGCTCGGCGTCGAGCTTCTTCTCGCGCTCCGGGGAAGGCTTCTCGCCGAGGAACTTGATGACGTTGTCGTACTTGCCCTTGACGAACGAGCTCGCGGGGCCGAGGGCCGCTTCGGCGTGGGCGTCGCTCGAGAAGAACGTGCCAGCAGCAGGGACGGCGAGGGCGAGCAGGGCGGTGAAGACGAAGGACGTGCGGTTCATGGTGGTTGCCTCTCGAGGAGATGGACGGGGTGGGTGCTTGGGCGATTCATCCACCCCAGCGGGGCTGTCACGGACGGAGTGCAGGAAGGATGCCGAAGGAATGCGCGAGACTCGGCGCGACCGCTCTCGGTAGGATGACCTCGTGGAGGCAGGGGAGGAGAGAGCGCGACTCGAGCGGCTCGCGGCCCTCGGCGCGCGGGTGGCCGAGGTCAGCCACGAGCTCCGCAACGCGCTGAGTGTCCTCGAGACCTCGCTGCACCTCGTCCGGCGCGCGCTCGCCGAGTCGCCCGACCTTCCGCGCGTGGAAGCGCAGTTCGAGCGGATGGCGCGGCAGATCCACGCCGGGCAACGCATCGTCCGCGAGTCGCTCGCCGACGCGCGGGGCGGGGAGCGGGGCCGGGTCGAGGTGCGGGGCCTCTTGCTCGAGGTCCTGGCCGGGCTCGCGCGCCCGGAACACGTGACCATCGAGGTCGAGGCCGAGCCGACGGACGCCGTGGTCGACGAGGACTCGATGCGCCAGGTGCTGCTGAACCTGCTCCGCAACGCGGTCGAGGCGATCGGCGAGGGCCCGGGCACGATCCACGTCCGCCTCTCCGCGGTCGAGGCCGAGATCGCCATCGAGGTGCGCGACGACGGGCCGGGCATCGCGGCCGAGGTCCGCGACCATCTGTTCGAGGCGTTCGTGACGGGCAAGCCCCATGGCACGGGGCTCGGGCTCTCGCTGAGCCAGCGGCTCGCCACGGCGCAGGGCGGCCGCATCGAGGTGGCCGACGTGACGCCCCACGGCACCGCCTTCACCGTGGTGGTGCCCCGCACGGGTGTCGGTGGTGTGTCCGGGACTTGACAAGGGCGGGCTCTCGTAGGCCCCATGAAGCGTGCGCTGGGCCTCCGTCGCCGTGGGTTCGTTCGGGTTCTGTCTCGCGTCGTGCAGCCTCACGGCCGATCTCGACGGGTACTCGGGGGGCACGGTCGTCCGCGACAGCGCGACGACCGATTCGAGCGCGGACTCGACTGCGGACTCGACCGTGAACGACACGGGCGCGATCGATTCCGGCGCGATCGACACGGGTACGGTCGACACGGGAGCGATCGATTCGGCCAAGGACTCGACCCTCGACGCTCCTCTCGACACGGGAACGGACACGGGGGGCGACGCGCCGGTCGACGGCGGGACGCCCTACCGCCGCACCATCACGATCGATGGCGTGAACGACTTCGACAGCGCGACCAACAAGCTGACCACCACGACCCCGAGCTTCGACGCCTACGTCTCGTGGGACGCCGCTGCGCTCTACGTCGGCTACGCGGGCGTCGACATCGGCACCGGCGCGACCGCGAACAAGTGGCTGCTCGTCTACCTCGACGCAGA
>JAEUKC010000274.1:0-23451 GCA_016794445.1 Myxococcales bacterium
GCGCATCCTCTCGGCGCTCTCGCAGCGGGTCGAGATCCCGATGGAGCGGTTCTTCATCAACATCCACAAGTACGGCAACACCTCGAGCGCCTCGATCCCCATCGCGCTCGACGAGGCGCTCACCGAGGAGCGGATCAAGCCTGGCCAGACGGTGCTGATGTGTGCGCTCGGCGCCGGCATCAGCTGGGGCTCGGCGCTCATCCGCTGGTGACCCCGGCGGCTGCGGAGGCGGGAGCCTCCTCCACCCAGGCGGCCGTCACGATTTTGTCCTACCGGCGCCCTTGACGCATCCCGCGTTTCCGATACCGATCCGCCCGAGGTCGGGCATGCTCCCGACCCTCGAGGAGCCCACGTGGAAGATCCCCGTACGCCTGCGCCCGACGCGCAGGTGTCCCCCGTTGCCAGGCCGAGTGAACGGGCCGCCGCCCCGAACGGAGCCGTGAACGGCGCGGGAGCACTCCCCGGCACGACTGGGGAGCCACGCGCGACCGTGCCGCCGTGGACGACGGAGGACGCGAAGGAGCTCTACATGATCGACCGGTGGGGGTCGGGCTACTTCGACGTCGCCCCCGACGGTCGCATGCTCGTGGCCCCGCTCCAGGGCCGCGGCGGCAAGGTCGTCATCCAGGAGGTGGTCGAGGCCGCGCTCAAGGACGAGGGCCTCAAGGCGCCGCTGGTCATCAGGTTCCAGGACATCCTCCACCACCGCGTCCGCGTGCTGAACGAGGCGTTCAACCGCGCGATCGCCGAGAACAAGTACCGCGGCCAGTACCGCGGCGTCTTCCCGATCAAGGTCAACCAGCTCCGCGAGGTGGTCGAGGAGATCCTCGATGCGGGCCGGCCGTTCCACTACGGCGTCGAGGTCGGCAGCAAGCCCGAGATGTTCGCCGGGCTCGCCGTCCACAGCGACCCGGACGCCCTCATCGTCTGCAACGGGTACAAGGACGACGCGTTCATCCGCACCGCGCTCCTCGGCCGGCGCCTCGGCAAGAAGGTCATCCTCATCGCCGAGAAGCTCAGCGAGGTCCGCGCGATCATCCGCATCGCCAAGGAGGTCGGCGTCGACCCCGAGATCGGCATGCGGGTGCGCCTGGTCACCCGGGGCGCGGGCAAGTGGGCGGAGTCGGGCGGCGAGCGCGCCAAGTTCGGCCTCTCGACCGGCGAGATCCTCGAGGCCGCCAAGGCGCTCGCCGAGGCGGGCATGAAGGGCGCCTTCAAGCTGCTCCACTTCCACGTGGGCTCGCAGGTCCCCGACATCCTCATCCTCAAGCGCGCCGTGCGCGAGGCCGCGCGCTACTACTCCAAGCTGCGCCGCCTCGGCCACCAGATCGAGTACATCGACGTGGGCGGCGGCCTCGCCGTCGACTACGACGGCTCGCGCTCCACGCTGCACTCGTCGATGAACTACACGGTCGAGGAGTACGCGCGCGACATCGTCTGGAACATCGCCGACGTCTGCGACGAGGAGAAGGTCCCGCACCCGAACATCGTCAGCGAGTCGGGCCGCGCGATCGTGGCCCACCACGCGGTGCTCGTGGTCGAGGCGTTCGGCGCCGTCGAGCGCACGGCGTCGGGCGAGATGGAGCCCGAGATCGACCACAAGCTCATCCGCGCCATCCGCGACGTGGAGAGCTCGCTCACCGTGCAGACGCTGAACGAGAGCTGGCACGACCTCCTGCAGGCCAAGGAGGAGAGCGAGAAGCTCTTCGAGCTCGGCTACCTCGAGCTCGACGTCAAGGCGCAGGTCGAGACCCTCTACTGGCGCACGGTGGAGCACCTGCGCTCGATCATCGCCACCCTCGACCCCTCCGAGGTGCCCGACGACCTCGTCGACCTCGACAAGCACCTGCAGAACCAGCACATCTGCAACTTCTCGGTGTTCCAGTCGCTGCTCGATCACTGGGCGTTCGGGGCGCTGTTCCCGGTGGTGCCGATCCACCGGCTCAACGAGCGGCCCACGATGGCGAGCACGCTGGTGGACATCACCTGCGACTCGGACGGCAAGGTCGCCAAGTTCATCGACCGCGACCAGCCGGAGCGCGACACGCTCCCGCTGCACACGGTGAGCAAGGAGCAGGGGCCGTACTACCTCGGCATCTTCCTGACCGGCGCCTACCAGGACATCATGGGTGACATCCACAACCTCTTCGGCCGCGTGAACGAGGTGCACGTGTTCCTCGATGACGACGAGGAGTGCGGCTATTACCTCGAGGAGACGATCGAGGGGAACACGATCGCCGAGGTGCTGCGGATGACCCAGTACGACACCCACGAGCTCGCCACGAAGATGAAGGCGCAGTTCGACGCGGCCATCAAGCAGGACAAGCTGAAGCCCGCCGAGGGCATGCGCCTGCTCGCGGAGTACGAGCGCGGGCTGAAGGACCAGACCTACCTGTCGCTCTGAGCACGACGAACCGGGTGCGTGCGGCCGACGACGTCGATAGGCTCTCCCGGATGCTCCGGGCGTGCCTCGCCGTCCTCGCCGCCGCACTGCTCTTCCTCCTGCCCCGCGCCGCGCGCGCCGACGCCGCTCCCGACCCGGGACCGCGGACCGTCGTCGTCGGGACCTACGTCAACCAGGTGTACGGCGTCGACGTCAAGGGCAGCCAGTACTCGATCGACTTCTACGTATGGTTCCGCTGGGAGGGCGAGGGGCTCGCGCCGCTCGACTCGTTCGAGGTCGCGAGCGGCCGCATCGTCTCGAAGACGGGCGTCCAGAAGAAGAGGCTCGGCACCCAGAACTACGCCTCGGCCCGGGTGGTCGCCACCATCACCAAGTTCTGGGATCTGAAGCGCTTCCCGCTCGACGGGCACACACTCACCCTCGACATCGAGGACGCCGAGCACGACACCCGCACGATGATCTACGAGAGCGATCGCGACAACGTCGCTCTGAGCCCTGACCTCCAGGTCCCGGGCTGGGTGGTGCGGGGCTCCAGCGCCTCCGTCGAGCGCCACCTCTACCGGACCAACTACGGCGACACTTCGTTCCCCACCAACAGCGAGTCGCACTACGCGCGCTATCGGTTCGCGATCGAGGTCGCGCGACCGGGCTACGGACGCTTCCTGAAGGTCTTCTTCGGGCTCTTCATCGCGGTCGTGGTCTCGTGGTGCGCGTTCTGGGTCGTGCCGAGGGACTCGGGGCCCCGCGTGACCCTCGGCGTCGGCGCGACCTTCGCGGCGTCGGCCGTCACCGTCACCATCCACTACTCCCTGCCCGACACCAACGCGGTCACCCTGGCGGACAAGCTCATCATGCTCTCGCTGGGGATGATCGTGCTCTCGGTGGTGCAGACGATCGTGGCGCTCGGCCTGTTCGCCGGCAAGCGCGAGGTGCTGCAACAGCGCCTCGATCGCGCCTGTCGCTGGCTGTTCCCGCTCGGCTACGTCGTCGTGCTGGCGGCGATGCTCCGGGTGTAGACAGAGCGCTTGCGGCGGCGCTCAGCATTGCAGCCGCTGGACGCCGATCGAGAACGACACTTCCACGCCGGCGCGCCGGAGCGCGTGTTCGATCGCGCGGTGGGCGCTCGCCTCGGCGTCGGTGGCGCTCCGCGCGTGTACCGCGAAGAACGCCTCCCACTTGCCGCGGGTCGGCCCGACGGAGCCGCCACCGACGAGCTCGAGCGCTTCGGTGAGGCGCTCCTGCTCGTCCGGCTCCAGCGGTCGCGCGAGATCGACGAAGGCCGCCCACTTCACGTCGACGGACATCGGTAGTGCAGCGCCATCACGCCGGACGAGAGGCTCCTCGTCGAGACGAGCTCGAGGCGTCGCGAGCGGTCGAGGGCCGGGAACAACGTCGGGCCGCGGCCGAGCACCGGGTGGACCACGATGCGGTACTCGTCGAACAGCCCGAGCTGCTCGAGCGCAGCGGAGAGCCTGGGGCTGCCCACGAGCACGCCTCCCGGGGTCTTCTCCTTGAGCTGGCGGATGGCGTCTTCCAAGGGCCCCTCGAGGCGGAAGGTGTTGTGCCAGGGGAAGTCGCGGCGGGAGGCCGAGACCACGTACTTGGGCTTGGCCTCCAGCTTGCGCGCCCACTCGCGGAGCGCGCGCGGTGCGGATTCGTCGCGCGCCACCGCCGGCCAGGCGTCCTCCATGAGCTCGTACGTCGTGCGCCCGAAGAGCATCGCCTCGGCTTCGTCCATCCACCCCGTGAAGAGGTCGTGCAGCTCCTCGTCGGCGATCCCCTCGCGATGGTCGATGCATCCGTTGAGAGTGACGTTGAGCGAGAAGGTCAAGATGCCCATGGGCCGATTCTACGGGCCGCATGGTGTGGTGTCTGCGTCACCGACCTCCATCGGGCCCGCGCCATGGTCGGCGGCAAGGGGCTCAGCGCCACCGCCCGGTGCCGTCCTTCCCGCGACGTCCACGAATCGACAGTGGAATCCGTCGCCCTTGCGCCGATGGTGTAAGGTGGAATGTGATCGTTCCAGAATCCCTCGTTCCACTCGTCGAACTCGGCATCGTCCAAGAAGTGATCCGTCCGCTTCTGAGCGGAAAAGAGGCGCAGGTCTACGTCGTTGTCTCCGGCGGAAAGCCGTGCGTGGCAAAGGTCTACAAATCGGCGCAGAACCGCACGTTCAAGCACCGCGCCGAGTACACCGAGGGGCGCAAGGTCCGCAACTCCCGCGATCATCGGGCGATCGAGAAGCGCTCCGAGCACGGTCGCGCGAGGGAAGAGGTCTCGTGGCGTTCGGGCGAGGTGGACGTGATGCACCGCCTGCATGCGGCGGGCGTGCGGGTCCCCGAGCCGTACCACTTCGTCGAGGGCGTGCTGATCATGGAGCTCGTCGTCGGGCGCGACGGTCGAGCGGCCCCCCGCCTCGCCGAGCTCGACCTAGACGCCGCCGACGCGGCGCGGATCCATGAAGCGCTGATCACCGAGGTCACCAAGATGTTGTGCGCGGGCATCGTGCACGGCGACCTCTCCGAGTTCAACGTCCTGATCGCCGCCGACGGGCCCGTGATCATCGACTTCCCCCAGTCGGTCTCCGCCACCGAGAACACCCACGCCCGAACGCTGCTGCTCCGCGACGTCGGCAACCTGCAGACGTCTCTCGGACGCTCGCTGCGCGGGGTTCCAGCGATGGCGCACGCCGAGGAGTTGTGGGATCTGTTCCAGAGCGATCGTTTGACGCCGGAGACGCGGTTGACAGGACGATTCGAGGCCCCCGTGGTGGACGCCAACGCGACGGAGGTGATCGATCTGGTCCGAGAAGCCAAGGCCGACTTCGACGAGCTGTTGCGGCGGCAGGATGAACGGTTTGCTCGGGACGCGTGAGCTGGACGGTCACTCTCCGTTCGCGAGAGCTGCTACCATCGCTGTTCGATGGACCGGAGCGAGCCTCCGCGTGCGAGGGACGAACTCGCTCTCGCGCGCACCGTGTGGCGAGGGACGCGAGACGCGACCGTCGCCGAGGCGATCGACGCGCTCGATCGCGAGGTGAGGGCCTCCTTCTGCCCCCCAGAGACGCGGACCAACGCCGCGTTCCAGCGGGCGTGGCTGGCGCTCGCCGAGGCCGACGACCCCGTGGCCGCGGGCTTCCTCGCCGAGCACCTGTTCGCGAAGCTGCCCGGCGCCGACGCGGACGCCAAGCTCGACGCGTTCATCGACCGGCTGCAGGCCGCGCAGAAGACGCCGGATCCCCGCCTCGCGCGGGCCCTCAGCACGCTCGTCGAGCAAGGCCCGCCGATCGTTCGCTGGGCCAGTGACACCTGCGAAGAGACGCTCGCGGTCATCGGTGACACGCGAACCGCGGGGCCGCTCGAGAGGCTGCTACCGACGTTCGAGCCAGCGGTCGCCGAGAAGTGGCGGCGGGTGATCGACCGCATTCCGCGGGGCGGTCCCCCCGCCGACCTCGAGCGCTGGCGAAGGCTCGCCGGGAGCCGCAGTGCGCCGGACCGCGACGCCCTGTTCCGCGCGGTCCTTTCCGCGCCCGACGACGACGGCGCCCTCTCGGTGCTGGCCGACGCCCTGCAGGAGCTCGGCGATCCACGCGGCGAGTTCATCGCCATCCAGCTCGCCGAGACGCGCGGGGCGGCGAGCCTCGCGGCGACCAAGCGCGCCGACGCGCTGCTGAAGAAGCACAAGAAGGAGTGGCTCGGCCCGCTGGCGCGGGTCACCTACCGCGCGACGTTCCGACGTGGCGTGGTGGAGGAGCTGGAACTCGACGGCTCCTGGAAGGCCTCGCCGGCTGCGTGGGCCGAGCTCGCCCGGTGTCCGTTGCTCCGCACCGTGCGGTCGATCAGCGGCAAGGCGACGGACGATCTGCTCGTCCAGTTCCTCGTGTCGGACGAGATGCCGTCGCTCCGGGTCGTGACGGTGGAGTCGGACGTGATCGCCGACGCGTTGCAGGAGAGGACCCCACCCCGGCTCGAGGAGCTGCGGTCGACCGACTGGCGGCGTCGCGATCACGGAGAGCGCTTCGCAGAGAGGGTGGTGCCGCTGTTCGAGCGCACGTCGTCGGTCGACGCGGTGGTCTGCACGGGGGACACGCTGGACACGCTGCTCGCCTCGCCAGCGAGCGGGCGCCTGCGACGCGTGGGGCTCGAGAAGGTCGCCGACGAGTCCGCGTTCGCGTGCTGGGCGAGGCTGCCGGCGAGCTGCGGGACGCTCGCATGGGGCTGGTCCTCGAGGACCGAGCTCCGGCGGGAGCGGTCGGGGGTCGTCCTGTTTCATTCGCTCGACCGGTGGACGGACCTCGCGGAGCTGGCCTCTCTCGCGGCGACCATTCCCTCCCTGTCGAAGGTAGAGATCGTGGGGCCGAAGGCGCCCGACGTGGGTGCCTTCTCCACGCTGACCGCGCGAGGGGTGACCGTGACCGCACGGGCCTTGGTCCCGCGCAGCGGTCGCGCGGGCGGGATGGCGGGCGGCTAGCGTGAACGTCGACGAGAGGTAGCCGCCTCAGCACCCACGATCGTCGTCCTTGCGCGCCGACCGGCGCGGCGAAGGCACCGCTCACGTGGGCACGCCGAGGCGCGGCAGCACCCACGTCTGCAGCACGAACCAGCCCACGATCACCCCGAGCATCAAGAGGCCGTCCGACATCTTCGTGAGAGCCGATGGGCAGGGCCGAGGGTTCGCGGTTTCGCGATCGAGCAACCCCGCCTCGGATACGTTTGAGCCGGTGGAGTACGTACCGCTTCTCGTGGCGATCGTCGGCCTCGGCTTCGCGATCGCGCGCGCCGTGCACGCCTCTCGCCTGGCGGTCGATCCGGACGCGTTCGGCGCGGCCCTCGAGCGGTGCCTGCGCACGGGGCACCCGGAGAGGGGGCTCAAGATCTGCGCGGCGGTGGGCCACGCGCCGCTCGCGGCGGCGACCGCGGCGTTGCTCGAGAAGCGAGCGTTTCCAGCCTCGACGAGCGAAGACGACGCCCGCGCGACGCTGCGAGACGCGTTCGTTCGTGCGTTCGTGGAGAAGGCGACCCCCCTCGCGACGTACCGCTTCGCCGCCTGGCTCGCGCTCCTGCTCCTCGTGTTGCCGGTGGTGCACGGTTTGGTCGCATCCGTGCTCGCGATGCGCCTGGTGGCCGTCGCAGTGATCGGCCTCGCCGTGCTCGGGTGGACCGCTCGCACGGTGGCGAAGACGCTCGACGGAGGTCCACGGGTCCTCGAGCGTCTCCTGCCGCACGCCGTCCCGCTGGCGCTGGGCACCACCTCGACGTACCGCTCCCCCGACCTCGGTCCTATCGAAGCCCCCGAGCCGACGGCCGACGCGGTCGTCCTGGTCGTGGAGCGAGATGGCGCGCGCGAGGGCACCCGGACCTTCGAGCAGCCCATCGTCAAGATCGGTCGTGCCGCGACCTCGCACCTGCAGCTCGACCACGAGACCGTCGGACGGATGCACGCCGTGATCGAGCGCGACGCCGACGGGGTGAGCATCATCGATCTCGGCAACGCGTCCGGCACGAGCGTCAACGGCGAGCGGGTGAACAAGGCCGCACTCGCGCACGGTGACGTCGTGAGCATTGGCCCCTTCTGCCTGACCGTCGGGATCGGCGCGCGCGTCACGCCCGCCGCCGAGCCAGCCCGCGAGACCGACGATCCGAGGACCTGGGGTCGCCTCGCCGCGCTGTTCTACGGGTTCGACCAGCGGAGCCCCGATCTCTTCTACGAGGTCGTGCAATCGTGCATCGCGAGCCGCGCGCGCGTCGCGAAGGTGCGGCGCGAGGTGGGCTCGCCCCGCTTCGTCGTCGCCGTGCTCACCGAGCGCAGCGACGACCTCGCCGCCACGCGTCGGCGCGTCGAGGAGGAAGCCCCCGCGCTCTACCGGTCGTATGCGACGCCGGCCGCGGACATCGGACCGGACGCGATCTACACGGTGGAGACCAGCACCCACGGGAAGCTCCTCGCCGAGCTCGTGGCGGGCGAGGTGGCGGTGCTCGCGACGCGGACGGTTGCGGAAGATCCGCGGTCCGCTTCCCCGTCTCCATAGTCGTACTGCCGTCGCCGCTCGCGTGACACAATGGTCGACGCTCGATGGGCATCATCCTCTGGCTGGCCAAGCCGATCCTGTACGTCGGCATGTTCGCGATCGCGGCCGCGGTCTTCCGGAAGCGGTCGCCCGGCGCGGTGACCCGCTTGCCCGCCCACGCCTTCGGCGGCGGGCTCAGTCGGTTGCTGCTGGGCGCGCTCGTCGCGTACCTCCTCCTCCAGCTCGGGTCCTCGATGTCGCCGACGGTCATGAAGGCCACGTTCTTCGTGTGTGGGACGATCTCGTGGGTGTTGGTCTCGCGGCTCACGTTCCGCAAGGTGCCGTTGCGGGACGTGCTGGTGTTCGCGGCGATCGGCGAGCTGATCGGCGGCGCGATCGACCTGCTCGCCTACAGCGAGGCGCAGAACATCCGCTTCTGTTGACTTCGCCCGTCGGCTCGGGCGAACCGGACTACGGCGCGCCAGTATCGGCTACGCTGCCTGGTGATGGCGCGACGTCTCGTTCTCGGTCCAGAGCAACTCGCCCGCGTCGAGGCCGCACTCTACGAGGAGGACGAGGGAGCGCGCGGCGCCGCCCTCGCCGGGTTGCAGGCGCCGGAAGAGCTGCACGCTTACGCGAGCCACTACAACTGGGACGACGGCGCGCGCGGCCTGCGGCACGTCATCGAGAGCTCCGCGTGCGATCGGGGAACCGCCTTGATGATCTACTGGCTCACCGACGGCATCTTCGCCGAGGAACGGCCGGACTGCGGCGGTGACGTGTGGGACCTCGCGATGAGAATCGAGAGCCTGTTTCTCTCGGGCTTCTACGAACGCTGCGAGTTTCGCTTCGATCCGCGCGACATGGGCGGCGATTGGCGGTTCATCCTGCAGAAGCCGCGCGCGGTGCCCGAGGAGATGACGCGCGCCACGCCGGGTGAGGTGGTGGATGTTTCCTGGGATGCGCTGCGTGACGAGGCGCGGGGCCCGTCTGGCGAGTAGGAGCGAGGCGAGAGCGCAGGACGAGCGTCACGGCCCGACCGTGCACGTCGACGCGACGAGCGGGACGCCGGTCGCGGCGGGAGAGGCAGGCCGGTACCACACGTCCGCATAGCCGCTGCCGGTCTCGCAGCTCGGCACGATCTTCTGCACGAAGCTCGGGGCGCAGCTCGACCAGCCGTTGTCGTCCGCGCGGATCGAGGCGGGGTGGGCGGCGTCGATGCAGACCGCGGCGTGGGTGTTGCGGTCGCCGAGCGTCGCCGAGCCGAGGTTGTTCTTGCCGGCGCCGGCGAGGCCGCCACCCAGGTCGAGCACTGCGCCGGAGTCCGCGGTGGTCCGCACGCCGAAGCGGTTGTGCAGGAGCGTCGACGCGCCGACGTGGACGGGCACGTCCGTCCAGACGTCGAGGCCGGCGATCCCGTTGTCGCGCGCGACGAGGCCGTACACGAGATGGGGCGCCTTCAGGGACGAGACGCTTCGGGCGCCGAGGCGCACGCCGGCCTCGGAGTTGCCGCTCGCGGTGCCGCCCTCGAAGAGGAGGCGCCCGAAGACGCCGACCGTGATGCCTGTGCTCTTGTTGTCGCTGAAAGTGCACGTGGTCCCGACGACGTGGATGTCGCCGGCCGTGGCGAGGACGCCGTGGTTGTTGCAGCCGGTGACGACGAGGTCGGGCCCGAGGTGCACGCTCCCGTAGGCGCTGATGCAAGGACTGCCCGTGCCCGTGCCGCCCGCGCCGGTCACCGTGGCGCGCCGGAGCGTCGCCGCGTCGACGTCGGCGGGTGGGTAGCCGCCTTCGGTGATCACGCCGTGGTCGCCGACGATGGTGAAGCCCTCGAGGATTCCGCCGTGGTGGAGGATCAGCGCGCCGAGGTCGACCGGCAGGTGGGTGACGGTAGGGCCGTCTCCTCGCAGCGTCACGTTCTTGTGGATCGAGAGGGCGCCGGGCTCGTCGTACCGCAGGGGTGTGGTGCTCGTGCCGCCACGCACGTGGACGACGCGACGGCTGCTCGGGAGGCCGACGAAGGCGAGCGCGTCGGTGATCCGAGACCACGGGCACGCGGCGCTGCCGTCGTGGATGGCGCCCGCGTAGGCGCGGTCGACGTACAGATCGACGGTGGTCACCGTCGGCGGTGCGCACGGGAGGGCGTCGGTGTCGCCGGTCTCGGGCGCGACGTCGCCGACCTCCACAGTGGAATCGTCGACGGGAGTGTCTTCGAGGGCGTCGAGCGTCGTGTCGGGCGCGACGTCCCCTGCCGTGTCGGCCGTCCCGTCGATCGCGCCGTCCATCGAGGCGTCCGACCCGTCCACGAGCGGGTCGGGCACGAGGAGCCCCGAACGGGCGCCACACCCGACCACGAGACCGAGGAGGAGCGGCCAACCGCGCGACATCCCCGAGAGCCTACCGCATCGGAGCGGCTCACGACGCGGGCCGGGGCGCCCTCGCTACTCCGCGGCGACCGGCGGCGCGTGGCCGAAGATCTCGCGCTCCACCGCGGCCTCCGCCTCGCCGTGCGTGGTGTCCGCGGCCATGTAGTCGCGGAACGTGTGGTTCTCGCGGGTCGCGAAGCAGTACGCGTTGAAGATCGCGTTGAACCCCGCGAGCATCGGCTTGCCCGGCAGCGGCAGGTAGAACCCGCCGCGCTCGGCGAGGTGGACCGCCTTGCGCAGCACCGAGCCCGCGAACTCGAACACGTCCGTGCCGAGCTCCGCGAGCTCCGGCTCGAGCAGGAGGACGAGCGGCACCGCGGGCAGGGCCATCCGCAGGCGCGTCAGGCGCGAGGTGGGGCTCTTCGACTGCCAGGCCGACAGCGGGAACTCCTTGAAGTAGTTGTCCGGCAGCGCGGTGTGGCGCGACTCGTCGAGGTGGAACAGGCGCAGCACCTCGAGGCCCGGCTTGTCGCTCAGGAGGCCGAAGATGCTGAGCGCGATCGTCTCGACCAGCACGTTCATGCCGAAGAAGCGGTTGAGACCCTTGGCCTTCAGACAGCCCTCGAGCAGCATGTACTCCCACACCGAGAGGCGCGGGATCTCCACGTTGAAGGCCTGGATGAGCTCGCGCAGCACGACGAAGTGCTTGGCCTCCTCCACGACCTGCATCGTCACCGCGGCGCGCGCGCCGGTGCTCTTCACCTCGGCGAGCATCGAGGCCGAGACGAGCCACGCGTAGGCCTCGCCGTGGCCGATGGCCGAGAGCACGCCGACCAGGGCCTTCTTCTCCGCGAGGGTGTACTCGCGGTCGAGCAGGTCGCGGAACTCCTGGCTCGTGATACGGGCGCGCGCGGCCTTCTCCGCCGGGGAGAGGTTGCCGATCGCCGCGTCGGTGAGCTTCTTCTCGGCGTCGTTCGCGTCGCGGAAGCTCGTCCAGGGGAGCGCCTGCTCGGCCTTCCACAGGAGGCGCAGGCTCTTGTCGTAGTGCTTCTTGCGCAGCGAGTCGCGCGCGCCACCCACGAACTCGTAGGCCTCGTCGTCGTAGTCGGCGGCGCGCCCGCCGAGGCCGATCTTGCCCGCGAACCGGTCGCGCGCGCGGACCCAGCCGTTCACTGCCCGCTCGACCACGCGGTTGAGCTCTGCCGCACGCGGGTTCACCGAACGCTTCTGGAACTGCATGACACTCTCCTTGGGCGGGTTTGCGAGGGGATCAGGGACGGGGGGCGAGCGCGATGGTGGCGAGCAGGCGGAGCGCGGAGATCGCGCGCTCGATCCGATCGTGCGCCTCGCCGAAGGCGGACTCGATGCCGATGCCGTTGAGCGTGGCCCACACGAGATCGGCCGCTTGTTCGGCGGTCATGGGCACCCGGGCGAGGTCTTCGCCGAGGATGTCCTGCATCGAGGTGACGAGGAGGCCGCGGAAGAACTCGCGCAGCCGGACGACGTGCACGCGGAGCTTGTCGTTGGAGAGCGCGCCGGCCCACAGCTCGGCCTGCACGGCGAGGTCGTTGCTCTCGCGGAGGGTCGCGACGAGCGCGTCGAACGCGAGCAGGCCGCGCTCCTTGCCGCTCTCGATGGGCGCGACCGCGGCGGCCACGCGCTTGGCGAGGCGCTCGTAGGCGCGCATCTGCACCTCGACGAAGAGGTGCTCCTTCGACTGGAAGTGATAGTGGAGCAGGCTCTTCGAGACCCCGGCCTTCTCGGCGATCTCGCGCATGGCGGCGCCGGCGTAGCCGCCGCGGGAGAAGCACGCCTCGGCGGCGTCGAGGATCGCGGCCACCTGGCCGACGTCCGCGGAGCGCTTGAAAGAGGTGGGGTCGATCGTGGGGAGGAGTTGCATGGGGCTCCGGAGCGGAGGACCGGACAGGGACGGACCAAGGTCAGGCCCGACTGCCTGACCGTCCAGTCTGACTGGCTGGCCGGTCAGCCGGACCGTAGCACCCTGTCGGGCCGCTCTGCAACCCCACCTCGATCTCGTGGCGGCGGCGGGCGAGAATGTTGGATGCTCCGAGCGAACGGTCGCGCCCGCGCTGTGCTGGCGCTGGGCCTGATGGTCTCCCTGTTCGCCGCCTGCTCCCTCGCCGTGGACCTCGACGGCTACTCGGGCGGGACGGCCGACACCGGTGGGCGTGACTCGGGAACGATCGACGCCCGTGACGCGAGCACGGACACGCTGGTGGCGGATGGCCCCGTCGACAGCAAGCCGGACACCACGGTCGCCGACGTCGACGCCACGGCGGACTCGGCCGTCGACAGCTCCACCGTCGACACCGCGGCGGACAGCGGGAGTGACGTGGCCATCGACAGCGCCCCCGACGGCGACGCCGCGCCCGGCTGTCACCCGATCATCAACGAGGTCGTCACCGGCCTCGCGCTGCCTGGCTCCGCGACCGACGAGTTCGTCGAGCTCTACAACCCGTGTCCAGCGGCGATCCCCCTCTCCACGTGGAAGATCGCCTATCGCAGCTCGGCCGGCGCCTCCGAGTCCACGCTCGCCGCGCTGACCGGCACGATCCCCGCGGGCGGTTACCTCTTCCTCGCGAGCACGGGCGGCTATTTCTCCAAGGCGCCCTACACGCCGGACGCCACCTTCTCGAGCGGGATGGCAGGGGCGGGGGGCGGCATCGGCCTGCGCGACGACAAGGGCGCGCTCGTCGACTCGCTCGCGTGGGGCGACGCGGCCGCTGGGCACCCATTCGCGGAGACGGCGAAGAAGGCGGCCGCCACGACGAGCGCGCCCCCGGGGCAGGGGCTCGCGCGCACGCCGAACGGCAAGGACACCAACGACAACTCCGCCGACTTCGCGGCCGCCACCCCGACGCCGAAGGCCGCGAACTAGCGCTCCACGTCGGTCGGCCCGTAGCCGATCGCCGCGCGGCCAACGGCCTTGGCCACGTAGAGGTGGCGATCGGCGACGGTGAACAGATCCTTCGGCGCGCCGTGCTCGGGGCTGGCGCCGAGGCCGAGGCTGAGCGCGATGCCGGCCGCGCGGGCCGAGGCCGCGAGCCGACGCGCGACGAGGAGCCCCTCGGACAGCGCCGCCCCAGGGAGCAGCACTGCGAGCTCGTCGCCGCCGATGCGCGCGGCGAAATCGTGGCCGCGCACGTTCGCCAGCACCACGCCGCCGACCGAGCGCAGGACCGCGTCGCCCTCGGCGTGCCCGAGGCGATCGTTGATCGCCTTGAAGTGATCGAGGTCGATGAGGATGAGCGACAGCGGCGCGCGGTCGCGGGTCGCGCGCGCGATCTCCTCGGCCAAGCGCTCGTCGAAGGCCCGGCGCGTGGCGAGGGTGGTCAGCGGATCGGTGCTCGCGAGCGCCTCCACGCGCGAGAGCAGGGCGCGGTTGTCGCGCGCCAGGGACAGGGTGTCGACGAACAGGCCGAGCGCCGAGCGGCGCGCCTCGTCCGGTGGCGTGGTCGTGCCGAAGCGGTCGTCGGCGAACAGGAGGGCCGCGCCGCCGTCGAAGCGCACCCTCGCGAGCACCGCCCACGGCCCCGGATCGAGCGCGGCGAGGGAGGCGTCCGGCGTGACCACGACGGGGCTCGTGGCCGCGAGCGCCTCGCGCACGAGCGGCCCGTCGGCCGACAGCGTGGTGTCGCGCACGAGCGCCGCGAACCCGTCCTCGACGCGCATGCGTCGGGACTCGGGCAGGGTGAGCGCGCTCCCCTCGGACTCGAGGCTCTCCCAGATCCGGTGTGCCTCGGCCTCGTCGGCGGGTCCGACGCCGTGCAGGCCCGCGAGCTCGCGGTCGGCGTTCGACACGAACAGGGCCACGCGGTGGAAGCCGAGGCCCGCGCCGGACGCGATGCCGGAGATCATCACGCGCGCGGCCGCGTCGACGTCGGGGGCCCGGAGCACCTCGGAGGTCAGGGCGCGCAGGGTCGCGAGGCGCGCCTCGCCCTCCGCGAAGCCCTCGAGCGCCGCGGTGAAGAGGGCGGTGTCGAGCAGCTCACCGACGATGCGGCGCACCAGCTCGCGCGCGTCGATCGCGAGGCCGACCCCGTCGACGACGACCCGACGGCCCTCGCGCCCCGCGCCGTCGTCGCGCACCACGGTGAGCGAACAGGTCGCGCCCACGCGCACCTCACCGGGCTCGAAGACACCCTGCGAGGCGAGCTTGAGCAGCGGCGTGATCGAAGCCGGGATCGCCTCGGCGTCCGCGGGCAGCTCCGCCGAGAGCCGGAGGCGACACGGGAGCCTGCCGAGCAGCGCCGCGAGGGACAGCGGGACGTGCGCGACCCGGACTCGCCAGGCGTGGGCTTCGGGGAGGGTATCGACGAACATGAGATCAGAACCCCGGCAGCATCATCTCGGTCATGCGGACCGGATCGAGGATGTCTTCGGCGCCCATCCACGCGTCGGCGGCCTTGACGAGCTTGCGGCCGTCGTCGCCACCGAGGACCACGCCGAGCCGTCGTCGCGCCGCCGTGGCGTAGAGCATCATGCCCGCGGCTTCGAAGCCGGCGATCGCCCGGCGCAGGTGCACCTCCGCCTCCTCGTTGCCCCCGGCAGAAGCGGCCAGCGTGGCGCGGATCGACCACGCGAGTGGGTCGGCCCAGGCGAGCCGCTCGTCCTCGATCTTGCGCAGGCACCGCTCGGCGAGGCGCACGAGGTCGAGGCTCTTGGTGCCCGTGCCGAGCGCGCCCACGGCCGCGGCCGCGCGCAGGTGGAGGGCCTCGACGCGCACCCGCTGGATGCGCAGGAGCTGCGAGCGCTCTAGGTCGGACCAGCGCTTCTCCACGCGCTGGTGCGCCGAGCGCGCGTCGCCGCCGTAGAGATCGAGCAGGCTCAGCGAGGCCATCGCGTAGTAGTGCTGCAGCAGGAACTCGCGCTGCGACCAGCGCTTGAGCGCGTCGCGGACGTCCTTGCGCCCGGCGGCCGCGTCGTCGTGGACGGCCCAGGCGAGGCTCGCCTGGCCGACCCGCAGGTTGGTGAGCGCGAGCAGGTCGCCGCGTCGGTCGGCCTCCTCGAGCAGCTGGGGCAGGCGCTCGCAGATCTCGCGCATGGCGCCGAGCGCGCTGAGGTTGCCGATGAGCAGCACGCGCACGTTGGCGAGCTCCCAGGACACCCCGGCGCAGCGCTCGCGGAAGATGCGCTCGGCCTCCTCGAAGTGGGGCCGCGCCGCCGGGAAGCGACCGTTGAAGTAGGCGCCGTAGGCGCGGATGGCCTCGAGCAGGCCCTGGGTGTGGTGGTTCTGCACGCGCTCGGTGATCGGCTCGAGGCGCGAAAGCAGGTGCTCGAAGCGCTCCTTGTTCGCGCTGCCTCCGAGCGCGACGAAGCCTGCCTCCACCGAGAGCGCGCGCGCCACGCGGTACGGCTCGCCGGCGCGGAGGGCGAGCAGGGTGTGGCGCGTGTTGAGGTCGGAACCGACGACGTTGTTGACCATCGACATGCCGGCCGCGAGCGCCCAGTAGGTGTCGATGCGCACGAGGTCGTCGGCGGGCACCTCGGCCTCCTGCCGCTCGACGAAGTCGAGACCGCGGAGACGCAGCTGGGCGCGCCGGAAGAACAGCTGCGCGAGGGCCATCCGCGGCGAGCCGGGCAGCTTCTCGCCCATCGATCCGAGCACCTCTTCGTAGACCGCGAGGCCGTCGTCGACGTGGCCCGACGAGAGCAGCTGCTGCGCGGCGCGGCGGTGGAGCTCGAGGCGGTCGTTGGCGCCGACGCCCTCGGCCGCGGCCATGTACGCCTGCGCCGCCTCGACGCCGCGGCCGGCCGCCGACAGCACGTCGCCGAGCTGCAGGCGCAGCGAGGGGAGCTCGGGCGCGTTCGGAGGAGCGAGATCGATCGCCGTGCGGAAGAGCGCGGCGGCGCGCTCGAAGGCGAGCGCCTCCTGCGCACGTAGGGCCGCCTTGGCGGCGTAGTGACTCGCGCGCCACTTGGCGCCCGCGAGCCGGAAGTGCTCGGCGAGCGCCTCGGACTCGTCGTCGCCCGCGGCCTCGATGGCGTGGGCCAGGCGCAGGTGCCCGTCGGCGATCACCTCGGGCGAGAGGTGCTGCAGGATCGAGTCGCGGATGCGCTCGTGGAACGTGACGATGCGGTCGCCCTCCATGCTGCGCACGGGGCGGAGCAGGCGCTGCTCGCACAGCACGGTCACCGTGTCGCGATCGGCGTCGGTGCCCGCGGCGCGCCCCAGCATCGGCAACCGCAGCGGCCGACCGGCGATGGCCGCGGTCTCGACGAGCCGTCGGCCGGCGCTGCCCACGCGGTCGAGCCGGCCCTGCACCACCGCGTCGAGCGAGGCGCGCGTGCCGGACAGCGCCTCCGCCGGGTGCTCGCGCAGCCAGCCCACGAGCTCCACGAGGAGCAGCGGGTTGCCGCCCGCGCCCTCGACCACCTCGGGCACGTGCTCGAGCGGCACGTGCGCGCCTTCGAGCAGGGACCGGGCGAGCGCTCGCGACTCGTCTTCGTCGAGCGGGGCGAGGGGCAGATCGTGGACCTCGCACGCGGACGAGCGCCGGCGCCGGCGCGCGGTCGAGCTCGCGCGCAGATCGACGACCTCACCCCCCACGCTGGCCGCGAGGGGGCGCTCCTCGAGGTGGAGGTTCTTGAGCGCGTCGAGCGTGGGGTTGCCGGACTCGTCGCGGAACGTGGCGACCAGCAGGAACGGCGGCGGGTACGGGGGGCGCAGCAGATCGCCGAGCAGCGCGATGCTGTCGGTGTCGCCCCACTGCAGGTCCTCGATGGCGATCACCAGCGGCCGTCGATCGGCGATGCGGGCGAGCAGCTCGCGGAGCGCCGCGAACGCGCGCCGCCGGGCCTCGGCGCGGTCGGGCGACTCGTAGTCGAGCGCGGGCGCTCCGGCCACGGCCTCCACGCGCTCGAGCACCGGGAACAGGCGGGAGAGCGCGTGGATCTCGCGCGGCAGGAGCGCCTCGACCTGCAGCCGCGAGAGCCGGCGCAGGTGGCGCGAGAGCGCGTCGATCACCGAGTCGACCGCCTTGAACGGCACCATCTCGCGCTCGAAGCACGCGCCCGCGAGCACGAGCGCGTGGTGCTGCACGGCGGCGTCCTCGAGGAAGGCGCGCACGAGGGCGCTCTTGCCGACGCCGGCCCCGCCGTGGAGGTGCGCGGCGACCGCGCGACCCTGGCGCGAGCGGCGGAAGGCGAGGTCGAGCGAGGTGCGCGCCGCGGTGCGGCCGACGAACGGCGAGGACGGCGCCACGATGCCGCCGAGGGAGGGCGGGGCGGCGCTCGTGCGCGGGCTCGAGTCGTGGGTGACGGGGATGCTGCCGAGGCGCCGCAGGATCTCGTCGCTCGGTGGGCGATCCTGGGGGCGACGCCGCAGCAAGAGCTCGCAGAGGCGATCGAGATCGGCGGGGATGCCAGTCACGAAGCGGCTCGGCGGAGGGCCGTCCTCGCGCTCCTTGGCCATGAGGATGTCGAGCGAGCTGCCGACGAAGGGCAGGCCGCCGGTCAGCGCCTCGAACAGCATGACGCCGACGCTGTACCAGTCCGCCGCCGGCCCGAGCGGACGCGCGGCGCCCTGCTCGGGAGACATGTACTCGGGGGTGCCGAGCACGTGCTGGTCGATGCTCTGGAGCGAGCCGCCGTCGTGCAGGTCCTTGGCGAGGCCGAAGTCGAGGATCACCACGCGCCCGTCGCGGCGGACCATGACGTTCGAGGGCTTGAGGTCGCGGTGGAGCTTGTGCGTCGCGTGCAGCGCGGCCACGCCCTCGGCGACCTGGCGCAACGCCTCGCGCAGCCTGCCGACGTCGAGCAGTGGAGAGAGCGACAGCCGCTGGCGACCGAGCGAGCCGAGGTCCACCCGCTCCGCCGTCGACGCCGCCGTCGACTCGTCGGGCGGCAGCGGCGCGTCGATCGTGTCGGGCGAGGGGATCGCGGCAGCGGTCTTGCCGCGCACGTGCTCGAGGAAGTCCTCGCCCTCGACGAGGTCCATCGTGAAGAACCAGTGGCCGGCGTCCGACACGAGATCGTGGAGGCGTACGAGGTTCGGGTGCCGCACGTCGGCGAGCGCGCGGAACTCCTGCTTCAGGTGGTAGATCGCGGCGGCGTCGAGGAACTTGAGGGTCTTGAGGGCGACCTCGGCCCCGCGCTCGCGGTCGATGGCGTGGAACACGACGCCCATCCCGCCCGCGCCGAGCCGACGTACGAGCGAGAAGCGGTCGTTGCCGCGGAAGTCGGGGGTGGTGGTCATCATCCCCCGTTGCAGTTGGCCAGCCGCCCCACGGGAGAGAGGATATACGGGTCGCATGCCCTCGGGGGATCCCCTCGCCGTCCACGCCTTGATCGCCGGGAAGTACCGCGTCCTCGACCGCATCGACGACGGGTCGATGTCGATCGTGGCGCGGGCCCGTGTCGAGGGACCGTCGACGATCGGCGTCGGAAACCTGGTCGCGCTGAAGGTGCTCCACCCGGATCTCGCCGGCGACCCCGAGCTCGTGGAGCGATTTCGTCGGGAGGCGCGGGCCCTCGGCCGCGTACGCAGCCCACATGCGGTGCGCATGTACGAGGTGGTGGAGATCCCGCCGCCTTGCATGGTGATGGAGTGGCTCGAGGGCGAAGACCTCGACCACCGCGTCGCCGAGGACGGCCCACTGCCCGTCGACGAGGCGGTGCGCGCGATCGTGGAGGCCTGCGACGCGATCTCGGAGGCCCACGCGCTCGGGATCATCCACCGCGATCTCAAGCCTGCGAACCTGTTCCTCACGCCCACGGGAGTGAAGGTCATCGACTTCGGCATCGCCAAGGACGCCCTCACGCCGGAGACGAGCCTCACCGGCACGGGCGCCGCGATGGGCTCGCCGCTGTACATGGCGCCGGAGCAGATCCGCTGCGAGCGCGTCGACGCGCGCGCCGACGTCTGGGCGCTCGGGGTCACGCTCTACGAGCTGCTCGTCGGGGTCACGCCGTTCGAGAGCGAGGTGCCGGCCATGGTGCTCGCCGGGATCCTCGGGCGCAGCGCGCCCCCGATCCGCGACGACCGACCCGACGTCTCCGAGAGGCTCGAGGCCATCGTGTTCCGCTGCCTCGAGAAGGACAAGAGCGGGCGGTTCGCGAGCGCGTCGGCGCTGGCCGAGGCCCTCGAGGATCTCTAGCGCACGCGCGCGACGAGCTGCCGCGAGAACAGGCTCACCATCAAGGTGTCGTAGGCGAACCCGTGCTCCGCCGCCGCCTCGACGAGCGCGCGATGCTCCTCGTCCTGCCAGCCGGGGTTGCAGAGGTACTCGTCGAACACGAGGACCGTGCCCGGCACGAAGCGCGGCGCGAGGATCGCGAAGGCGTCCCTGGTCGAGGCGTAGAGATCGCAGTCGACGTTGACGAAGCGGATCGGCCCCGGGTGCTCGGCGACGAACGGGCCGAGGGTGTCGCGGAACCAGCCGACGTGGAGCCGCACGTTCTCGCGCACGGCCGGGAGCTCGCCGCGCGTGGTGTAGGCGCCGACGGGGCGCGCGCCCCACTCGGTGGGGAGTCCCTCGAAGGAATCGAAGCCGTGCACGAGGCCGTCGACGCGCGCGGCGAGGAAGTCGATCGAGACGCCGCGCCGCACGCCGAGCTCGAGGACCAGGCCGTCGATCTTCGACTCCGCGAGCGCGGCCTCGAGGACCCGGAAGCCGTTCGCGAAGAGGCGCGGGCGCGGTTCGAGGGCGAGGACGAAGGCGAGGCTCGAGGCGAGGTGCTCGGGGGTGCCCTCGAGGAGCGGCGCGGCTCGCTCGTGGTCACCGCGCAGCGCGGCGATCGCGCCGAGGTGGAAGCGCGCGAGGACGTGGTCGGCGCGGGCGTCGAGCGCACGAACCAGGCACGCCTCGGCGGCCGCGGGCGCGTCGTCCCACCGCGCGGCGAAGAGATCGAACCAAGCGGCGGGCTCGCGCGGATCGCGCTCGATCGCGGCCTCGAACGCGGCGATGGCCTCGCGCGCGCGGCCCTGATCGGCGAGCGCGTTGCCGAGGTTGACGTGCACGGCGGCGACGCGGTCGTCGACCGAGAGGGCGCTGCGGTAGGCGATCTCGGCCTCCACGAGGCGACCGTCCTCGGCGAGCGCGAGGCCGAGGCCGTTCCACACCTCCACGGTCTCGAGGCCCGCCTCGAGGGCCGATGCGTAGGCCGCGATGGCGGGCTCGAGCTCGCCGCGACGGCGACGGAGGGTGGCGACGCCGAGGGCCGCGTGGGCCGCGACGGACGGGTCCTTGCGTGCGCGTTCGTAGGCGGCGAGGGCCCCGTCTTCGGCGCCGTGGGCCGCGAGCGCGTGCCCGAGGTTGACGGCGAGGGCGGCGTGGTCGGGCGCGAGGTCGGCGGCGCGGCGCAGGCGCGCGACGGCGGTGGCGTGCTCGCCGCGCGCGTGGGCGACGAGGCCGCCGACGTGGAGCGCGGCGATGGAGGTCGGGTCGTCGGCGATCGCGGCGGCGACGAGGTGTTCGGCCTCGTCGAGGTGGCCCGCCTGGAGGGCCTGCAGAGCGCGTCGGACCATAGGGTCAGGGCCGCGGGCGATAGACGGTCGCGACGTGCTCGGGGCCGAACCGCACCTCGGTCACGTCGGTCAGGTTGCAGTCCTGCTGCGGCGGGTCGAGCCGGGCCACGTACTCGACCCCGTCCGACTCGATGCGCTCGGTGATGCGCACCTTCACGGCCGGTGGCTTCGGACCGTGGACGTGGACGTCGACCGCGACGCCGACCTGCAGTCCCTCCCGCTCCGCGCGCGACGGGATCGCGAACCGCGGGTGGTAGTGGTCGGCGAGGTGCTCGGCGTCCTGGATCCTCGCCGCGGGCACGGTGGTGGCGCGCGGCCGCGCGACCACGTCGCCGAAGAACGCGCCGAGCGCGAGGGTCTCGGCGGAGCTGCGCGGGGTCACGCCCCAGTGGTTCTGCGCGTCGGCGTCCGCGTCGGCGTCGAGCAGCGCCTGGAGGACCGACTGCTTGCGCTCCTGCACCGCCGTGTGGAGCGCGGTCGCGCCGGTGCGGTGGTAGCGCAGCTCGGTGTCCGCGCCGGCCGCGAGCAGGACCTTCACGGCCTCGAGCCAGCCCATCGCGACCGCGAGGTGCAGGCCGGTCATGCCGTACGCGTCCTGCGCGTCGCGGTGCTCGGCGAGCCCCGCGCGCACCTTGTCGAGGTCGCGGACCTTGGCGAAGGTGTCGAACGCGCGAAACCACTCCTTCGGGGTCATCGGGGCAGGATACCGAAACTGGTGTCCGGCGCGGCGCGTCCGCGCTCGAATGGGCCATGGGCTCCCGGCGATGGCTCGCGCTCCTGTCGGCGGTGGGCCTCGTGCTCGCCTGCGCGAAGGCGGCGACGACGGTGTCCACGCCCACGGTCGCGACGCCCCCATCGGCGGAGCCGCCGGCCTGGCGCCCGCTCCTGTTCGAGCACGCCGATCCGAGCTGTGGCAGCTGCGCGGCGAGCGTGACCGAGAAGGGGGGCCCGTGCGCGAAGCAACACGACGCCTGCCGCCGCGACCCGAAGTGCGTGGCGTGGCTCCGCTGCGTCGAGGGCTGCAAGGTGCCCGCCGGGGACTGCCCCGAACGCTGCGCGGAGTCCACGGCCTACGAGCCGATGGTCGCAGGCAACGACTACCTGTTCTGCACCTGTTGCCGGACGGACTGCCTCGACAGCTGTCGACCGGTCTGCGGTCGCTATCGGAGCACGGCGGTCGGTCCCATCGGCGCCGGCTGCACGATGCCTGGCTTCGATAGCGCGCTCTTCTCCTGCAACCGCTGCCTCGACCAGCAGTTCCTGGGTGGGGTCTCGACACCGAAGGGCGCGTACGCAACGTGTCTGCAGCAGGGCATGGACGTCCTCGACTGCGTCGACGCGTGCCCTCCCGGCGCCAAGGGCTGCAAGCCCGCCTGTCGCCGCGACGCCCACGGAGCGCCGGCCGTCTGCGGCGCGAAGTACCTCGACGAGGCGTGCTGCGGCGGGTGCGCCTCCGCGTGCGCCAAGGACTGCGCCGAGCGCGGCGTGAAGTGTCCGTGAGCTGAATACGTCGGTGAGGCCGGGCGTTCTCGGCGTCTCTCTCGAACTGGAGGATGATGATGCAGCGAAGCGTGTGGGCAGTGATGGTCGCGGTGGGGGTGGTCGGCTGCAGCGGTCGGTCCACGTCGAGCCCACCACCTGTGGTCGCCTCGACGCGCGACGAGGCCCTCGAGAAGACGCTCGCGGGGATCGTGGGCGCGCACGACGGCGTGGTGGCCGTCTCCGTGCTGCACCTCGGCACCAAGGCGCGCGCCAGCGTCCACGGGGACGCGAAGCTGCCGATGATGAGCGTCTTCAAGCTGCCGCTCGCCTTCGTCGCGCTCGACGCGGTGAACCGCGGGTTGCACCGGCTCGACGAGCCCGTGCCGTTCGTCGAGGCCGACCTGCGCGAGGACGTGAGCCCCCTCTCGAAGGCCTGGCACGCGGGCGAGCACGCCCCCTCGCTGAGCACCGTGCTGGTGCGGACGATCCAGGACAGCGACAACGCGGGCGGCGATCGCCTCGTGTCGTTCCTGGGAGGTGGAGCGACGATCACGGCGCGGCTGCGCGCAGCGGGCATCGTCGGCGTCGACGTGGTGGAGCAAGAGATCGAGATGTTCGGGCGCCTCGGCTGCCCCGGCTCCAAGGCTCCGACCGGCGGGTGGACGATGGTCGCGCTGAAGGCCTGCCCCGAGGCCACGCCGCC
>JAEUKC010000281.1:0-6564 GCA_016794445.1 Myxococcales bacterium
GATCGTCGCGCAGGCCGAGGGCGAACCCGCGCATGCCGAACTTGGTCGCGGAGTAGTTCGCGGTGCCGCGCGCGGCGACCTTGCCCCAGATCGTGGAGATGAACACGATCTGCCCGCGCCCGCGCTCGACCATGCGCTCGGCGAAGTAGCGGGCCATCACGATCGGCACCTCGAGGTTGACCGCCATGGCGCGCACGATCTGCTCCTCGGTGAACTCGAGCAGCGGGCCGCTCGCCGGGAGCGCCGCGTTGAGGACGAGCACGTCGACGGGGCCGGCCTCCTCACACAGGCGGTGCACGTCGGCGCGCACCGCGAGGTCGGCCACGATCACGCGGGCCTTGGTCTCGGCGGCGAGCTCCTGCAGCGTCTCGGGCCGACGCCCCGAGAGGACGAGCTTGGTCTCGTGCAGCTTGAGGGCGCGCGCGATGGCCGTGCCGATGCCGCCGTTCGCGCCGGTGACCAGTGCCGTGACGGTGTGATCGAGCTCCATGCGCGTGGGTATCGCGGCCGCGCGCCTGTGTCGACCCCGCCTCGATGGCGGACGGCGTTCCCGCTAGGGTCGGGGCGTGGCTCAGAACGACCCGCGCCCGCCCCTCGGGTGGGGAGAGACACGCATCCGCGTGACGCGCCCCGCGCTCGGGCCCTTGTCGGCGGTGCTGCTGTTCCTCACGCTGCTGTTCTCGGCTGGAACGATCGTCACGGCGATGTCGTCGCTGCCAGGCCCTGCGCCGGCGATGGGCGCGCTCACGCTGCTCTTCGCGTGGCTCGCTTTCCGCTCGCGCCACTGGTTCCTCGAAGGCAAGACGGTCGCCCACGAGGGCGCGGTCCGCGTCGACGACGAGGGGATCACCTTCGCCGGCGGCAACGTCACGCCCCGCAAGGACATCGCGCACGGGCTCGCGTCGAACACCGGCGTCCGCATCTTCGAGAAGGGCGGTGGCTGGCTCGACTTCGACGGCCCGCGGTCCGAGGCGCGGGCGATGCTGGACCGCCTCGGGCTCGGCGTCGGCCACCAGGCGGCCCACATCGTCGTCAACCGCGCGGCGCGGGCCAACGCGCTCGGCGTCGTCCCGTTCTTCTCGGCCCTGGGCTTCGCACGGTTCGCCAGCGCGGGGTGGGTGCTCACCGCGGTCGCCACGGCGCTGTTGCTCGCGGTGAACCTCTTCCACGTCCTGCGCACGCTCCGCTTGCCGAGCAAGGTGGGGGTCGGCCTGGACGTGGTCACCGTCCACCGTCCGCTCGGTGGGACCCTGTCGATCCCGGTGCGGCGGATCACCGAGGTGGCGAGCGACCTCGGGGGTGCGCACCTCACGCTCGAGGGCGGGGAGCACGTCTCGATCCCGTGCGACAAGGCCATGGACGCGGAGCTCGTGGCCGAGCGGGTCCGCGAGGCCATCGAGGCGGTGCGCACGGAGGCGCCGCCGATCGCCGCGCTCCTGGTCCGGGAGGGCCGCCCCGTCGGCGACTGGCTCTCCAGCCTGCGGGCGCTGCTCACCGACGAAGGGGTCGGCAAGTACCGCGTCGCGGTGGATCGTCCGGCGCTGCTCGCGACGCTCGAGGACCCGTCCGCGTCGGCGGAGGCGCGGGTGGGCGCAGCGGTCGCGCTGCGGGAGCGCCTGGACGACGACGGACGCGCCAAGCTGCGCGTCGCGATCGACACCGCCGCCGACGTTCCCCTGCGGGTGGCCCTCGAGGCGGTGGCGGAGGGCGACGAAGAGGAGCTCGAGAGGGCCCTCGAGAGGCTCAAGGCAGAGAGTAGCCCTTCGCCGTGACCGAGACGGTGGGCGGCACGTGGTCGCGCTCGAACGCCGCGTAGGCCGGTGCGAGCGCCCGCCAGTGACCGAGGAACGGCGAGCCCGCGTGGGCGCGGAGGTTCGCCTCGGTCAACGCGAACGGGAGCGCCTGGACCGACACGAACGGCTGGCCCGCCCGCAGCGCCGCGCGCATCAGGGTGTAGATCTCGGTGATCGCCGCGTCGCCCATCGCGTAGCACCCGATCGACACGCAGCTGCCGTGCACCATCAGCGCGGAGCCGGTCCACCCCTGCGCCGCCTCGAAGGCGTTCGGGTAGCCGAGGTCGAACGAGAGGTGGAAGCGGCTGTGCGGATTGAGCTGCCCGAGGCCGACCCGGTAGAGGCCCTCGGGGGCCTGTCGATCCCCCTCCTTGCGCTTGGGGCCGAGGCCGCCGGAGAACCGGCAGATCGGATACCGGTCGAAGAGGACGTAGCGCGCGTCGGCCTTGGCCCAGACCTCGAGGACCGCCGCTTCCTTGAAGATCCGCACGAACACCGGCGCGCCGAGGTGGCTGCCCTTCGCCGCCAGCCGGGCCGCGACGTCGGGCCGCGGCACCGGATTCGGGGCGATCGACACGAGCACCACGCTCACCGCGGAGAGGAGGAGCCGCCCGACCATCGGCCCGAGAACGCTCGCCCCTCGCGCGCTAGTCCTTGCCGAGCGCGGGGTCGCCGGCGGACGCGCACGCTTCGGCCCACTCGCCCGCGGTCGCGCCGTAGAGGTGCGCGCGGAACTTCACGAGCCCCACCCTCGCGATCGCGCGATCGACGAGCAGCCCGGAGGCCGGGTACGTCTCGGCCTCCTTGCGCGCGAAGAACCCCTTGCCGAGCAGATCGACGAGCTTCGGCGGCGCGCCGAGCTTTGCCTTCCACTTCTCGAGCTCGATTCCGGCGTACCTGCCGCTCACCCACACGGCGAGGCCCTCGCCCATCGCCGCGCTCCCCGGCGCACCCCACGCCGCGGTCGCGATGACGTGCGTGCCCTCGTGCGCGACCAGCCCCTCGAGCGCGCCCCCCTTCTTCGGGTCGAACCGCACCACGTGGAGGGTGTGCGAGGACGGGACCGCGTGGCCCGCGCCCCCGTTGCCGGTGAGCTTCGCCTTGGTCGCTCCGTCGGGGTACAGGAACACGTCGACGGTCGGCGCTCCGTCGAGGGACAGCCGCTCGACGACGCGATCGAGCCCCCGTGCACACGCTTCGACGTAGGGCTCCTCGTCCTTGGACGCGGGCTCGCTCGCGAGCGACGAGAAGCGCAGCTTGCCCCCGTGGAAGGCGCGCTCGGTGGTGCGGAAGGTCTGCCGGGGAGAGCGCGGCTCGAGCGCCGCCACCACCTTGCCGCCGCGCCGGACCCACGAACCCGTGGTCAGCACGCCGAAGCGGTCGGCGACGAGGATGGCGTGCTGCCCGTGGGGCACCGCGTTGATCTCGGCGACGCCGGGGTCTCCCGTGCCCGCGTAGACGAGCATCCTGGGAAAGCCCGGGCCGTCAGCGTCGGCGGCCCGCGCGGGCACCACCGTGATCAGGAGCAGGTCGTCGCCCAGGAAGGTCTCGCCGCCGAGCACGAGCTTGCCGCGCTCCAGCTGGAACGGGAGCGTCGGCCCGAGCGTGGCGAGCGCAGCGTGCACGTGCGGCCCGCCGTAGACGACGGGATTCCGGGGCCACGCGTCGGCCCCCTTGCTCGGGACGACGGTCGTGTCCTCGACGACCTTCGATCCGGGGAAGAACATGCCCTGGACCAGGCGGGCCTGGTGGCGGACGATCCGATCGGCCGCCTCGTCCCCCTGCGTGCCGACGACGAAGGTGGGGGCGCCCTCGGCGAGGAACGTGTTGGGCGTCGCGAGAGGCAGCGGCGAAGCGCTCGCGCTCGACGTGGTGGCCGTGGGCTTCGGCGGCGGCTCGGGCGCTCCGTCCTTGCGACTGCACCCGGCGAGCAACGCGAGGAGGAGCACGACGCGCATGCTCCGAGGAGAATCCCCGCGCGCGGCTCGGTCAAGCGGTCTTCACTTCACCTTGCACTGGAGGAGGATGTCGACGCGGGACTTCTCGTCGGCCTTCACGGTCGTGCACGCGGCGCCGACGATCTTCACGCGCGTCTTGCCCGCGTCGGCCCAGTCCCAGCAGCCGTCGGCGGGCACGGGGCCCCCCGTGCAGCGGGGCAGCGTCTTCGGGGTCCCAGCACCATCCACCACCACCACCGCGGGGTTGCTCGAGTCATAGAGCGGGTTGGCGGCCGGCATCGCGTACTCGCACGACGTCGTGGCCTTGCGGATCCCGTCGAGCGCGGTCGCGAGCGCGTCGGCGGTGAAGCCGCTCTTCGCGAGGTCGTAGTAACAAGGGTTGGTGACCTTTGCGGTCAGCTTGGGATCGACGGCGCAGCCGGCCGGCAGGTTGGCGAGGTCGGTGCCCTGGGCGGCCATCTTGGAGAGGACGGCGGTCGTGTCGGGATTGTCGGTGGGGGGCCCCCCGCCCGTGTCCTTGTAGAACGGCTCGCCCGAGCCCGGCAGGCCGATGATGAACGTGTCGATGGTGGCCTTGCGGCCCTTCGCGACGAGGTCGAAGAACTCGGTCGGCGTGTGACTGCCACAGGTCGGCGCGCCGTCCGTGACCAGCACGACGGCGACCTTGCCGTCGAACGGCGAGCCCTTCGCGAGGATCTTCGGCGCGAGCCACGCGTACGCGTCGTTCAGCGCGGAGAACGTCGGGGTGGCGCCGGAGGGCTCGAGCTTGTCGATCGCGGCGAACAGGCCGGTGCGGGCGGACGACAGCACCGCGGGTTCGAAGGTCGGCTTGCTGTCCGAGGTACAACCGGAGAGGCCATCGATGTAGCCGAAGCGGAAGAGGCCGACCGCCACGTCGTCGAACTTGGTGTCGGAGAGCGCCTTCTTGAGCCCCGTCTTCGCGATGTCCATCCGACCGCCGGAGGACATGCTGCTCGACTGATCGAACACGATGGAGATCGCGAGGGGCAGCTTCCGGCCACTGAAGCTCCTCGAGGCACACGCGCCGTCGGGGCTGTACACCGCGTCCGGGTCGGCGGCGTCGAAGCCGGGGTCGCCACCCGCGTCGCCGAGCGGCAAGCTCCCGTCGGGGGAGAGGTTCGTGGAGCCACCGTCCTTGTCGGAGCCAGCGCCACAACCGACGAGCAGGAGAGCAACGAGGACGACCGAGCGAGCCATGAGCAGACCTCCGCAATACCGAACGCAGCGGCACTATTGCGAAGGCTGGACGGGCAGCAAGGCTGGCCGTTCCGGCCACCGTCGACGATGGAGAATTCCAGTCCGCGCCGCCGAGCGGAGAGGCGACCGCGCCTGACCGCTCGGAGGGATGCAGAACGCTCTTCAGGTCGCTGCGAGGCCGCCGTCGACCGAGACCTCGACGCCCGTGACGTAGCTCGCGCCCTTCGAAGCGAGGAAGCCCACCACCTCGGCGACCTCCGCGGCGGTGCCGAAGCGCCCGAGCGGGACTTGCGCCGTCATGCCGCTCTTGAAGCCCGCCACAGCCTCGGCAGGCATCCCGAGCTTGCCGTAGATCGGGGTCTCGATCGGCCCCGGACTCACGGCGTTCACGCGGATGCCCTTGGGCGCGAGCTCCACGGCGAGCGCGCGCAGCGCCGCGACGAGCGCCCCCTTGGTGGCGGAGTACACGCTCGCGCCGGCGATGCCCTTCTGGTTGACCACCGACGTGTTGAGGATCACCGAGGCGCCAGCTCCGAGCAGCGGCACGAGCTTCTGCAGCTGGAAGAGCACCCCCTTCACGTTGACGGCCAGCTGGTCGTCGTAGAACGCCTCGTCGAAGGCCTCGAGCGGCGCGAAGCGCGCGACCCCCGCGTTGAGGAAGGCGACGTCCAGGCGGCCGAAGCGCCGCTGGATCTCGGTGGCGACGCGCGCCGCGTCGGCGACCGAACGGGCGTCGGCCTTCAGCACGACGGCCTTCTCCCCGAGCAGCCGCTGGGCGTCCGCGAGGTTGTCCGGATTCTGACCGGTGACGACGACGTCGTGGCCGCGCTGCTGGAGCAAGAGGGCGGCGGCGAGGCCGATGCCGGTGGTGCCACCGGTGACGAGGGCGACGGGGTTCTGGTGCTGACTCATGGGACAATCCATTCTGGACCATTCGATCCAAAATAACGCGAGCAAACAGGGCCGGCACCGCAGTGTGCCGACCCCTCACGATCAGTTCGTAGACTTGCCTCAGCCGAGGACGGACAACGTGACGTCGAGGATGGGATCGAGGAAGGCGTGCCGTGGATGGGCGCGCGCGGAGAGCTGGAGGCCGTAGAGGGCGTTGACGAGGTAGCGGGCGAGCCCCCGGGGATCGTGGTGCGCGCCGATCTCGCCGTCGGCCTTGGCTTGCTCGAGGCGGCGCGTGAAGGCGTCCTCGAGCTCGTGGGTGCGGCGGCAGAAGCGCTTGCTCACCTCGTCGTCCTCGGCGCAACGCTCCACGGCGGCGGCGCCGAGCATGCAGAGGCCGCGCTCGGGGTGTGCCACCGCCCGGTCGACCATGGTCTGGAAGATGGCGCGCAGTTGCTTGCGGACCGGGACGTCGACCGGCAAGGCACCGAGCGCTCCCGGCCCTCCGAGATAGCGGTCGAGCGCGGCGAGGTAGAGCGCGTGCTTGTCGCCGAACGTGTCGTAGAGGCTCTGGCGGCCGATGCCGAGCGCCTCGACCATGTCGGCCATGGACGTGGCCTCGTAGCCGTTGCGCCAGAAGAGATCGACGGCGCGGTCGAGCACCTCGTCGCGATCGAACTCCTTCGGCCTCGCCATCGTCTGGT
>JAEUKC010000283.1:0-13007 GCA_016794445.1 Myxococcales bacterium
AGGATCGAGGTAAGGTTCGGGGTCATGCCGAGGCCAGTTAGCAGAGACCGAGCGTCCGGGGGAGACCATGCACGTCCGTGAGGCGAGAGAGGCGGACGTCGAGCGCCTGGTCGACAACAACGTGCGGCTCGCGCTCGAGAGCGAACACACGGTGTTGGACCGAGGAATCCTGGAGCGCGGCGTGCGCGCGGCCCTGGCAACCCCGGTCGAGAAGGGACGCATGTTCGTCGCTGACCAGAACGGGCTGGTCGTCGGTCAGCTGATGCTCACCCGGGAGTGGAGCGACTGGCGCAACGGCTGGTGGTGGTGGATCCAGTCCGTCTTCGTCGAGCCGACCGCGCGCGGCACCGGCGTCGTCGACCGGCTCTTCGCGCACGTGCGCGACCTCGCGCGCCAGGAGCCGGACGTGCTCGGCTTGAAGCTCTACGTCGAGCGCGACAACGCGCGCGCCAAGCGAGCCTACGAGCGCCTCGGCCTCGACGAGGCTCGCCACCTGATCTTCGAGGAAGATCTGCGCCGCGCCAGCGAGCGGGCCTGAGGGGACAAAACGTTCTGGACGCACGTCCAGTGGTTCCATAAGTCCTTCGGCATGTTCGATCCCGTTCCGGTCCTCTCTGCCGAGCTCTCCCTGCCCAGCGTGGGCGTCTCCGCCGTCGTCAAGCTGCTCGCCGAGGGCGCCACGGTCCCGTTCATCGCCCGCTACCGCAAGGAGGCCACCGGCGGCCTCGACGAGGTGCAGATCCGCGCCATCGAGGAGCGCCGCGTCTACCACCTCGAGCTCGAGGACCGTCGCGGGAGCATCCGCTCCGAGATCGAGAAGCAGGGCAAGCTCACCGACGACCTCGCCGCCAAGATCGCGAAGTGCACCACCAAGGCGGAGCTCGAGGACCTCTACCTCCCTTACAAGCCCAAGCGCCGCACGCGCGCCATCATCGCCCGCGAGCGCGGCCTCGAGCCGCTCGCCGATCTCATGTGGGCGCAGGGCAAGGACGAGAAGCCCGACGTCGCCGCCGCGCGCTTCGTCGACGCCGCCAAGGAGGTGCCCGACGTGGCCGCCGCTCTCGCGGGCGCCCGCGACATCTGCGCCGAGCGCGTCGCCGAGGACGCCGCCGTTCGCAAGACCGTCCGCGAGGCGTTCGCCGAGGGCGGGGTCATCCGCACCAAGAAGGCCGACGAGCACGCCAACGCCACGACCAAGTTCGACATGTACGCCACGTTCGAGGAGGCGATCGCGCAGATCCCCTCGCACCGCTTCCTCGCCATCCGCCGCGGCGAGTCCGAGGGCGTGCTCCGTGTGGCGCTCGAGATCGACGGCACGGTCGTCGTGCCGCGCCTGCTCCGCCTCGCCAAGGTCGACAACACCTCCCCGTGGTCGGCCGACCTCCAGAAGGCCGTCGAGGACGCCTACCGGCGGCTCCTCCTCCCGAGCGTCGAGTCCGACGTGCGCGTCGACCTCAAGCTCCAGGCCGACCGCGGCGCCGTCGACGTGTTCGCCCAGAACCTGCGCCAGCTGCTGCTCTCGGCGCCGTTCGGCACGCGCACCGTCATCGGCATCGACCCGGGGCAGCGCACCGGCTGCAAGTGCGCGGTGGTCGACGACACCGGCAAGCTCCTCGAGCACACGACGATCTACCTCGTGCAGGGCGACGGCAAGCTCGACCAGGCCAAGAAGGTCCTCTCGGCCCTGATCCTGAAGCACAAGCCGGCCGCCATCGCGGTCGGCAACGGCACCCACGGCCGCGAGACCGAGGCGTTCGCGCGCGACGTCCTCGCCGAGCTGAAGATCGAGGGCGCGTTCGCCACGCCGGTCAGCGAGGCGGGCGCCAGCGTGTACTCCGCGAGCGACGTCGCCCGCGAGGAGTTCCCCGACCTCGACCTCACCATCCGCGGCGCCGTGAGCATCGCGCGCCGCCTGCAGGACCCGCTCGCCGAGCTCGTCAAGATCGACCCCAAGAGCATCGGCGTCGGCCAGTACCAGCACGACGTCTACCAGCCGCTGCTCGGTCGCAAGCTCGACGAGGTCGTCGAGAGCTGCGTGAATGCGGTCGGCGTCGAGCTCAACACCGCGAGCGCGCCGCTCCTCGCGCGGGTGGCCGGCATCGGCGCCTCGCTCGCCAAGCGCATCGTCCAGCACCGCGATCAGGCCGGCAGCTTCAAGAGCCGGCGCGCCCTCCTCGACGTGCCCGGCGTCGGTCCGCGCACGTTCGAGCAGGCCGCGGGCTTCCTCCGCGTGCGCGGCGGCGAGCACCCCCTCGACGCGAGCGCCGTGCACCCCGAGCGCTACGCCCTCGTCGAGAAGATCGCCCAGGATCTCGGCGTCTCGATCGCCGAGCTCGTCTCCAACGACAACGCCGTCAAGCGCATCGACCCGAAGCGCTACGTCGGCGCCGACGTCGGCGAGCTCACGCTGGCGGACATCGTCGCCGAGCTCAAGAAGCCCGGCCGCGACCCGCGCGATCGCTTCGAGCCGCCCAAGTTCCGCGACGACGTGCGCACCATGGAAGATCTGAAGCCGGGCATGGAGCTCGAGGGCGTGGTCACCAACGTCACGGCGTTCGGCGCGTTCGTCGACGTCGGCGTGCACCAGGACGGCCTCGTGCACGTGAGCAAGCTCTCCGAGCGGTTCATCAAGGATCCGAGCGAGGTGGTGAAGGTCGGCGACAAGCTCCACGTGCGCGTGCTCGAGGTGGACCTCGTGCGCAAGCGCATCTCGCTCACCGCACGCAAGGACGATCGGCCCGCGCAGGGCGCCGGCGTCCCGCAGCAGCCGCAGCGCCCGCAGGGTCGTCGCGACGACCGCCGCGGAGGTCCGCCGCCGAAGGTCCCGCAGCAGGGCCAGGGGTTCCGCAACAACCCCTTCGAGGCCCTGCTCAAGCGATGAGCCGCGCGCCCCGCGGAGACGGCTGATGTGGCTGCAGCTCGCCGTCACCGAGGCGGATTTGTCGGCCCTCTTCGGTCGCCTCCTCCCACTGCGCTTCGATCTCCCCGGTGAGGGCCGCTGGCTCGAGCTGCGAGCTCCCGCGACCCTCGCCATGCTCCCCGAGGTCGGGGCGCAGCTCTCGTGCCCCGCGCAGCTCGCCTACGCGGTGGTCGGGCTGCAGCCCCAGCTCACCATCGACCCGCTGCGCCTCGACGTGGGCCTCGCGCTGGAGGGGGCGCAGCGTGACGTCCTCGTGCTGACCTTCCGCCTCGATGCCGCCGACACGCGCGGCGTCCCGGCCTTTGTCGATCGCGTGATCGCAGAGGCCGTCAACGTGCGGCTCTCGGCGTTTCGGGTCGAGCTCCCGATCGGCGAGCTGCTCACCCGCACCTTCCCGTTGCCCGCGGCGGCGCTCCCGCTCCGGTCCATCGCCACCCGCGTGCGCGGCGGCGAGCTCGCCGTCACCGCGGACGGCCTCGCGCTGGTGATCTCGTTCGATCTCGACTTCGCGCAGTAGCCCGAGCCCAGCACACGGGACGCGCAAGCAGTGCGCCCTTTGGCGGCTCCCGGACGTGGTTCCCGTGCAAACGAGCGCACTCGCAGGGCCGGGTCGGGGTACCCTGGCGCACCGCCATGGACTTCGAACTCTCGCCCCCCCTCCGTGAGCTCCGCGCCCGCGTCCGCGACTTCGTGAACGACCGCATCCTGCCGAACGAGCGCCTCGTCGTGGAAGAGGATCGCGCCCGTCGCTCCGACGTGCTGCGCGGTCTCCAGGCCGAAGCGCGCGCGGCGGGCCTCTACGTGCCGCACCTGCCGGTCGCCTACGGCGGGCTCGGCCTCGGCATCATGGGCATGTGCGTGCTGTTCCGCGAGATGGGCCGCTCGCCCGTCGGCGCCAAGGTGTTCAACTGCGACGCCCCCGACCAGGGCAACATGGATCTGCTGCTCTCGTCGGCGAGCGAGGCCATCCGCGAGCGATGGCTCGCGCCGCTCGCCCGCGGCGAGATCACGAGCGGCTTCTCGATGACCGAGCCCGCGCCCGGCGCCGGCGCCGACCCCTCGAACCTGCGCACCACCGCGAAGCCCGACGGCGACGGCTGGGTGATCGAGGGCCACAAGTGGTACACGACCGGCGGCGGCGACGCGTCGTTCCTCATCGTCATGGCGCGCACCTCGCCCGAGCAGGCGACCATGTTCGTCGTCGACCGCCACGCCGAGGGCGTCGAGCACGTGCGCGACATCCCGACGCTCGCCGAGCCCATCCTCACCCACCGCGAGGCCGAGATCCGCTACCACGCCGTGCGCGTCGGCAAGGACGCCGTGCTCGGCGAGGTCGGCGAGGGCTTCCGCCTCGCGCAGCGTCGCCTCGTGCCGGCGCGCCTCACCCACTGCATGCGCTGGCTCGGGCTCACCGACCGCACGCTCGAGCTGTGCAAGCCCTACGTCGGCACCCGCGTCTCGTTCGGCAAGACCCTCGCCCACCACCAGGCCATCCAGAAGATGCTCGCCGACGCGGCGCTCGGCGTGCACGCGGGCAACCTGATGACCTTCCACTGCGCGTGGATGCTCGAGCAGGGGCTCGCCAAGGAGTCGCGCACCTACTCCTCGATGTGCAAGAACCACGTCGCCAAGCTGCTCTGCAAGACGCTCGACGACGCGATCCAGATGCACGGCGGCCTCGGGTTCTCCGAGGACATGCCCTTCGCCCAGTGGTACCGGTTCGCGCGCTCGGCGCGGCTCGCCGACGGCCCGGACGAGGTGCACGACATGGTCATCGCGCGCGACTTCCTCCTCGGCCGGGTCAACCTGCTCGTGTGAGCGAGCAGACGCGAGCTAGCAGGGCTTCGCGCTCACCTGGATCACCTTGTCGTCCATCTTGGCGATCTCCTCGATGAGCTCGTCGGGCGGCGCCGCCGAGAGCCGGATCACCGCGACGGCGGCCTTGGCCCCGGAGAAGATCGTGTTGCTCATGTCCTCGACGTTGAGCCCGAACTTGCGGATGACGTCGAGCACCGCGGCGAGCACGCCGACCTTGTCGTGGTGACGGACGAGCAGCTGCACCTTGGCCGGCGCGTGGCGCTCGATGTTCACGCAGTTCGGCACCTGGCCGTTGCGCACGAACTCGCTGCAGATGCGCACGGCCTCGGCGGCGATGGCGTTCTGCGCCTGGTCGGTGCTCGCGCCGATGTGGTGGGTGCCGACGAAGTTCGGCGAGGCGAACAGCTCGCTCGTGAACTCGGCGGTGCCCCCCGCGGGCTCGTTCTCGAACACGTCGAGCCCCGCGCGCAGACCCTTCTCGCGCACGGCGCGCTCGAGCGCGTGCTGGTCGACGATCCCGCCGCGGCTGGTGTTGATCACCATCGCCCCTGGCTTCATGCGCGAGAAGAACTCCACGCCGAGCAGCTTCTTGGTCTCGGGCGTCTGCGGCAGGTGCACCGAGACGACGTGCGAGGTCTCGGCGATCTCGAGCAGCGACTTGGCCTGCCGCACCCCGAGCTCCGCGAACGCGGGCGAGGCCTCGGGGATGGAGTACGCGACCACGTCCATCTCGAAGGCGAGCGCGCGCTTGGCCACCTCCTGCCCGATGGCGCCGAGGCCGATGATGCCGAGCGTGCGGCCCTTGAGGCCGTCGGCGGCGCTGTACTCCTTCTTGTTCCACTTGCCGGCGCGCAGATCGGCGGTGTTGGAGGGGATCCGCCGATCCAGGGCGAGGATCAGCCCCATGGCGAGCTCGGCGACCGCGACGCTGTTCTTGCCGGGGCAGTTCGCCACGTAGATCCCGCGCTCGCTCGCCGAGGCGACGTCGATGGTGTCGGTGCCCGCCCCGGCCCGCAGGATCAGCTCGAGCGCCGGCGCGCGGGAGATCGCCTTCGCGGTCACCTTGGTGCTGCGGACCACCAGGATCGAGACCCCGGCGAGCGCCGTCTCGAGCTGCTCGGCGCCGAGGTCCGGCTGGTAGTCGGTCGAGAGGCCCAGGGCCTTGAACTGCGCGACGTACGATTCGGGGAACTTGTCAGCGATGAGGAGCCGCATGGGCCGGGAGCGTAGAGGAAAATCCTCCCGACCGGCCGAACGTCCGGGCCGGTCGTATCATCCAAGCCGTCGTGGTGGTCCGTCTCGCCGTCCGTCGCCTGCTCCCGGTCCTGGCCGTGGCGTGCGGCTTCGTCGTGGCCTGCGCCTCCACCCAGCAGAAAGTCAGCTCCGTCGCCGTCGCCGACCACGTGCTCGCGTCGAGCTGCCAGCAGGGCAACACCCAGTCCTGCCAGCAGGCCTGCGACGACGGCCACCCCCCGAGCTGCGTGGAGGCCGGCCGCAATGCCGAGCTCGGCCTCGACGGCTACAAGAGCGGCGTCACGGCCACGGCCTACTACCGGCGTGCCTGCGATCTCGGCCACTTGGACGGCTGTTACAACGCCGGGTACTCCCTCGAGGTCGGCCTCGCCGGCCGCAAGGACGTGGGCTGCGCGGTCGCCATGTACAAGCTCGCCTGCGACTCGGGCCACGGCCGCGCGTGCATGGCCGCCGGGATGATCCACTCGACCGGCTCGGAGCACGTCGACCAGGACTTGCCGGCCGCGGCCCTGGAGTTCCAGAAGGGCTGCGCGCTCGGGTACGCGCCGGCGTGCAAGCTGGTGAAGCCGGCGGTCGCGCTCCCGCCACCGAGCCCGAGCGTCGCTCCCAGCGTGAGCCCCAGCGTCGCACCGAGTGCCAGCGCCTCGATGGTTCCGTCCGCGACACCGGTGCCGAGCGCATCGTCTGCGCCTCCCGCCGGGTCCTCGTCCGGTCCGCCGCCGATTCCGTGATGAAAACTTCCACGGCCGGCGTTCTCTCGCTAAGGACGGACCATGCGCCGTGTGCTCGCGACCTCTCTGCCCCTCCTCGGGGTGCTCGCCAGCGCTTTCGCGTGCGGGAAGGCCGCGGAACCGCCGGCGCCGTTCGCCGCAGCCTCGGCCCCCGCGTCCATCGCCTCTGCCCCGGCACCGAGCGCCTCCGTCGCCGTCGCGCCCTCCGCGAGCGTGTCGATCGCGCCCTCCGCCTCCGCTGCGCCCACCGCCTCTGGTCCGTTCACCACGACCACCCGCTACCAGGCATGGATCTTCGAGAAGCCGCGCCTCGACGCCACGCACGTCGGCTGGCTGCACGCTGGCACGCGGGCCAAACGCGCCGCCGAGCCGGTCGCTGGCACCGGCTGCACGGGAAAGTGGTACGCGCTCGAGGGAGGCGGCTTCGTCTGCGAGGGGCACGACGGCGTCACCAACGACCTCGAGGACCCGACCGTCAAGGCGGTCACCAGCGTGCAGCCCGACCTGAAGGCGCCGCTCCCGTTCGGCTACGCCACCTCGCTCGGCGCGCCGATGTACACCCACGTCCCGAACGCCGCCGAGCAGAAGCAGATCGAGGGCGACGTCGCGGCGCACCTCGCGAACGTCGAGGCCCTCCGCAAGAAGACCGACCCGGCCAAGCTCCCGCCCGCGAGCGCCTTGCCCCTGCTGCCGATGCCGAGCTTCCTCGAGAACCGCGCCCTGCCGCCCAACGTCGTGGGCTGGGGCCTTCCCAAGGGCGCGCTCACCAACGGCTACGCGTGGAACAACCTCCGCGTGGCGGTGACGTCGGCGTTCGAGGTCGACGGCCGCGCCTTCTACCTCACGACCGAGCACCTGATCGTCCCGGCCGACAAGATGCGCGCCGCGAAGCTGGCCGACTTCGCCGGCGTCGAGCTCGCCGCGCCCGGCGCCGAGGGCCCGCACCTGCCGATGATGTGGGTCCGCTGGAAGCCCGCCAAGGTGTTCGAGGTGGACGGCGCCGCGGTCAAGGAGACGGCGGAGACCTTGCAGTTCCAGGCCCACGCTTCGATCGCCCCCAAGGAGAAGGTCATCGCCGGCACGCGCTACTTCGAGCTCCTCGACGAGCCGCGCAAGGGCAAGCTCGTGCGCGCCGCCGACGTGACGCGCGTCGATGCCGCGACCGATCTGCCGTACATGGTCGGCCCTGACGACGGCTGGATCGAGGTGAGCGTCTTGCGCCAGTCGCTCGTGCTCTACCGCGGCAAGACCCCGATCTTCGCGACCCTCGTGTCGACCGGCGCCGACGGCGTCGACGACGTCGAGACCACGCGCTCCACCCCGCGCGGGCACTTCCGGCTGCAGAGCAAGCACGCGACGTGGCGCATGGCGGGCGACGAGCACCCGCCGTGGAAGGAGGGCGACAAGCCCGACCCGCGCTACCGGATCGACGACGTGCCGTGGGTGCAGTACTTCCACGGTGGCTACGCGTTGCACGCGGCGTTCTGGCACGACAGCTTCGGCATGCCGAAGTCGCACGGCTGCATCAACCTCTCGCCGCGCGACGCGCTGTGGCTGTTCGGCAAGACCGAGCCCAAGCTGCCCGAGGGCTGGCACGGCGTGTACGGCGGGCGCGCGGGGATCGCGCTCGGCACGACGCTCGTGGTCAAGGCGTATTGATGCGCATCCCGCGGGCCGTCTTCGGCCTCGTGCGCGAGGCCACCCGCCACCTCCTGCGACGCCCGGTGGTCGCGGTCGCCGCGATCCCGACCCTCGCCGACGGGCGCTGGGTGCTCGTGCGTCGCGGGGACACCGGCGAGTGGACCCTGCCCGGCGGCACCCTCGACTGGGGGGAGACGCTGCGCGACGGCATCCGCCGCGAGCTCGCCGAGGAGGCGGGCGTCGACACGCTGTCGCTCGGGCGCCTCGTGGGGGTGATCTCGCGCCCCGACCGCGATCCGCGCATGCACGGCGTCACCATCGTGGTCGAGGCCTCGGTGAGCGAGCCGCGGCGACCGCCCATGAATCCGCTGGAGATCGTCGACGTGCGCGCGTTCGCGAAAGACGCCCTGCCCTCGCCACTGGCCTTCGGGTTCGACGACGTCGTCGCGTGGGCGCGCGGCGGCCTCACCGAGTGGGAGTGACCGCGCGCGCCACGTAGGGGAGGCGGTCGTGCCCCCAGAACAGCTCGTCGCCCACGAAGAACGAGGGCACGCCGAACGCTCCCCGCGCGACCGCGTCGGCGGTCTCGGCGCGCAGGCGCTCCTTGATCGAAGGGTCGTCCATTCCCTCCGCGACCGCCGGCGAGATCTCCCGCGCGATCGCGGCGGCGACCGCCCTGTCGGAGACGTCCTTGCTCTCCTGCCACGTCGCGCGGAACGCGGCCTCGTGGAAGCGGTCGAACACGCCCTCCCGCTCGGCCGCGAGCGCGCCTCGCAGCAGGTGCACGCCGTTGATCGGGAAGTTCGACGGCATCGCCACCGTGACGCCCTCGTGCGCCGCGCAGCGCACGAAGTCGCGCCCCTGGTAGGCCAGCTTCTCGGGGCCGTAGGGCATGCCCTGCGCGAAGCTCGAGAAGCCGCGCAGGTAGACGGGGCGCTTGCGGACCGCGATCCCCGGCAGGCTGCGCGGGAGGATCGCGTCGGCGAGGAACGACCAGGGGCTCGCGTAGTCGAACAGGAACTCGACGATCATCCTCCAATGTTACCACTGGAAACTTTGGATGGGGAAGCCTCCTGCCACGACGCTGTCAGGGGGGCTCCGGCACAGTGCGGGGCATGACCTCCTCCATTCCCTCGCTGACCCTGATCGAGCTCGCGGACCCGGGCCTCCCGAGCCACGAGTCGTACTCGCCGTTCTGCCTCAAGGTGCACCGCGCGCTCCGTCTGCTCGACCTGCCGTACACCCGCCGCAACGAGCACGACCCGCGGCGCCTCCGCCCGTTCAACCCGAAAGGACAGGCGCCGGTCCTGCTCGTGGGCGACGAGCCCGTCGCCGACTCGACCGACATCGTCGCGCGCCTCCAGGTGCTCGCGGGTCGCTCGCTCGTGCCGACCGACCCTCGCCTGGCCGCCGAGGCCCGGCTCGTCGAGGAGCTCGCCGACACCGCCGTCAACGCCTTCCTCGTGGCCGCGCGGTGGGCCGACGACCGCAACTGGCCGAGCACGAAGGAGGCCTATTTCGTGGGCATGCCGCGGCTCGTGCGAGCCATCGTCCCGAACCGGCTGCGCGCCGGTGTGGTCGAGCGCCTGGTCGCGCGCGAGGTGTGGCGCGGCGGCCCCGAGGAGTGCTGGCGTCGCTTCTCCACGCTGCTCGACGACCTCGATGCGCGCGCCCCGAGCGCGGGTGGCTGGGTGGGTGACGAACAGAGCCAGTACGGCCTCGCGGATCTCGCCCTGTTCGCGCAGGTCCACTCGCTCCGCACGCCGCTCACCCCGTGGCAGCGGGACGAGGTCGCGCGTCGGGGTCGGCTGAGCGCCTGGCTCGATCGGGTGGACGCGGCGACGCGCCCCGTCGCACCGGCGTCCATGGCAGCATGACCCGATGCGGCGCGCCGACCGGCTGTTCGACCTGCTCCAGCTCCTGCGTCGCCGGCGGGTGCTCACGGCGGAGCAGCTCGCCGAGTCGCTCGAGGTCAGCGTGCGCACCGTCTACCGGGACGTCGCCGACCTCGTCGCCTCCGGGGTCCCCATCGAGGGCGAGGCGGGGGTCGGCTACCGCCTGCCCCGCGGCTTCGATCTCCCGCCGCTGATGTTCACCGCGGCGGAGATCGAGGCGCTCGTGCTCGGGGCGCGCATGGTGGAGAGCTGGGGCGACGAGGGCCTCGCGCGCGCGGCCAAGGGCGCCCTCGCGCGCATCGAGGCCGCGTTGCCCGACCGGCTCCGTCCCGTGCTCGACCACGTGAGCCTGTTCGCGCCGCAGTTCCACGTCCCGACCACGCTCGCCCCGCGGCTGACGATCCTGCGGAGCGCCATCGCGGCCTCGCTCGTGGTCGACCTCTCCTACCGCGACCGACAGGGCGAACCGACCACCCGCTGCGTGCGCCCGCTCGGCCTGTTCTACTGGGGACACGGCTGGACCCTGGGGGCGTGGTGCGAGCTCCGCGAAGGTTTCCGCAACTTCCGGCTCGATCGGGTGGTCGAGGCCGCGGCCACCCCGAGAACGTTCGTCCAGGAACCGGGGCGCACCCTCGACGACTTCCTCGCCCACGTGCGGGCCGAGGCGGGGTGATCGATTCCCGAACGATGGTAGGCTCGGAACATGGGGAAGGTGGAGGTCGAAGCGCTCCTCGCGCTCAGCGAGGCCCTCCTGCCCTGCCCCGACGTCGAGGCGATGCTGGCTGTGCTGGTCGACGAGATCGCGCGTCTGCTCGCGGTCGAGCACGTGTCGATCCGCCTGCTCGACGTGAGCGGGGTCGTCCTCGCGACCCAGGCGCGGGCCGGCGATCCGTTCCACAACAACGTGGGCTTCGAGTTCGTGATGGGCGAGGGCCTGGTCGGCTGGGTCGCCAAGCACCTCCAGCCGATCCGCGTCGCGCGGGCCGAGGAAGACCCGCGCTTCTCGCCGCGCCCCGACCAGCAGCGTCCACTCGGCGCCTACCTCGCGGTCCCCCTGCGCGAGGGCGATCGTTGCCTCGGCGTGATCTCCGCCGTGTCCGAGGTGGAGGGTCACTTCACCGAGGTCCACGCGCAGACGCTGGCGCTGATCGCCGGGTTCGCGGCCCCCCACCTGAGGTTCGCCCGGTTGCGGCGGACGGCCACGCCCGACCCGACCACCTTCCTCGTCCCGGCCGAACGCCTCGATCCCCTGCTCCTGTCCGCGGACGGCCCCCCGACGATGGCCGTCCTGCGCGTCGACCTCGACGAGCTCGAGAAGCTCCGCGCCCAGAAGGGCGTCGGCTTCGCCGATCTCGTGCGCAAGAGCGTGGCCGCGTCGATCTCGAACGCGGTCCGCGGCGACGACGTCGTGGTGCAGCTCGAGGCCGGGGCCTTCCTCGTGTTGCTGCGCGACGTCGCGCTGCCGACGGCGATGCGGATCGCCGAGCGCACCCGCCGGCTCGTGCTGGCCGACCTCGAGCGTCACCGCTCCACGGCCAACGCCGTCGCCCTCTCGTTCGCGGTCGCCGAGCGAAAGCCGGGGGAGTCGCGCGACGCGCTGTTCGGCCGGCTGTCGGTGGCGCTCGCTTCGGCGCGCAGCACCGGCCGCATCGAGGCCGCGCGCTCCGCGTAGCCCTGGACGGCCGGTGACGGCTGAACGATCGTGCGCGCCATGATCGAGCTGCGTGTCGCCCCCGCCTCCGCCCTCACCGACGCCGCGCACGACGCGGTCCTCCTCGTCGTCCCGGCGCCGCTCGCCGACCACCTCGACGCGGTCGCCGCCGCGCGCCCCGCGGTCGAGGCCGCGCTCGCCGCCGACGCCGCCCTGTCCCGCGGCGCCCGCGCGCCGGTGGTGGTACCCGCGCCGCAGCTGCCCGGGGGGCGCCTCATCCTCACCACCTACGGCTCGGGGCTGCCGGCGAACGCCGAGATCGAAGACGTGCGGCTGGTCGCCGAAGCCGCCTCGGCGGCCATGGCCCGCGCGGTCGAGGCGGGCGCCAGTCGCCCGGTGCTCCTCGTGGTCGCGCCACGCGGCAAGCACCACGGCAACCGCTTCGAGCAGGCCATCGCCGTCGGCGCGCTCGGCGCGCTCGCGAGCCAGTGGGTGCCGCTCGAGGCCCGCGAGGCCGGCAAGGCCCCGCGCGGCGCCGAGCGCCTGACCGTCGTCGACCTGCCCGAGGCGGTCGCGGCGCGGGTCCGCGCGATCGAGGCCGGCCGCCTGGTCGCCCGCGACCTCACCGGCACCGAGCCGGAGCGCATGGCCCCCCCGCGCGTCGCCGAGCTGTGCGAGCAGGCGTTCGAGGGCACCTCGGTGTCCGTGCGCGTCGAACGCGACGTCTCGGGGTACCCCCTCCTCGCGGCGGTGGCGCGCGCCTCCAACGTGGTCGAGCGTCACCGCCCCTGCGTCATCGAGCTCGAGTGGAAGCCCAAGGGCCCCGCGCAGGGCACCGTGGTGCTCGTCGGCAAGGGCGTCACCTACGACACCGGCGGCGCCGACCTCAAGACCGACGGCGCGATGGCGGGCATGTCGCGCGACAAGGGCGGCGCCGGCGCCGTCGCGGGCGTGCTCCGCGCGGTCGCCGCGCTGGATCTCCCGGTGCGCGTGATCGGCCTGCTCGGCATGGTCCGCAACAGCATCGGCGAGGAGTCGTTCGTGACCGACGAGATCATCCGCTCCCGCGGCGGGGTCCGGGTGCGCATCGGCAACAC
>JAEUKC010000294.1:0-12964 GCA_016794445.1 Myxococcales bacterium
GAGGGTGCCGGCCCGGACCTCGAGGCCCTCGCCGTCGTGGAACGCGCACTTGTCGACCTTGGTGCTCTGGAACGACGAGCTCCACTTCAGCGCGCCGTCGGTGCACGCGAGGTCGACCTCCGCCTTCACGGTGGGGGCGCCAGGCCCGCTCGAGGACCCGGGCGTCTTGGAGCCCCCGCCGAAGAGGCCGCACGAACCGAGAAGCAAGAGCATCGGGAACAGGCTGCGCATGGGCGCACGAAGATACCAGAGAGTGCGCAAGGGTCAGGCGCGAGCACCGTCGCCAGCGAAGAAATCGCTGGCGGCAAGCCCCGCCCGACCTACAGCAGCGGGCTCGATGGTGAAGTTCGACATGCCCGAAAGGTAGCAGGGAGTCGCGCCCGCTCAACTCTGGCGCGGCCTACGTCAGCGTGACGATGCGCTCGTAGGCAGGGAGCGTGAGGAAATCCTCGAACGTGTCGGCGGTGGCGAGCTGCTCGAAGATGCGCCGCGCCTCGGCGAGCTTCGGGCCCGTCACCGCGCGGAGCTCCTCGTCGACGATCACCGAAAGGCGATCGCGGGTGAGCGGCCCCGTGGTGCCGTCGGCCCAGGCGATCGGCGCGCCGAAGTGGAGCCACTGCCACACCTGCGCGCGGCTGATCTCGGCGGTGGCCGCGTCCTCCATGAGGTCGTACAGCGGCACGCAGCCCTCGCCGCGGAGCCACGCCTCGAGGTACTGCACGCCGACGCGCACGTTGTGGCGCAGCCCCTTCTCGGTGCGGTTGCCCGTGGGCACGGCGAGCAGCTCGGCCTGGCCGACCTTCACGTCGTCGCGGAGCACGCCGAGCTGGTTCGGGGCGCTGCCCAGCTTGGCGTCGAACACCTCGCGGGCGATGGCCACGAGGCCGGGGTGGGCGACCCAGGTGCCGTCGTGGCCGAGCCGGGCCTCGCGCTCCTTGTCGGCGCGCACCTTGGCGAGCGCCGCCTCGTTCTTGACCGGGTCGCTCTTGATGGGGATCTGCGCGGCCATGCCGCCCATCGCGTGGACGCCGCGGCGGTGGCAGGTCTGGATGACGAGCTGCGCGTAGGCCGCGAGGAACGACTTGTCCATCGTGACCTCCGCGCGATCGGGGAGGACGGCGGTCGCGTCGGCGCGGCGCTTCTTGATGAAGCTGAAGATGTAGTCCCAGCGGCCGCAGTTGAGGCCGGCGGAGTGCGCGCGGAGGGCGTGCAGGATCTCGTGCATCTCGAACGCGGCGGGCAGCGTCTCGATGAGCACGGTGGCCTTGATCGAGCCGCGCGGGATGCCGACCGTGTCCTCGGCGAAGGAGAACACGTCGTCCCAGATCTGCGCCTCGAGGTGCGACTCGAGCTTGGGCAGGTAGAAATACGGGCCCGTGCCGCGGGAGAGCTGCTCCTTCGCGTTGCGGAAGAAGAACAGGCCGAAGTCGAACAGCGAGCCGGGCACCGGGCGCCCGTCCACGTGCAGGTGGCGCTCCGGGAGGTGCAGGCCGCGCGGCCGCACGAACAGCACGGCGGGCTTGTCGCCCAGCGCGTACTTCTTCCCGTTCTGCTCGAAGGTGATCGTGCGGCGCACGGCGTCGGAGAGGTTGACCTGCCCTGCGATCACGTTGGACCAGGTGGGCGCGTTGGCGTCCTCGAAGTCCGCCATGAACACGCTCGCGCCCGAGTTGAGCGCGTTGATGATCATCTTGCGGTCGACCGGCCCGGTGATCTCGACGCGGCGGTCGAGGAGATCGGCCGGGAGCGGCGCGACCTTCCAGTCCCCCTCGCGCACGGCCCGGGTCTCCGGCAGGAAGTCGAGCTTCTCGCCGGCGTCGAGCGCGCGCTGGCGGACGACGCGCGCGGCCAGGCGCTCCTCGATGCGGGGCCCGAAGCGCCGCGCGAGCTCCGCCACGAAGGCGACCGCTTCGGCCGTGAGGACGTCGTGGAGGCCAGCGACCTCCGGTCCGTGGAGTTCGACACCAGGGGGGAGGTTCGTCGACATGCGCATCTATATGGCGCACCGCGCCATGTCCTGCAAGGGTCGGCCGTCGCCCACAACCACCCGAATTCACGAGCTTTTTCGGACCAGAACGCTGTCGATCGGCAACAAGTCAAGGAGGTGTGCCCGTCATCGGTGCCCTGTGGCTCGACGCGATCGGCTACCATGACGACGCCTACATGGCTGCCACCGGGGTCTCTGGGCTGCGCTTCACCGTCCGTTATCCGGAGGGTCGCGTCGAGGTGCTGACCGTCGACTCCGACAAGGTGCTGGTCGGCAGCGGCGCGCACTGCGAGATCCGCCTGCCGGCAGAGCACGCGGCGGTCGAGCACATGGAGGTGACCATGTCGCTCGGCGGCGCGAACGCGCAGGCCCGCGCGGCCGATCGGTTGCCGACCATCAACGGCGTCGAGTTCATGCAGTCGCCCGTCATGGCCGACTCCGTGGTGGCCATCGGCGCCTGTCAGCTCACCATCGAGGTCGTCGAGATCGAGGACAACCCCGACGTCATCAAGAAGAAGCAGGAGAAGACGAGCCCCCTCACCTACCTGCTCGCTCTCGTCGCCATCCCGCTCGCCGCCTACGTGCTGCTCTTCGAGGACGACGGCCGCATCGAGAACAAGATCCCGACCGACGTCCCCGAGCTCTGGGCCAAGCCCCAGACGAGCTGCCCCGTCGACGCCGCCGACCAGGCCATCGTGCTCGCCGCCGAGAAGTTCGTCGTCGCCGAGGGCAAGGCCGAGCGCCGGCCGTTCCGCGTGCAGGACGGCGTCGCCGCCGTGCCGCTCTACGAGGTCGCCTCGGCGTGCTTCCGCACCGGTGGCGACGAGGCGCGCAGCGTCGAGGTCTCGGCCACGGCCGCGAGCCTCCGCAAGAAGGTCGGCGAGGACTACCGCGCGCACCGCGTCCGGCTCGAGCACGCCCTCGCCGTGCGCGACCTCGCGACCGCGCACAAGGAGGTCAAGGTGCTGCGCGCCTTCACCGAGGGCGCGGCGGGCAACTACGTCGTGTGGCTCGGCAACCTCGATCGACAGCTCCAGCTGAAGCTCGGAGAGAAGAAGTCGTGAGCGATCCGCGCGTGTGGCTCTTGCCGGTGCTGGCCGCGTGCACCGCGGCGTGCGGCCCGCCTCCGCCCCCCAAGGGGCAAGCCGAGAAGAACGTCAAGACGCTGGTCGACGAGCAGTCCCCCGACAAGCTCCTCGCGCGGGGCAAGGCGTTCTACGCGGCGGGGGACCTCACGCGCGCCGAGCAGTACTACGCCGCCGCGCTGCAGGCCGGCGCCCCCGAGCGCGACGTGCTGCCCCTGCTGCTCCGCGTGTGCGTCGAGGCGAGCCGCTTCCAGGTCGCGATCGAGTACGCCGAGCCCATCCTCAAGCGCCACCCCGACGACTGGAAGCTGCGCATGGTCGTCGGCTCGCTCTACGCGGCGGTCGGCCAGAACGTCACCGCGCGCACCCACTACGAGACCGTCGTCGAGCAGCACCCCGACGAGCCCACGCCGCACTACGCGCTCGCCGTGCTGCTGCGCGACCAGTTCGTCGACAAGGTCGGCGCCGACGCGCACTTCCGCGAGTACCTGCGGCTCGCGCCCACCGGGCCGCACGCCGACGAGGCCAAGGGCTCGCTGCTCAAGCCGGTCAAGCCGGTCGAGGCCCCCGCCCCCGCCTCGGTGGCGCCGGTCGCACCGCCCACCAAGGACGACCCGAAGAAGCTCCCCGGCAAGGACGTCAAGAAGGACGGACCGGTGAAGCTGCCGTGATCCCCCGCGAGGTCTTCGCCGAGACCCTGCTGCAGTTCTTCGGTCCGGTGCGCCGGTACCTCGAGGATCCCGCGGTCAGCGAGGTCATGATCAACGGTCCCGACCAGATCTTCATCGAGAAGCGGGGCAAGCTCGAGCTCACCGACGCGCGGTTCTCGAGCCGCGAGGCGCTGATGGCCGCCCTGCGCAACGTGGCGCAGTACGTCGGCAAGTCCATCGACGAGCACCGCCCGATCCTCGAGGGTCGCCTGCCCGACGGGTCGCGCATCGAGGCGATCTGCCCGCCCGCGGCGCCCGACGGACCGCACGTCGCCATCCGCCGCTTCTTCCAGGAGACCCTCACCGTCCAGCGCCTCATCGGGTTCGGCGCGCTCACCGAGGACGCGGCGAGCGCCCTGCACGCGCTGGTCGCCGCCAAGCTCAACGTGCTCGTGGCCGGCGGCACGGGCAGCGGCAAGACCAGCATGCTCAACGCGCTCTCGTCGTTCATCCCCGACGGCGAGCGGGTGGTCGTCATCGAGGACTCGCGCGAGGTGCAGCTGCAGCGCCAGCACGTCGTGCAGCTCGAGGCGCGCCCGCCGGACCCGAAGGGGCGCGGCCTCGTCAGCATCCGCGATCTGTTCCGCGCCACGCTGCGCATGCGCCCGGACCGCATCGTGGTCGGCGAGATCCGCGGCGGTGAGGCGCTCGATCTCATCCAGGCCATGACCAGCGGCCACGGCGGCTGCCTCTCCACCTTGCACGCCACCTACCCCCGCGACACCCTCTCCCGCCTCGAGACCATGGCGATGATGAGCGACGTGCAGATGCCCCTCACCGCGCTGCGCATCCAGCTCGCGTCGGCGGTGAACATCATCGTCCAGGTGTCGCGCTACCAGGACGGCTCCCGCAAGGTGTCGCACATCACCGAGGTGACCGGCTTCGATCAGGAGACCAACCAGTACCTCACCCAGGACATCTTCCTGCGCCGCCACGACGGCGTGACCGAGCACGGCGAGATCCTCTCCACCTTCGAGCCGACCGGCGTGCTGCCGCGCGCGGTCGAGCAGCTGCACGAGCACGGGCTCGGCCTGCCGGCGGCGGTCTACGCGGCCGCGGAGCAGCGCGGCGCATGACCGAACCGTTCGTGCTCGAGATCCGGCGTGGCAGCGGCGATCCGCGCTACCTGACGCTGGAGTCGGGCCAGGAGCTGCCCCCGCTCTCGATCGGCACCGCCGCCGACTGGCGCGTCGACGCCGACGGCATGGACGAGGTGCACGCCTTCGTCTACTTCGACGGCCAGCAGCTCCACGTGCAGAGCGCGGTGCCCGATCGCCTCGTGAAGGTGAACGGTCGGGTGGTGGGCACCGAGTGGACCGCGGTCGCCCCGTCGAGCACCCTCGCCATCGGCGACGCGCGGCTCGTGTTCTGCGCGCTCTCCCAGGCCAGCGCGGGGGCCGCGCCGATGCCCCGGGGGCGCACCCCGACCCCGTTCGGCGAGGACGCGCCCACGCGGATGTTGATGCCCGCCACGCACGAGGACGACGAGGCCACCGGGCACATCGAGGTGCCGAACTTCGACGAGGAGGCGACCCGCGCCTTGCCCGTGCCCACGGCCGCGCGGATGCTCGGCAGCCGCAAGCCCACCCCCGACCTCGCGAGGCCGGCGCCGCCCGCCGCGCCGCCGGTGATGGGACCGGAGGCGTTCGGGCCCGCGCCGACGCCCTTCGCCGCGCCGCCTCCGCCACCCCCACCGCCTCCCGACGACGTCCCGCCGCACCTGCAGACGACCACCAAGCCCGCCATCCGCAAGGACGCGAGCAAGCTCGCCCAGGCGTGGCGCGAGACGTCCGTCGTCAAGAAGATCATCCTGCTCCTGCTGCCCCTCGCCTTCGTGATGGTCTTCTACGGGTTCGAGGACGACCCCGCCCCGCGCGCCAAGCAGAAGCCCGCCGCCTCGGCGTCGGCGTCGGCCTCGACCACGGAGGACGACGACGATCCGAAACCCAAGAAGAAGAAGAAGCCTCCCGTCGACGACCCCGACCCGCCGCCGTCGAACACCTCGCCGCCGCCCCCCACGTCGGGAAGCCCGCCGCCCGTGCCTTCCGTTCCCGCGACGGTCCCTGCCCCCAGCGCCAGCGCGCCCGGCAGCCCGAAGACCGACCCGGCCAAGAAGACGACCGAGCGCGAGGCCGTCGACGCGGTCGCTGCCGGACAGTACGAGCTCGCCGCGAAGCTCTACGAGCAGCTCGCCAAGGAGCACCCCGAGACCCCGGCGTACAAGGAGGCCGCGCGCATCCTCCGCGCCAAGGCCAAGAAGGGCGACGGCTCGAAGTGAGCGACCCGCCTCGCGGCCCGTCTCGCCACGAAGAAGAGGCGGCGCCGGTGCCGCGCTCCCGCACCACGCTCCCGCAGGATCCCTCCGGCAAGCCGAGCCCGATCGACGTGCCCCTCGGGGTCCCCCTCGACGAGGCGGGGCGCTACGTCCCCCGTCGCGTGCTCGGCTCGGGTGGCCTCGGGGCGGTGCTCGAGTGCGAAGATCGCGTCCTCGGCCGCGCGGTCGCGATCAAGGTGCTGCTGCGCCACGACGACCCTCGGTACGCCGACCTGCTCGCCCGCGAGGCGCGCCTCCTCGGAGGGCTCGAGCACCCGAACATCGTCCCGGTCTACGAGCTCTCGGAGTCGCCCCCGTTCTACGTGATGCGCGTGCTCGAGCCGCGCACGCTCGAGCAGATCGTGATCGATCTGCGGCGCGGCGACCCGGACGCGCACCACGACTTCCCGCTCGGGCGCCTCTTGCGCGTGTTCCTCTCGGTCTGCGACGCCATCGAGTTCGCGCACGACCGCGGCATCGCCCACTGCGACATCAAGCCCGCCAACGTGGTGATCGGCAGCCACGGCGAGGTGGTGGTGGTGGACTGGGGCCTCGCCCACCACCTCGAGCAGCCGCTCGTCTACCGCGGCGGCACGCTCGGCTACGCGGCCCCCGAGCAGTTCGACGAGGCCTTCCGTGGCGCCGTCGACCGGCGCATCGACGTGTTCGCGCTCGGAGCGCTGCTCTACGAGCTGCTCGCCCTCGAGCCGGCGCTGCCCGACGACGACGCCACCCGCGCCTCGCTGCTCGCCGGCAGCGGCTACGGCGACGTCGACGTCTCTCGCCTCTCGGCGCGGGGCCCGAGCGTCGCGGGCCTCGTCGAGGTGGTCCTGCGCGCCCTGTCGCACGAGCCAGACCGTCGCTACGGCTCGGTGCGCGCGTTCGCGGCCGCGGTCGAGGCCCACCTCGAGGGGACCGCCGCGCTCGAGCAACGCCGGCGTCGGGTGGAGCAGCTCGTGGCCGAGGGTCAGCGGCTCACCGCCGACCTGCGCGACTTCGTCGACAGCCGTGGTGAGCGGGTGGCCGAGGTGGCCGAGCTCCGCGCGCAGGTCCCGCCGTATGCGCCGGCCGAAGAGAAGCGGCGCGTGTGGGACGCCGAGGACCGCGTGATGATGCTCGACGCGATGGCCGCCAGCACCCTGCGCGAGGCCGCGTCCGCCTTCGAGCGGGCGCTGGTCGAGCTGCCCGAGCACCGCGAGGCGAGGCGAGGGCTCGCCTTCCTCTGGGCGATCGAGCGCCAGCGCGCGCGGAGCCGTCGCGACGCGTTCGACGAGGCCTATTTCGGCGAGCTGGTGCGCCAGTACGACGACGACGGCCCCGAGGGCCCTGCGCAGTCGGGCGCCCTCTCGTTCGACTGGCCCGTGCCGTGCGAGGTCTCGCTCGAGACCTACCTCGCGCGCGATCGTCGGCTCGTGATCGACGGCGCGCGCTCGCTCGGCAGCCCCCCTCTCTCGCTCCGCGTGCCGGTCGGCTCGCACCGGCTCCGGCTCACGAGCGGGCGCGGGACCCTCCATCGTCCGATCTTCGTGGGCCCCAACGCCTCGCTGACCGTCGGGTTCGACCGCCCGAAGGTGCCGGCCACCTCGGTCGGCGAGGTGCTCGTCCCCGGCGGCGAAGCGCTCGTCGATCTCGGAGACGGGCTCGAGGTGCAGGAGGTCAAGGTCGCGACGTTCGTGATCCAGGCCCGCCCCGTCACGTTCGGCGAGTACCTCGAGTTCCTCGCCTGGGTCCACGAGGAGCTCCCGGGCCGCGCCCGTCACCACACGCCGCGCGGCCTCGACGAGGCGGCCTATTTTCGCTGGGACGGCGACTCCTTCGTCCCGCTGCGCATCACCGAGTACGGCGACGACACCGAGCTCCTGCGCGCCCTGCCGGTGTTCGGCGTCTCGGGCCACAGCGCCTCGGTCTACGCGGCGTGGCGCTCCCGCCGCGATCGCGTCGCCTACCGGCTGCCGACCGAGATCGAGTGGCAGAAGGCCGGTGGCGGTGTCGACGGCCGGCGCCATCCGTGGGGCGACGCCTTCGACGGCGCCTACTGCCTGCACCGCGAGTCGCGGGAGGGGCCACCGCGACCGATGCCCTCCGGCTCGTTCCCCGTGGACTGCTCGCCCTACGGTGCGCTCGACTTCGCGGGCGGCGTCGCCGACTGGGTCACGCCCGGCCTGGCCCCGCTGCCGCTGTCGCGCGCGACGGGCGCGGTCACCCGCGGCGGCTCGTACCGCGACGCCCCCGAGACCTGCTCGCTGCGCGCGCGGCGTCGCTACGGTCTGCAGGAGTCGACGCCCCGGGCCGGGTTCCGGCTCGTGCGCGATCTGGACCGCGCGCCGGATCACGACGAGGGCCTGCTCCGCGACACCGAGAGCCGACCGCCGAGCGGCCGCACGCCTCGCCCTCGCTGACGTCGCCTTCGCTAGGTCTTGGCGCCGAAGGCGGGCCCGCCGAGCGGCAGGAGCGCCCGGCCCGAAGCGGCGTTGAGCACCAGCGCGAACGCCAGGTAGAGCGCGATCGCGAGCAGACCCACCGTGAGCCAGGCGATGCCGACCCCGAACGCGGGCGCGTGCAGGACGTCGCGCAGGATGCGGCAGACGTAGAGCAGGTCGATGTCGCCGAGGAACAGCAGCAAGAGCTTGGAGTGGAAGCCGAAGGCCACCGTCATCACGAGGAACACGAGCAGGAAGCACAGGTCCACCGACAGCACGACGGCCGAGTTCGGGAGGTGACCGTGGGCCAGCTCGGTCAGCGACCACCAGTTCATGATCCAGTTGAACGAGAAGGCCGTGAACAGCGTGCCCCCGAGCACGTTCTTGTTCACGAAGCTCATGAGCCCGGCGAGGAACTGGCCGCCGGCGCCGAACAAGAGACAGAACATCGCCGCGATGCGCAGGCCGTCCGGGGTGAGGGACGCCTTGACCCCGAAGGCGGCGGGGAGGAGCGCCGCGCACCCGACCGAGAGGCCGATGAGGCCGAGGGGGGTGGGATCGGCGAGGGGGGGAGCGGACACGGCGGGTTCGGACACCGGCGGCCTATACTCCATCACCCCCGTGGCGCGCACTGCTCTTGGGAGCTCTGCCTCGGAATCCACTCCTCGGGCGTCACCGGCTCGCCGGCGCGCCAGCCCATTGGCGCCCTCCCGGACCGATGGCGAGGAGCGTCGACCTAACGGCGGGTCGGAGGCACCGTGCGCGACGGCACGACCGTTGCTGTTCGAGGGTCCGTGACAGGAGACACGCGCGTTCTGCGCGTCGTCTCGAAAACGGTACAATTTTCGCGGATTTTTCGCCGATTCCCGCTCAACGGCCAGGGCGGCCGTCCGTTCTGGAACGCAGGGGCCAGAGGCTCGCCCACCGCCGGTGGCGAGGCGGAGCTCTGTCCGCGGATCCATCGCAGCTCGCTCGGAGCGATCCCATGAATTGGTTCAACGACCTCAAGACGATGAAGAAGATCCTGCTGGCCGTCGCGATCCTGGTGGTCGCGATGATCGGGGTCGGCTGGGTCGGAAACAACAGCGCGGACACGATCAACCTCCGCCTCAACAAGCTCTACGAGCGAGACTTCATGGGAACGGTCGAGGCGATGCGGGCCGAGACCGCGATGCTCGATGTCCGGGTCACCGCGCGGAACATCCTGCTCTCCGAGGACGCCGCCGAGCAGGCGCGCCTCCTCCGGAAGCTGGACGATCACGAGGCGGCGCTGACCAAGTCCCTCGACGCCACGGAGAAGCACCTGGTCTCGGAGGAGCTCAAGGCGCGCATGGCCGACGTGAAGAAGGAGCGCGCGGTATGGCTGGCCGGGCTCCGGGAGGCTGCCCGCCTGGCCATCGCCAAGGATCGCCCTGCGGCGCTGGCGGCGCTCGGCAAGGCCGCTGCCTCGGGTGACCACATCCGTGACGCGATGTCGCGCATCGTCACGTCCAAGGACGCCCTGGCCAAGCAGGCCGCCGAGGAGACCGACGTGATCTATGCGAGGAATCGCAACATACTCATCGCCGTCATCGTCGCCGCGGCGCTGCTGGGGGCCTTCATCGGCGTCGTGACCGGTCGAGCCGTCGCGAATCCGCTGGTCAAGACCGTCGGGGTCCTCGGCCAGGTCGCCAAGGGCGACTACTCCGTCCAGCTCGACATCGACTCCAAGGACGAGCTCGGCGACACGGCGAGGGCGCTCAACGCGACCATCGCGGCGGTCAACGCGGCGATCCGCGAGGTGCGCAACGTCGCGGAGGAGGTCGCCACCGCCTCCCAGCAGCTGTCCGGCGCTGCGGAGGAGATCTCGAGCGGGGCGCAGGAGCAGGCCTCGGGCCTCGAGGAGACCGCGGCGAGCCTCGAGGAGGTGGCCGCCACCGTGAAGCAGAACGCCGACAACGCGCAGCACGCCGCGCAGCTCGCCGCCAACTCGCGCGACGTGGCCGAGAAGGGCGGGGCCGTCGTCGGCGCCGCGGTGAGCGCGATGAACGAGATCACCCAGTCCTCGAAGCGCATCGCCGAGATCATCACCACCATCGACGAGATCGCCTTCCAGACCAACATCCTCGCGCTCAACGCCGCCGTCGAGGCCGCGCGGGCGGGGGAGCAGGGCCGTGGGTTCGCGGTGGTCGCGGCCGAGGTCCGGGACCTCGCCCAGCGCAGCGCCGCCGCCGCCAAGGAGATCAAGAACCTCATCAGCGACTCCGCGGACAAGGTGGAGGCCGGCTCCAAGCACGTGCTCTCGAGCGGCGAGACCCTCCGCGAGATCGTCACCTCGGTCAAGCGGGTGACCGACATGATCAGCGAGATCGCGGCGGCCTCGCGCGAGCAGAACACCGGCATCGAGCAGGTCAACAAGGCCGTCACCCAGATGGATCAGGTGACCCAGTCGAACGCCGCCCAGACCGAGGAGCTGTCGTCGACGGCCCAGGGCCTCTCCGGTCAGTCCGAGCAGCTGCAGCGCCTCGTCGCGCGGTTCCGCCTGGACCAGGGCGAGAGCGACCGCACCTCGTTCGCGCAGGCCCGCCCGCAGAAGATCCTCGTCGCGCGCACCGCGCCCGCGCCCAAGGAGCACCGCGCCGCGCTCGCCCTCGAGGCCGCGCCGCGCCCCGCACGCCTCAACGGCTCGAACGGTCACTCCAACGGCCACGGCGCCGCCCACTTCGAGGAGTTCTGAGCATGGAAGCCACGGGTGACGCAATCGCACAGGGAGTCAGCGAAGTGATCCTGGCCGAGGCGGAGAACGGGCTCGATCTCCGAGGTTCGGTGTGCGGCCCCGTGGCGCAGACCCTCTTCCACCAGGCGCGCCGCCTCGAGCGGCACACGGCAGCCGCCGTCCGCTGCGACCGGCTCACCTCGCTCGACGCCTCGGCGCTGCAGGTGCTCCTCGCGCTCCACCGCACCCTGCAGGAGCACGGGCACGTCCTCGAGCTCCGCGCGGTGCCCCCCGCCGTGCTCGGGCAGCTGCGCGCCGTCGGCGCCGCCGACTTCCTCTGCATCTCGACCGACCCGATCGTCGAGCCAGAGGGAGTCGACCAGGTCGACCTCGAAGCCGCGACCCCCACGCTACCCATCACGCGCGGACCCGACCCCATCCCCGTCGAGTCCTCGAACGAGACGGCAGAGTTCCTCCACGAGACGGTCGAGTCCCCTGTCGAGAGCGCCGAGGCGTCGGCAGAGTCCTCGACGCCGAACGACGCCGCGGCCGAAGGCGCGAGTGTTGCAACGTCGCTCGAAGCGTCCCCCGAAGCGACCGAGGCCGTCGACGACGCCGGCTGGTCGCTGGTTCCCGAGAACCGAGATCCCCCCGAGGAGTCATGAGCACCTTCGACACCAGCAGCCTCATGGGCGCGTTCTTCGACGAGGCGGAAGAGCACCTCGTCAACATGGAGGAGTCGCTCCTCGCGCTCGAGCACACCCCCGACGATCGGGGCCTGCTCGACGCGGTGTTCCGCGCGGCACACTCCATCAAGGGGGGGTGCGGGGTCTTCGGCTTCAACGACGTCCTCCGGTTCACCCACGCCCTCGAGAACCTGCTCCAGCGGGTCCGCGAGGGGCGCATCGCCATCGGGCCGCTCACCGAGCTCCTGTTGCGCGCCAAGGACGTCGTCGCCGATCTGCTCGTGGCCGCTCGCGAGGGGGGGGCTCCGCCCGAAGCGATGGCGGAGGTGCTCGGGGAGATCGAGGAGGTGACGCCGGCGGCCTCCATCGAGGCGAGCCACGACCCGGACATCCTTCGCATCCTCGCGATGTCCGCGGTCGGCGGCGGCATCTTCTCGTCCGCGCCACCCGCCGCGCAGACCTACACCGTCCGCTTCGAGCCGGCCGCCGACGTCCTCGCGAAGGGGCTCGACCCCATCCTCGCCCTCGAGGCGCTGGCGGAGCTCGGCGCGGTGAGTCGCGTCGCGCTCGACGACACCGCCCTGCCCTCGCTCGACGACCTCGATCCGAGCCGCTCCTACCTGCGCTGGTCCGTCACGCTGTGCACGAACGCCAGCGAAGGCCGGATCCGAGACGTGTTCGCCTTCTTCGACGCCCCGACCGTGGTCGAGGTGGAGAAGGTCACGCCCGTCGTGCCCGCGCTGCGCATCATCGAGGCGCCCGCGGAGGCGCCGCGAGAAGCCGTCCCCGAGCCCGCCGCGGCGGAAGCGCAGGCTCCGCCGCCTGTCGTCGCCCCGCCCCCGGTGGCCGTGACGCCGAAGGCCGACGAGCCGGCCCACGCAGCCGAGGCCGCCCCGGCGCAGCGAGCAGCGTCCGCGGCTCGACCGACCGTGCGCGTCGACACCGAGAAGATCGACAAGATCATCAACCTGGTCGGTGAGCTCATCATCGCCCACTCCATCGTCACGTCGGCGATGACCGACGGGTCGCAGGACGCGACGGTGCGCCTCCGCCAGGGCGTGACCGCC
>JAEUKC010000353.1:0-59249 GCA_016794445.1 Myxococcales bacterium
GCCAGCTTCCATGCCGCCGGTCTTGCACGGATCGGTGCGTGAACCGAGCTGGGTTCGTGGCCTGGAGGGCGCGCACGTTCTCGCTGGGGGCGCAGACGTCGCTGCACGCGCTGGTGCGCGAGCATTTCCCGCCGTTCCTCCGCCAGACCCTGCGAGCACTACGCGCATGAGCTCCCGGCCAATGTCCGGCGCGCGTTGGAGCGATACTCGCGCTGCGGACTGCCGAGCATGGATTCCTGCGGGTCCGCCGGTCTCGACTATGGTCCGCCGGCATGACGACCTGGTACTCACCGGAAAGAGCGGCACGGGCAGCCACAGCCTCAAGGCCATTGGCTATCGCGCCTGCGAGCAGCAGCTCCTGGTCCGCTACGCCCGCTGCGTCGGCCTCCTCGACGACCTCCAGGCCGGGCGTGCCATCGGCCAGCACGCTCGACGTTTGAAGAGCGGGCCAAGCCCGTGACCGAGGTGGGAAAGCAGTATCTACCAATGCTGGGTGACGGTCGGCGCCCCCTAGACCCGGCCGGCGCATTGCCCCGACAATGCGGCGATCAGCGCATGGGCGCGCTTGACGAAGTGTCGCGCGTCGATGGCTCGCTCCGCTACAACGCCCCGAACCGGTGTAGCGGACCAGGGCCACCCGGCGCTCTGGCCCCGCGGACTTTTGGGACCCGATCGCGCCGCTACTCGGGCCTGGGACAACATCCGCGCTCCTCGCACCCGCACTCGGTGCACGACCGCATGGCGCTGGTGCCGCAGTGCGCATGCAGCTGCGCGCGCAGCGCCGCCCGCGCGCGGTGGAGTCGCACAGTGACGTTGTTCTCGGTGATCCCGAGCTCGCGCGCGACCTCCCGGATGCTCTGCTCCTCGATGACGACCCGCTGGAGAATCTGCACGTACTCCGGCTTGAGCGCCTGGAGCTGCGCGAGGATGCACCAGCACGGCTCCTCGACGTCCGCGGTCACCCCGTCGGAACTCTCGTCGATCGGGCGGGCTTCGGGCGCACGGGTGGAGCGTCGATGCTCCTCCGCCAACGTGTTTCGGGCGATCCGAAAGAGCCAAGCGCGCGCCCTCTCGGGATCGCGAAGGTGCTCGGCGTGGTCGAGCGCACGGACCGCGACCTTCTGCACGACCTCGCGTGGGTCGAGGTCGGCCGGCGCTCGTCGCCGCGCGAACGCGGTGAGCTCGGGCGCCAAATCGCCGAGCACGCGTTGGACGTGGGCGGGTGCCTTCAGCATTAGACCCATGATACCACGCCAGATTCAGGCTTCGGCGCGGACGGTGTAAGGATTCGACGCCCTCGGCATCAGCACGAGCAGCGGCACCGCGACCGCGCTCCCGGTTCCCCATGTCGGCGCCTTCGACCCCCGTCTCCAACGCAACCTCCTGCGGCTGTGCGCACGTCTGCGTCAGTCAGGACGGTGCGCGTCAGCGCCGGGGCGATGTCGGCCGGGCGCTACGCCTGGAGTACCTGACCGTCGGTTGGAACGTCGTCGAAGGTCTCATCGCGGTAACTGCCGCGCTCGCCGCCGGCAGCATTGCCCTCCTCGGCTTCGGGCTCGACAGCTTCGTCGAGTGTGCCTCCGGCCTCGTGATGATCTGGCGGCTTCGCAGCGAGCGAGCCGACCACTCGCCGGAAGACATCGAACACCGAGCCCGCCGCCTCGTCGCCCTCTCTCTCTTCGTCCTCGCTGCTTACGTCGCCTTCGAGGCGGCGAGGTCACTCTGGACGCGCGAGCACCCATCGCCGTCCACGATCGGCCTCGTGCTCACGGCCATCTCGGCCGCCGTCATGGTGTTCCTCGCCCGTGCCAAGCGCAGGGCCGCCGCAGCTCTCGAGAGTCGCGCACTCGAGGCCGATGCGTTCCAGACCACCGCGTGTTGGTGGCTCTCGATTGCGACGCTCGCCGGCATCGGGCTCAACGCAGCCCTCGGTTGGTGGTGGGCCGACCCGGTCGCCGCGCTCGTGATCGCCGCGCTCGTCACGCGAGAGGCGAAGGAGTCATGGGAGGGACGGGAATGTTGCTGACCGGGCGGCGCCGCAGCGAAACCCGTCGCACGTCGTTTCGACGTCGCTTCGGGCTGCGCGCCCTCGTCTGGCTCGTGCGCGCGCTCACCATCGCCGTGATGCTGCAGTTCTCGGGCGTCACCCATCACCTCGTGGACGTCATCCACGCGGTCGAAGGGGCGGCTCTCCACGAGGCGCAGAACGCCTGCCCTTACGAGGAACGCGGCGACGACTGCCCGCCCGGGTGCTCCGACTGCCACTGCACGCACGCCCTGCGCGCGCTTCCTGTCACCGTCCCCGAGTTGGTCGGCGTGTGTGAGCCGGGTATCGATCTCGCCGTCCCCTATGAGTCCATTGCTCCTCCGTTCGAAGTCGCCCACGGGCTCTTCCGTCCCCCGCGAGCCCTCCCGATTGCGTGATCCGTTTGCCCGTCCGCAACGCGTGTTCGAAGACGCGCGCGGACGCGTCCTCGCCGGTTCATCGGCCGCGTAGGCCTTGGAGGAGATTCTCGTGGTCGCTCGCAAATTCGTGGCGTTCCTCGTCGCCACCTCGCTCGCCGGCGCGGCTTGCGCGCGAGCCAAGCCTCAGGAAGACGGAAAAGCTGCACCTGCGCCCTCGGCGTCGACCCACGCCGACGAGCCCGAGCACGAGGAGTTCCCGAAGAAGGTGCGCCTCGATCCGGACGCTGCGCGCGATGCCGGAATCAAGGTCGCCCCGGTGACCCGCGAGCGACTGGTGCCGACGGTCTCGCTTCCGGGCGAGGTGGCCGCGGATCCCGATCGTATCGCCAAGGTTTCGTCGCCCATCGCCGGCCGCATCGAACGGGTCCTCTTCAAGGAGGGCGGTGTAGTGAAGAAGGGTGAGGTGCTCGCCGTATTGCGGGTGCCCGATCTCGGCAAGATCCGGGGTGCCTTTGCGTCCACCGGCGCCAAGGCCAAGGCGGCACGCGCCAGCGCCGAGCGGTTGAAGGAACTGGCCGCTTCGCAGCTCGCCTCGCAGCAGGCGTACCTCGATGCGAAGGCCGAAGCGGAGTCGCTCGAGGCGCTGACGAAGGCGCTCGGAGACGAGCTCGCGGCGCTCGGCGCTGGCTCAGGCGAAGGAGGGCCTTTCCTCCTTTCGCTCCGCGCTCCACTTGCCGGCGTCGTCATTGCCCGCGATGCAGTGGTCGGTCAGCCGGTCGACGCCGAGCGGGTGCTCGCAACGGTCGCGGATCTCTCCGAGGTGTGGTTCCTCGGACGCGTCTTCGAGAAGGATCTCGGTCGGCTGCACCAGTCTGCAAAGGCCGATGTGCAGCTCAACGCATTTCCCAAGGAGTCGTTCGAAGGAACGCTCGAGTACATCGGCCAGCAGATCGATCCGTTCGCACGCACGGTCATCGCGCGCGTGCGTGTGTCCAATCCAAAGGGCCGCCTTCGCCTCGGGCTGTTCGGCGCCGCGCAGGTCGAGATCCAGGAAGCCACGGACGCCGCTCCGGTCCTCGTCGTACCGCGAAGCGCGCTGATGGACGTGGCCGGAAAGACCGTGGTGTTCGTGCTTCACGACGACGGCGACTACGAGCTGCACGAGGTCGTGGTCGGCGCATCCGCGCCAGGGAAGGTCCAAATCGTCTCCGGTCTGCGGGAGGGCGAACGCGTCGTCGTCGAGGGCGCTTTCACCCTGAAGAGCGTCGTCCTTAAGGGGACGATGAAGGACGAGGACTGAACATGCTCCTCCTCTCCGCCATCGTCCGATGGTCGCTGCGCAATCGCGCGATCGTCGCCTTCGCTACGCTTCTCTTCGTCCTCGTCGGGATCCGCGCCGCGACCATGCTGCCGGTCGACGCGGTGCCCGACATCACCAACGTCCAGGTCCAGGTAATCACCGCTGCCCCTGCGCTCTCGCCCGTCGAGGTCGAGCAGTACGTGACCGTGCCGGTCGAGCGCGCCATGGCCGGAATCCCGCGCTCCACCCAGGTGCGCTCCGTCTCGAAGTACGGGCTGTCGGTCGTCACCATCGTCTTCCACGACGGCACCGATATCTACTTCGCCCGTCAGCTCGTCGGTGAGCGCCTGCGCGAGGTCCAGGACGTCGTGCCCGCGCAGTACGGAAGGCCGGAGATGGGGCCCATCACCTCCGGTCTCGGCGAGGTCTATCAGTTCACCGTCGAGAACGACGAGATGACGCTGATGCAGCGCGAGGAGCTGCTTGATTGGCAGATCGCTCCCGCACTGCGGACCGTGCCTGGTGTCATCGAGGTGAACAGCTTCGGCGGCGAGGACCGACAGTATCAGATCGTTCTCGACCCCAAGCGCTTGCAGGCGTCGGGTACGTCCATCGCGCAGGTCGTCGAGGCGCTCGACAAGTCCAACGCGAACGCGGGCGGCGGTTACATCGAGCACAATCGGGAGCACTTCGTCATCGGGACCAACGGCCTGGTGAAGGATCTCGACGACCTCCGACGCGTCGTAATCGGCGCGACGCCGCAGGGGGTGCCGATCACGATCGCCACGGTCGGAGACGCGCGCTTCGGACCGCGCCTTCGCCGCGGCGCCGCATCACAGGACGGCAAGGGTGAGGTCGTCATCGGCGTCGCGATGATGCTGCTCGGCGAGAACTCGCGCACCGTCACCGAAGCGGTCAAGGCGCGGCTCGTCGAGATCCAACCCTCGCTGCCACCGGGAACGCGGATCGTCCCGTTCTACGACCGCTCGGTCCTCGTCAACCGTACGATCCACACCGTCGCGAGGAACCTCCTCGAAGGCGCGCTGTTGGTGATTGCCGTGTTGTTCGTCCTGCTCGGCGACCTGCGCGCGGGATTGGTCGTGGCGGTCGTCATCCCGCTCGCGATGCTCGGCGCGGTCGTCGTCATGGAGGCGTTCGGACTGTCGGGCAACCTGATGAGCCTCGGCGCGATCGATTTCGGCCTCATGGTCGACGGCGCCGTCATCATCGTCGAGAACTCGGTGAGACGTCTGTCTGAGGCGCGGGCCGCGAAGGGCACCGAACTCACCGAGGGCGAGCGCGTCGGCATCATCGAAGCGGCGACGCTCGAGGTCCGTTCGGCGAGCGTGTTCGGGGAGTTGATCATCGCGATCGTCTACCTCCCGATCCTCGCCCTCACCGGCGTCGAGGGGAAATTGTTCCGGCCGATGGCGACGACCGTGCTCCTCGCGCTCGGGGGTGCGTTCGTGGTCTCGCTCACGCTGGTGCCGGCGCTCACTGTGTGGCTGGTACGGCCACGCGAGGGCAGCCACGAGACCTGGCTGCTTCGACGGGTCCACGCGTTGTACGTCCCGTTGTTCAGGCGCGTGATGCGTCGCAGGTGGATTCCCGTGGGCGCCGCACTTCTTGCCATGGCTGGCGCTATCGCTTTGTTTTCGCGCATCGGCGCCGAGTTCGTTCCCCAGTTGGACGAGGGCGACCTGCTGATCGAGGCGCGCCGACTGCCGGGCGTCGCCCTCACCGAATCGGTCCACACCGACCTCCGCGTCGAGAAGGTCGCCCTCGGCATCCCCGAGGTCTCTCACGTCGTCGCCCGCGTCGGTGCCCCCGAGATCGCCACGGACCCGATGGGGCTCGAGCAGTCGGACATCTACGTCGGACTGAAGGATCGCTCCGCGTGGCGCTCCGGTCTCACCAAGGAGGCGCTCGCCAAGGAGCTCTCGGAGCTGCTCGAGGTGAAGGTGCCCGAGGTGGCGGGCGCCGTGTCCCAGCCCATCCAGATGCGCACCAACGAACTCGTCGCGGGGGTCCGTTCCGACGTGGCTGTCCTCGTGTATGGCCGCGACTTGGACGAGCTCGGCAAGCTCGGCGATCGAATTGCGAAAATCGTGCGCAGCGTGCCAGGCGCAGTCGACGTGCGCGTGGAGCAGATCGCCGGCTTGCGCTACCTCCGCGTGACACCGGATCGCAGCAAGCTCGCGCGCTACGGCCTCACGATCGCTGACGTGAACCAGGTCACCGAGACCATGGCCGTCGGCCATGCCACAGGAGACGTTCTCGAGGGCGAACGCCGATTCGGCATCGTGGTGCGCACCGACCTCGGGTTCGCAGGCGACCTCGATCCGTTGCTTCGTCTGCCGCTCCGTTCGGTGACCGGGCAGATCGTTCCGCTCGGCGATGTCGCGGAGCTCGCCTTCACGACCGGTCCGGCCCAGGTGAGTCGCGAGAGTCAGTCACGCCGTCTGTCCGTCGAATTCAACGTGCGCGACCGCGATCTGCTCTCGGTCGTGCGCGACGCCCAGGCGGCGATCGCAAGCAACGTCAAGATGCCAACAGGGTATCGGCTTGAATGGGGCGGCCAGTTCCTCCACTACACCGAGGCCAAGCAGCGCCTCTCCGTGGTGGTCCCGCTCGCGCTCGCGTTGATCGGATTCCTCCTGTGGCTGGCCTTCCGCTCGGGACGCTCCGCGGCGCTCATCTTCCTGAACGTGCCCTTCGCAATCATCGGCGGCGTCGTCGCGCTCTGGCTGCGAAACATCCCGTTCTCCATCTCCGCAGGCGTGGGCTTCGTCGCCCTCTTCGGCGTGGCGGTGCTGAATGGGCTCGTGCTCGTGTCGTTCGCCCGACACCTCGAGGCCGAAGGAAACGACCATGTCACGGCAATCGAGCGCGCTGCGGAGCTCCGACTCCGGCCCGTGCTCATGACCGCACTGGTCGCGTCCCTCGGCTTTCTTCCGATGGCGTTGTCGACCGCACCGGGGGCCGAGGTACAGCGGCCTCTCGCGACCGTCGTCATCGGTGGACTCGTCTCGGCGACGCTGCTGACGCTGTTCGTGCTCCCGGTCTTCTACGCCTGGCTCGGCAAAGAAGCCCACCCCCACGCCCTGGACGTGGAGACGCCATGAGTCACGACCACGCGCATCACGCTCCGGGCGGCGGAAGGGGGCGTGCCTTCGCCATCGGCGTCTTGCTGAACGTAGGGTTCGTCGTCGTCGAGGCCGCCTACGGCATCCTGGCGCACTCGATGTCGCTACTCGCCGACGCGGCACACAACCTGAGCGACGTCCTCGGGCTGCTGCTGGCGTGGGGCGCGTCGGCTCTCGCCCAGCGGAGCCCTTCGCGCAGACGAACCTATGGCCTACGACGAAGCACGATCCTCGCCGCGCTCGCCAACACAATTCTCCTGCTCGTCGCCGTCGGCGGCGTCGCGTGGGAGGCCGTGCGTCGCATCCGCACTCCCGCCGAGGTTCAGGGCTGGACCATCCTCAGCGTCGCGGCCATCGGCGTAGTGGTGAACGGCCTGTCCGCGATGTTGTTCATGCGCGACCGTCACTCGGACGCCAATGTTCGTGGTGCATTCCTCCACCTCGTCGCCGACGCCGGCGTATCGCTGGGCGTGGTGCTCGGCGGAATCGCAATCATCAAGACCGGTTGGTCCACCGTCGATCCGCTCGTCAGCTTGCTGGTCTCCGCGGTGGTTCTGTTCGGGACCTGGGGCTTGTTGCGCGACGCGGTGAATCTCGCGCTCGACGCCGTTCCGCCCCACATCGATCCGGACGCGATCCGAGGCTTCCTCGCCTCTCTGCCCGGCGTCGTGGCCGTCCACGACCTGCACATCTGGGCCATGAGCACCACCGAGAGCGCACTCACGGTGCACCTCGTCATGCCATGGCCGGACTGTGCCCCGGTATTCCTCGAGACCCTCCCGTCGGAGCTGCACGAACGCTTCCAGATCGATCACGCGACCGTGCAGATCGAGCCCGACGATCCCGAACGCCGCTGCAAGCAGGCGCCGGAGCACGCACTGTGATCAACTCACGATTCTCACCTCGGAGGCTTCTCATGCATTGGTGGACTTCACTCGGCGTCGCACTCTCTCTCTCGTCGGTCGGAATGATCGCACGGGCCTCTCCGCTATCGCTCGCGGACGCCGTTGCGGAGGCCAAGAAGTCGTCGACCGACCTCGGCGTGGCCCGCGCACGGATCACCGTGGCCAACGCCGGCTACGCATCGGCAGGCAAGCTGATTGCGACCAACCCGACCCTCTCGCTCGGCTACGGGACTGCCGCGCCCTTCGGCAACGCCGAAGAACGCTCGTGGAGCTTCGGGCTCTCCCAGACGATCGAGATCGGTGGCCAGCAGAGCCTTCGCAAGCAACTCGTCGGAGCAGAAGTCGCGGAGAGCGAAGCCGAGGAGCGACGCGTTCGTAGCGAGCTCGTTGCCGACGTGGTGGTGACCTTCTACGCACTCGACGGAGCCCGCAGGATCCAGGGGATGCAGGAGGAGGTCGCGCAGATCTACGGTCAGTTGCTCGCGATTGCGCGCACCAATCTCGAGAAGGGCCTGGGTACCAAGCCCGAGGTCTTGTCGCTCGAGATCGAACTGACTCGCGTCAAAGCCGATTCGATTGGCGCAAAGGCTCTGGCCGACGCTCTGCAGGCGCAACTCGCGGGCCTGCTGGGTCGCACGGGGCCTGCTGAGATCGAGCCGACGACGACCGATGTCCCCGCGATCGCCGCCGATCTGGACGTCGACGCCCTGGTGAAGGAGGCGATCGAGAAACGACCGGAACTCGCGGCGGCGCGCTCGAGGCAGCGACTCTTCCGGGTCGAGGGATCGCTCGCGACGCGAGAAGCATGGCTCTCGCCCACCTTTGGCGCGGGCCTCCAGTACGAGCGTATGGCGTTCGGCCTCGAGGGCTTCCGACTTGCTCCGGGCGGCGTCCCTGGTCTGCTCGGCATCGACGAGAAGAGGACATCCTTGATGCTGTCGGTGTCGATCCCGCTCCCCTTCTTCAACGCGCGGAGTGGGGACGTGGCTCGCGCGAACGCCGGTTTCGATCTGGCGAGTATCGAGGAGCGCGCGGCGAAGACCAAGGTCGAAGCCGAAGTGCGCTCCGCAGCGGCGTTCTGGAAGGGGGCGCGCGATTCCTTCGCACTCTTCGAAAAGGCTCGGCCAGCGATGACCGAGGCGGCAAGCGCCTATCGCGAGGCCTTCGAGAAGCGAGCCATCGCGCTCGGCGAGGTACTCTTGGGCGAGGAGCGGGTGGCGCGTGCGCGAGTGCAGTACCTCTCCGCGCGGGGCAACTTCCTTCGGGCGCGGGCGCTGCTCGACAAGGCAACCGGCGTCTTCGCGACGTGAACGGCGGCATTTGCCGTCGTGTGTTCGGACCATTTCGGCGGTCGTCTCTGAGGCGAGAGCCGACCGACTGCCGGCACGCCGACCCGGACGTCCCCTCCACGTAGCCGTTTGGGATGAGCCCTGGCAGTGTCTCGGTCCGCGTCACGGGGACGCCGGCATCTTCGATAGGCTGCGCGACGACAGATGCTCTGCCTGGCGTTCGGCGAAGAGCGCCGCTTCGTCGAGGCCCTGGTGCGGTGCTTCACGTAGTGGGCGGCTCTGCCCGCCCCTTTGACGACGAGCTCGCCGGCGGTCACCATGGCTCGCAGGTGACGATGCACGGCCTGACGGCTCAGCCCCGTCGCCTCGCCGACCTCGCTGCTCGTGACGGACGCCCGCCCGTTCGCGCTCGCGGCCGGGGTCGCCGGAGGCGCCGACCGGCCCTATCGTCCGCCGATGATCACCTTCTACGACAACGCGTTCAGCCCGTTCGCGCGCAAGGTGTGGCTCGCGCTCGAGCTCGAGGGCCTCCCGTACACCGCCGTCGACGGCCTCCTGCTCGACAACCGCGACGCGCTCGCCGCCGTCAACGGGCGCGTCGAGGTCCCGGCGATCGTCCACGACGGCCTCGTGGTCGTGGGCTCCGCCGACATCGTCGCCTACCTCGAGCGCATCGCGCCGGCGCCCAGGCTGCTTCCCACGGACACGGCGGCCTGGGTGCACGCGCGCGCCTGGGAGCGCTGCGCCGACACGGCGATCGACCCCGTCCTCATCAACCTCTCGTACTGGACCTGGGCCGAGCGCGACGATCGGATGCCCGAGGGGATGCTCGCCGCGGCGCAACGCGACCTCGACCTCGTCTACGCGGCCCTCGAACGCGACCTCGGCGACCGCGACTTCGTCTCCGGCGACGCGATCTCCATCGCCGACGTCGCGCTGTTCCCCCACCTGACGGCCACGAAGGCCTTCGGGGTCGGCTACGACGTCGCCCGCTTCCCGCGCGTCCACGCGTGGCTCAAGCGCCTGCGCGCGCATCCGGTGTTCGCGCGCGACCTCGAGCGGGTGAAGCGTTTCCTCGCCGAGTTCGTCTCCGGAAACGCCCACGAGCGCAAGAAGATCTTCTGGCGCGGCGACCGCATCGAGTGGGTGCTCGCGAACGGGTTCCATCGCTGGTTCGACCACGAGATCGCGAGCGATCGGGTGCTCTGGCCTGGCTTCGGCGTGCCGGGACCACGAGGTTCGCGCGGGGTGCCGGGAGTGGATACCCTGCGTCGATGAGTCGCAGTCGCTGGCGGTCGCTTGCGGTTTCCTTCGTTCTTCTCGGGGCGTGCCAGAAGGACCCACCACCCAACCCCGAGGCGCAGATCTACGCGGACGAGGGCGCACGGCTGGCCGACGAGGGGGCGCGCGGGCTCGAGTCGGCCGCGGCCCAGGAGCTCGTGCTCTTGTTCGAAACGCGCAGGTCGGTGCGCTCACGGAGGGACGAGCTGCTGGCGACGCCCGATGCCGGGGATGCGAAGCGCCTGCTCGACGTGGAGGAGAAGGCCCTCGCCCGCGTGGAGGGGAAGATCGTCGCGCAGCGAAAAGTCGTGGAGGCGAACCGCGACCGCTTGATCGCCGCGAAGAAGGCGACCCAGGCGCTGCTCGCCGACAAGAAGGCCGACGCGGGCGTGAGCCGCACCGTGCTCGAGGCACGCCTCGCCGGCATCGGCGCATCGCTGAAGGAGACCCAGGCCGCACTCGACAAGGAGTTCGCAGACGCCGGGTGATGCGTGGTCGCGTAGCGCCTTCACTGCGCGGCGCGGGTCGCGGCGGCGAAGTACGCGTCGGGGACGGCCGCCAGCACCTCGGCGCGTGGCCCCACCGTGAGCTGCCACCGTGTCTTCGGTTTGTTCAGGAGCGCGAACGCGCCGCCCTCGCACTCCACGAGCCAGGTGTCGGTCACCCGGCCCTCGCCGGGCAACGCGGGCCCGTCCCGGAACACCGCCCGGACCACGGGCCGCTCCGGGACCTTGTCGCGCTCTTCGAACGCGTACAGCGCGTCGAGCCGGCGCAGCTCGTCGTCGAGCGCGGCGAGCAGGGCGCGCGTCGCCGCCGGGCCGTCGGTCGCACAGGTCTCGAGGAGCACCTTGGTGGTCGTCGTCAGTGCCGAGCGTCCCGTACCATCAGGGCTTCGCACGCTGGTGTTGGCCTCCACGGCCGCCGTGCGCGCGGCGATCAGCGCCAGGGAACTCGGCTTCAGCTTGGTGGCGGCCTTCAGCGCCGGTGACGGTGACGGGCGGGCCTTGCTCGTGTGCGCCGTGGCGGCCTCGAGGGCGGTCTCGAAGGCCTCGCGGTCCTCGGGCGCCGCGGTGTGCGCGACCGCGCGCGCGAGGAAGATCGCGTAGCGGACGTGGCCGCGCGCGCCGATGAACGGCGTGGGCTCGCCGCGGTGGAAAGGGGCTGCGTGCAGTGCTTCCACGGGCAAGGTCTGCATGGCGGGGAGCAAGTGCCCGTGCACTTCCTGCAGCCCTGGTCGCTCGAGAGGGTGGGCGAGCCCGGCGAGGGTGGCCTCTCGCGCCACCTCGTCGCCCAGCGTCGCGAGTCGTGCGCGCAGCGTGTCCTGGGTCTCGTGTCGCGCGAGCAGTCGTCGCAGCTGCTCGAGGCGGGCAGCCAGGGGGAAGCCCTCGATCGGGCCCTTGGTAGTGGGCGATCGCCCCGAAGCCCTCGCCCTCCGTGCGTCCACCCTCGGCCACGACGGCCTCGAGCAAGGCGAGCTCTGCGCGATGGTCCGCCGAGAGTTCGTCGAGCCACCGCGCGAGCAGGTCGTAGTTCAGCGCGAAGTGCTTGGTCGCGGCCCGGCGCGCGTCGACCACCGCGCGCAACGCCTGCCAGCGCGGGTCGTCGCGCAGCGCATTCGAAGGCATGCGTGCGAGCGTAGCGAAACGCGCACGACACTGCGGTCCAATCGCTACGCCCCCGCGAGGTCCGGTGGTGGCAGTGGGCCCTTGATCGCCTGCAGGCGCTTGGCCTCGCAGATCGAGCGACTCGGATCCACGCAGCTCGTCCCCGCGCAGGTCACGACGCCGCAGGGCACGTTCCAGTAGGCCTGGGACGAGGCCACGCACGAGACGCTCGCCCCGTCGGGTCCGCGCAAGCAGACGGAGCCCGCGGGGCAGGGCGTGCTCGTCCCTTCGAGCGAGCGGCACGAGCCCGAGGGCGCGACGGTCGGCGCGCTCGGCGCCACGGCGAGGGTCGAAGAGGCGGGGGCCAGCGGCGACGGCGTGCTCGCGCTGGCGCTGGCGGGAGCGCTCGCGACCGCGTTCCCAGAGGGCGGGGGTTCGTCTCGGCGACAGCCGAGGGCGAGGGCCGCGACGAACAGGCGAAAGCGAGGGGGATGCATGTCTCCCATGCGTGGCCGTGAGGGGCCCTTTCGTGACGAGCCGGCCGTCGGGCGTCACTTCACCGCTTGCGCGACGCAGTGCTTGGTCGCATCGCAGACCGGCCGGAACGTGGTGGGGTACACGGGCGCGCACTCGGTGCACCCGGTGTCCGGCGGGCAGACCTTGCCCGCGTAGGCGGCCAGGTTCTTGCGAGCGACGGCGATGGGGTGGGCGACGTCGCCTCCGCACTCGCAGCACTCTGCCGTGCGCAGCACGCAGTCCGCGTCGCTCGCGCACTCGGAGACCGGGTCGGTGCGGACGTCCACCGCGGTGCACTTGCCCGCGGTGCAGAACGCCATCAGCGAGCGCTCGTCCCAGACCACGCAGTCGGGGCAGGGGATCGGCGTCGCGCACGCCTTCTTCGCCCACGCCTCGGCCTTGGCCTTGTTGACCGCGGTGTAGTCGGTCAGCTTCGGGATGCCGCACGGCCCGCAGCAGGTGTTGAAGCCGAGGACACAGTCACCAGGCGCGACGCAGGAGAAGTAGTCCACGCCAGTGTCGGTCCCGGTGTCGACCGCCACGTCGGAGCCCGCGTCCGTGGTCCCGTCGGTCGAGCCGTCGGTTGGCTCGGCCGTGGTCTGTCCACCACACGCGACCAGGAACAGGAAGGCCGAGAGGAGTGCGCTGCGCATGGCGGACATCATACACTCCGCGCCATGCCCACGCTCGTCGAACACCCCACCCGCATCGAGGCCGCCGGCAACAAACCAAAGATCATCGACGAGCACGTGGGGCGGGTGAACACCGCCACCGAGGCGCTCTCGATCGCCCACATGCGGTCGCCCGGCGGGTGGGTCGAGCCGGGCCAGCGCCCCGAGTTCGACGAGTACACGCTGGTGATCCGCGGCACCCTGCGCGTGGAGCACGAGGGCGGCGCGCTCGACGTGCGCGCGGGGCAGACCGTGATCACCCGCGGCGGCGAGTGGGTGCGCTACTCGACGCCCGGAGACGAGGGCGCCGAATACGTCGCCGTGTGTTTGCCCGCGTTCTCGCCCGCCACCGTGCACCGGGATCCGTGATGATCGTCGACGCCTGGATGCAGCACCCGACGGGCGCGTTCCTGCGGCAGCCCATGTTCGCCTCGCTCAACCGCTGGCGCGGGATCGAGCCCAGCATGCTGCCGGAGACCATCCCCGACGAGTTCACGCTGAGCGCGCTCGACGCGGCGAAGGTCGACAAGGGGATGGTCTCGGCGTGGTGGGGCCCGCTCGGTCCGATGCTCGAGAACGATCAGGTCGCCGCCCTCGTCGCCGCGCACCCCGAGCGTCTCTTCGGCGCCGCGTCGGTCGACCTGCACCGGCCCATGGAGGCGGTGCGCGAGCTGCGGCGCTGCGTGAAGACCCTCGGGTTCAAGGCGCTGCGCATGCTGCCGTGGCTCTGGAACCTCCCGCCGAACGACCGCCGGTACTACCCGCTCTACGCCGAGTGCTGCGAGCTCGGGGTGCCGTTCTGCCTGCAGGTCGGGCACACCGGGCCGATGATGCCGTCGGAGCCGGGGCGACCGATCCCCTACCTCGACGAGGTCGCGCTCGACTTCCCCGAGCTCGTGATCGTCGGCGGGCACATCGGCTACCCGTGGACGGTGGAGATGATCGCGCTCGCCACCAAGTACCCGAACGTCCACATCGACACTTCGGCGTACAAGCCCAAGCGATACCCGCGCGAGCTCGTCGAGTACCTGCGCGGCCACGGCCGCAAGAAGGTGCTCTTCGGGAGCAATTTCCCCATGATCGACCCGGCGGCGTGCCTCGCCGAGGTGCCGACCCTGGAGCTCGACGCCGAGGCGCAGGCCCTGTTCCTCGGAGGGAACGCGCAGCGCGTGTTCCGGCTCTGATCGTCAGCGGAAGTTCTGGACCGACCACCACTTGCCATCGGCGGCCTGGAAGAAGCCGCACGCGACCTTCGTGTACTTGGTGCTCGACATGTTGATGTAGTGGCCGTGCTTCGCGAAGTCGGCGCCCGGCCCCTCGGCCCACATCATCTTCAGGCAGCCGCCGATCATGGTCTCCGGCGGCCCGGGCCACCCAGGGCACTCGTTCTGCGCCATCTCGGTGCACTTGCCGAAGGCGCCGTGGGCCTTGCCGGTCTGCGAGTCGGAGGCGGCCTCCTGGTCGGAGCACGTGCTCTGGTCGGTCCAGGCCGCGTACGCCGGCAGACCGAGGGTCGCGCGGTAGGCGTTGATCCCGTCGACACACGCGGTCCGCGCGCCGGCGAGCGGGTCGCTCGACGAGCCCGTCGAGTCGCCACCGCTCGAGCAACCACCGACGAGAGCCGCGCAGGCGAAGGCGAAGATGGGGCGCATCGCCCCAGTGTACCGACCCTCGCCGCGCTCGCGCCGAGCTTTCTTCCGCGTTTCCCTTGCACCACATTATCCTGGGCCTTACACCGGGAGGTCCGCCATGGCCCCTCGATCCGCCCACCAGGAGCGCGTGCAGTCGCTGCACGCTCGCTTGCTCTCTCTCTCGGTGGCCGACATCGCGCCCCCGCACGTGGATCCGCAGGTGGCCGCCCTGGCCGCGATGGCCCTGGTCGACTTCGCGAAGAGCGACGAGGGCAAGGCGCGGTTCGCCGAGCTCGCCACGCTCGACGGGTTCGACCACGCGCTGCTCGACGACCTCGACATGCTCGCGCACGCGCTCCTCGGGGTGGTCGAGAGCTTCGACGTGGCGCCGCGCAACCCGCGGGCGATCGTGGTGCCCCAGGAGCTCGAGACGCAGTGCCGCGCCCGCCGCAGCCACCTCGCCACCCTGCTCACCGAGCGGCTCGCGTTGCTGCCGTCGGTCGAGGTGGCCCTGCGCACGGTGCGCCTGAGCTACGGCCCGATCGACCTCGCGCTCGACCTGCGTACGCTCGCGGCCCACGTCGAGTCGAACGAGGCCGACCTCGCGGCCGCCGATGGCCTCGATCCGGCTCTCGTCGACTCGACCCGGCGGCTCGCGCGGGCGCTCGAGGACCACCTCTTCTCGGCGGACACGCCCGAGCTCCAACAGGCCCGCCGCGCGCTGCACCGCATGTGGACGCTGTTCGAGCGCTCGTACCGCGAGCTCGCCGAGATCGGGCGCGAGATCTTCCACCACGACGGCGAGGACATCTTCCCCACCCTCGAGGCCATCGCGCACGTCAGCCGCACCGCGCGCCACCAATCCTCTTCGAGTCGGCCGGCCACGATCATCGTCGAGGAGAGCCTGCCCGGGCCGAAGTCGGCGCCCGTCTCGCGGCGGTCGTCGCGCCGCATGATGGCGGTGCGACCCGAGGCCGCGCCGCTCTCGCTCGAGGTGCTGCTGCACGGCGCGAGCGACTCGAACCTGTACCTCGGCTTCAGCCAGGACGTGGCCGAGGGTGGTGTCTTCGTCGCCACCTACGAGGAGCGCCCCATCGGAGCGACCGTGGAGCTGTCGCTCGAGATCGACGGCAAGGAACCGGTGAAAGTCGCGGGCCAGGTGCACTGGACCCGGCCGCAAGGGGCCGGCGACGACATGCCGGTCGGCCTCGGCGTGCGACTGCTCGCGGTGTCGCAGGAGGTCGGCAAGACCCTGCAGTCGTTCGCCGCGCGGCGCACGCCGATCTTCTACGACGATTGAAGCGCTCGCCCCGACCGGGGCACCCGGCAGCTACTCGGTGGGCGAAGGGGCAGGGAGGTCCACCCGCGTTCCGCCGAGCGCGTGGGCCGCGCGTCCGACCTCCTCGAGCGCGCCGGCGAGTCGGAGCGGCTCGGGCGACTCGATCAGCCGGCGGACCGCGCCCTCGCTCGCGATCGCGACCAGCCCGGCGCGCTCGACCGAGAGTCCGAGTCCGACCCCGGCGCAGGCCGCGCGCGCAGCGGCGACCGCCGGATGCGGGACCTCTCGTGCGGGGAGCCACGCGCTCACGCGGAACGCCACGAACGCCGGGTAGTCCTCGCTCGCCCCGACCGGGTTCACGATCGCGAGCGCGGGGAGGCCCTGCACCGTGAACGCCGCGGTGGTGTAGTGCGCGCCCCGGAACATGTGCTGCATCGGCACGCTGCCGGCCCAGTGGCGATCGAGCCACGCGTTCGCCGCCCACGCGTCGGCGAGGGGCCGGCCGGCGAAGCGTGCGCACAGCCCGCCGAGCAGGGCGTCGATCCGCGCCTGCCGCGCGCGCCGGAAGAGGTACACGAGGCCGAGCAGGCCCCCGTTGAGCAGCGCGAGCGCCCACAGCAGGAGGATGCCTCCGGCGCTCGTGTCCTTCTCCTGACCAGCCAGGAACGAGATGGTGAAGGCCACGGCACCGAACAGCGTGATGGGGAGGAACGAGCCGACGACGAGGTAAGGGACGATCCGCGCGCCGCTCGACGCCGAGACCGTGAGCATGCCGCGCCGCTCGGCCCGGCCGTGGGCGAGCTCGGCTTCGAGGAGGGCGTGGTCGGCCGCCGCGAGGCCTCGCTCTCTCGCCCCGGCGTCCGGCAGCAGCGCGGCGGAGCAGAACCGACAGCGATCGAGGACCTCGCCCACGCGCAGCGCGTGAGGGCTCCCGCACTTCGGGCAGTGCACGGTGGCGCTCTCGAGGGTCGTCGGCGCTCGCTGGGTACGGCCCGAGCGGTACCACACGAGGTAGGCGCCGAAGACCGCCGCGAAGATGCCGAAGAAGGTGGCGGGGACGACGTTGGACATCGTCTGGTTGGAAGCGCCGGCGGCCTGCAGCGCGCCGATGAGCCCTCCCATGAGGAGCACGACGGTCCCGACGACCAGCAGGGGCAAGAGAGGGTTGTTCTTCTTCTTCGCGTCCGGGCCGCCGAACGATCGGTTCCAGCTCTCCTCGCGCGCGCGCTGTCCCCGCTCTGCGTCCAGGCGAGCCCGGACCTCCGTGCGGTATCGGGTGAGGGCCTCGACGTCCGCGGCCGCGAGCTCGATGGGCGCCTTGCAGTGGGGGCAGTCGACCGACCGCTCGAGGACGAGCAGCGGCACGCCGCTGCCGCAGCGGGTGCAAGAGACGGTGTCGACACCCTGGCTCACGGGTCGGCAGCCTAGTCCGTCCAGAGCTCGCCGACGCATTCACCGACGCTGGAGAACGCGTTCACCGACGTCGGTGAACGGAGGTCAACCCGCGCGCTTCGCGAGGCTCTCCAGCGGGCCGAAGTGGGAGGGCTCGGCGCGCACGAACCGCTCGGCGCGGAGGAGCCGACAGGCCTGCTCCTGCACCGGGCCCGCGCGGGTCAAGAGCTCGACCAGAGCGGCCCGCCGCTCGGCTGGCACAGTAGCCCCGATCACCCAGACGTCGTTCGGGATCGGCTCCGACATCGCCACCACCTGCACCCGCTCGGGATACAGGCCGTCGTGCTCCGCCCAGCCCGCCCACAGCACGCGACCGGCCGCGTCGGTCCGGCAGTAGGTCGCGCCGACGTCCGCGAGGTCGGCGAGCACCGCGTCCACCGCGCGATCGTGGCTCTGGTAGAACGACTCGGCCGCGAAGAAGGTGGCGGGGTCGTGGCCGGCCGCGGCGATCATCATGCGGGGCACCGCGTACCCGGCGGCGCTGGCGCGGTCGACCCAGGCGACGCGCGAGCCACCGAGCGCCGACAGCGAACGTGGGCCCCCGACCGTCACGAAGAGCGCGGCGCGGTAGCTCGTGGCGTCGTTGCGCACCGGCAGCGCGATGGGCTCGGCGAGCTCGCGCGCCGAGAGCTCCATGGCGACCAGCGGTGGTAGCCAGGCCATCGCCACCTCGCGCGCCGCGACCGCGTCGGCGAGCTCGCGGTAGTCCTTGGTCTGCGTGGGGCGGACCTCGATCGAGAGGCTCGCGGCGATCGCCGCGCCGAGGGCGCGCAGCTGCTCTTCGGCGGCGACCGGCTCGTTGCTCCGCGCGATGCCCAGGCCGAACGGCTCCATGGGCTCCATCTTGCCACGGCGGAGGGGCGGTGCGTGTCACGGTCCGATGGCAGCGCGCTACACTCCGTCGCCATGGCCGAACCCACGAAACATCACGGCAGCTGTCACTGCGGCAAGGTGCAGTACGACGTCGAGATCGCGCTCGACGCGGCCGTCGCGTGCAACTGCTCGATGTGCATGCGCAAGGGTACCCTGCTCGCGTTCGTGCCCGAGGATCGCTTCGAGCTGCGTAGCGGCGAGGACGCGCTCACCCACTACCGCTTCCACAAGCACGTCATCGACCACAACTTCTGCTCGACCTGCGGGGTCACCTCGTTCGCGCGCGGGCGCCGCCCCGATGGCGCCAAGGTGGTCGCGATCAACGTCCGTTGCCTCGACGGGGTCGACCTCGGCGCGCTCACCATCAAGCAGTACGACGGCAAGAGCCTCTAGCCTCGAGCGAACGCGCGCTCGACGAGCTCGGCCGCGCGTTCCGGCCCACGCTCGGTGCGGAGCGCCTCTCCGAGCGTTCCGGCGCGCCGCGTGAGATCCGGGCGCTCGAGGACGAAGCGGAGGCGGGCGGCGAGCGCCTTCGGGGTGAGCGCGCGCGCGGCGAGCGGCTTGCTGGCGACGCCTCGCTGGTGGAGGAGGTCACCCCAGTAGAACTGGTCGGCGGCGTGCGGCACCACGATGGACGGTCGGCCGGCGAGCAACGCCGACTGGGTCGTCCCCGCGCCCCCGTGGTGGACGATCACCGAGCACGACGGGAACAGCCGCGCGTGCGGCGCGCGCGCCAGGTACGCGATCGAAGTGTGCTTCGGAGCCCGCGCGATCACCTCCTCCTTGGCCTGGATGATCGCGCGCGTCCCGGCGAGCTGCACCGCCTCGGCGAGCTTCGCCACGACCGCGCTCGTGCGGTCGCCGTCGAGGTTGAACATGCTCCCGAACGACAGGAACGCGGGCGGCGCGCCGTCGGCGAGGAACGCGCGCAGCGCGGGGTCCGGCTCCCACGGCTCGGCCGCGTCGGGGAGCCCGAGGAACCCGCAGACGTCCGCGTGCGGGCTCCAGTCCGGCGGGCGGGGGAACAGCGACGGCGAGACCGCGACGAGCCCGAAGGCGCAGTGCTCGAGCACGTTGCGGTGCAGGTCGCGGACGGGCTCGAGCCCGACCCGCGTGCGGAGACCGTTGACGCGATCGCGGAAGACGGACTCGAGCACCCGCCCGACGAGCCTCCACTTGAGCGGGTTCAGCCACCTGGCGAACGCCGGCATCCCGACCGGGGGGTAGTGGGCCGACGCGAAGATCGGCTGCAGCGCGACGACCCCGTACGGGATGCCGGAGGCCTCGGCCGCCGACCCCGCCGGGTGCGCGAGGAAGTGGCCGATCATCGCGTCGCTCTCGGAGGCGAGCACCTTGCCGGCCTCGAACATGGCCATCGCGACCGGGTCCATCAGGTCCTCGACGATGAGGCGGAGCTGGCTCAAGGGGTTGCCGAGCTCGAAGCTCTGCTGGGCGCGCTTGCCGTTCCGCTCGGCGTTGGCAAGGAAGTACTCGCCGCCGACGCCGACCGCCTCGACCCCGCACTGCGCGGCGAGCGGACCGAAGTCGCGGCCCTCGACGCTGGTGTACACGACCTTGACGGTGTGCCCGCGGTCGCGGAGGGCGCTCGCGAGGGAGAAGAACGGCCGGACGTCCCCTTCGGTGCCCCACGTCTGGATGCCGATGCGCACGGTCCGAGCATACTCGGCAGAGCAGCTGGTAGCCTCCGTCGCATGAGCACGCCCCGGCGGTTCGACGTGGTGGTGGTCGGCGCGGGCTCCACCGGCGCCGCCGCGGCCGCCATGTTCGCCGCGGGCGGTCGTCGGGTCGCGCTCGTCGAGCGCCGTCGCCTCGACGTGGCCGGCGCGCGCTGGATCAACGACATCCCGCCGTGGCTGTTCGACGAGGCCGGCGTCGCGCGCCCGGAGCCTCCCGAGCGGCGGTGCGCGTGCGTGCCGATCACCATGCTCGACCGCGCGGGCACGCCGCGCGTGGAGCTCGAGCGCCCCATGTGGGGCATCGACATGCGTGCCCTCGGCGATCGACTGCGCGGCGACGCCGAGCGGCAAGGCGTGGAGCTGTTCGCGCAGGCGCGGCTCCTCGAGCTCGAGCACCACGGCTCCGAGGGGCGGCCGGTGGCCCTCGAGATCGAGCAAGGCGACCTCCGCACCCGGCTCGAGGCCGCGCTGTTCGTCGACGCGAGCGGCCTCGCGGGAGAGCTCCGCGTCCGCTCGCGCGCGCTCGCGCGGCGGTGCCTCCCCGTGGAGCGCGGCGATCTGGTCAGCGCGGCGCAGCAGGTGTGTGCCATCGCTGATCGCGCCGGCGCCCGCGCGTTCCTCGCGCGCCACGGCGACCGCGACGGCGTGCTCACGTGGTCGGGGGTCGGCGGTGGCTTCTCGACCCTCGGGGTGCGCGTGGAGCTCGACGCCGACGAGGTCGAGCTGCTCACGGGCGTCGAGGCGACCCACTCCGAGCTGGATGGCCCCTCGCTGCTCCAGGCGTTCAAGCGGAAGAACCCCTGGGTCGGCGCCGTCGTGTTCGGCGGCGCGTCGATGATCCCCGTACGCCGGCCCTACGATCGCCTCGCCGCGCCGGGGCTCGCCCTCGTCGGCGACGCGGCCTGCCAGACGTTCCCCGGACACGGCAGCGGCGTGGGCAGCGGCCTCGTGGCGGCGCGCATGCTGGAGCGGGCCGCCGCGTCGCGCGACGATCCGGGCGCCGCGTCGTCGATGGCGGACTACCAGGCGCGCTTCCACCGCGAGCGCGGCGGCGTCCACGCGGCCTACGACGTGATCCGGCGCCTCGCGGGGAGCCTGGGCGAGGACGACGTCGACCGGCTCCTCACCTCCGGGCTCGTCACCCCGGCCACCACCAGCGCCGCGCTGCTGCAGCGGATGCCGACCCTCGGTCCGCGGCTCGTGGCGGAGATCGCGCGGGCTGCGGTGGACGTGCCGGCGCTCGCCGCGCGGTTCGCCGCCGCGGGTCCGCGCATGCTCGCGGCCGAACGCGCCTACGCCGCGCACCCGGGCGGCGTCGACGACCGCGCGCTCGGCGGGTGGGCGAGACGGGCCGCCTGGCTCGCCGGTCACGCGGTCGATCCGCACCCTTGATGGGTGGAGCACTCACGGGGCGCCGCGCTCGATGTCGTCGAGCAAGAGGTCGACGATCCAGTGCACGTGGCGTCGCCGCTCCTCGAGCATCGGCGCGCCGAGCGGGTCGCGATCCCACACCCGCGCGAGCATCGGCGCGTAGGTGAAGTAGTTGATCACGAGCCCCGAGAAGGTCACGAACAGCTGCCGCGGACCGCCGGGGCCGGCGTGCGGGGCCACCTCGGAGATCGCGTGCTCGATCCAGCGATACAGCGGCGCCAGGTTCTTCTCGACGAGGGGGTGGGTCTCGGGGTTCGAGATCTGCTGCTGCACGAGCACCGCGTAGCGCGCGTTCTCTGCCATGAAGTCGAGGTAGGCGTCGATCATGCGGTGCATGCGCTCGCGCGGCGAGCCCTCGGCCTCGAACGCCGACGCGAGCGCGCGTCGGTGGGCCTCGTAGTAGCGCTCGAGGACGCGCTCGAAGAGGTCGGCCTTCGAGGTGAAGTGGTAGAACACGAGGGCCTTGTTCACGCCGGCGCGGTCGGCGATGTCGCGCACGCTCACGGCGTCGTAGCCCACGCGGCAGAACAGCTCGTCGGCGGCGTCGCGGATCCGGTCGGCCGTGGCCTCTTTCGGAGGCGCCTTCTTCTTCGGCATCCCCGGGATCCTGGCCCGGATTGACCGAACGGTCAAATTGCTATTGACCGATCGGTCAACGCGGAGCACCCTCTGTCTCGGAGGGTTCGCCATGTCGATGCTCGAAGTCCGCAAGCCGAAGGTGAAGGGTGGGGAGCTCATCGCGCGCATGCTGGCCGCCGAGGGCGTGCAGAAGGTCTTCGGCATCGTCGACGGCACCTACTTCGGTCTGTGCGCCGGGTTGCGGCCCAACGGCATCGAGCTCATCACGCCGCGCCACGAGACGAGCGCGGCGCACATGGCCGGCGCCTACGCCCGGCTCACCGGCAAGCTCGGCGTGTGCATGGCGAGCAACGGCCCGGGCGTGGCCAACATCCTCCCCGGCGTCGCGGTCGAGCAGGCCGAGGGCAACCGGGTGCTCCTGATCACGAGCTCGCGCCGCGAGGGCATCACCTATCCCGACCGCGGAGGCACCTACCAGTACTTCCCGCACGTCGAGGTGACGCGCCCGATGACCAAGTGGAGCTGCGCCGTTCACGGCATCGAGCGCCTCGCCGAGACCATGCGCCACGCGCTGCGTCTGTGCTTCGAGGGCCGGCCCGGGGTCGTGCACGTCGACGTCCCGGAGAGCGTCATGAACACCGCCTACGAGCTCGACCCGACGTGGCTGCGGGCGCCCGCGCAGTATCGGTCGACGGCGCCGATGGAGCCGCCGCCGGACCAGGTGAGGGCGGCCGCGCGCATGCTGATGGAGGCGAAGCGGCCGATGATCCACGCCGGCTCGGGCGTGATGCACGCCGGCGCCTACGAGGAGCTCCGCGCGCTCGCCGAGCTGATCGAGGCGCCGGTGACCACGAGCTGGGGCGCCCGCGCCGCGATCGACGAGCGGAGCCGCCACGCCATCTCGATGGTGTTCGTCGAGGCCGTCAACCGGGCGCGCACCGAGAGCGACGTCGCCCTCGTGCTCGGCTCCCGGCTCGGCGAGACCGACTGGTGGGGCAAGGCGCCGTACTGGGGCAAGCCCGCCGATCTGCGCACGATCCAGGTCGACATCGACCCCGACGTGCTCGGCAACAACCGCCCCGTCGACCTCGCGATCCGCGGCGACGTGAAGGTGTTCGTGCGCGCGCTCGTCGCCGAGCTGCACCGGCAGCGCGGCGGTAACGAGGGTCACCTCGAAGGGCGGCGCGCCCACCTCGATGACCTGCGCGCTGCGTGCAAGGCCCGCCGCGAGAAGCTCGACGAGCACCTGCGCGACCAGGCGAGCCCGATGCACCCGGCGCACGTCGCCCACGTGTGCCAGGAGGTGTTCCAGAACGACGCCATCCTCGTGGCGGACGGCGGGAACACCACCATCTGGGCGCAGTTCTTCCACGAGGTGCGATCGGTCAACACGCTGGTGGGCACCGCCAAGATGGGGATGCTCGGGGCCGGGGTGTCCCAGGCGCTCGGCGCGAAGCTCGCCCACCCGGCGCGCCAGGTCTACTGCGTGATCGGCGACGGGGCCATGGGCTTCCACCCGCAGGAGATCGAGACCGCGGTGCGCAACAAGCTCGCCGTCGTCTACCTCGTGCTCTGCGACAAGCAGTGGGGCATGGTGAAGATGAACCAGCAGTTCGCGCTCAAGCCGATCAAGACCCTGGTGTTCAAGTCGCTCTCCCCCGAGGAGACCATCAACACCGATCTCGGCGAGATCGAGTTCGACGCGCTCGGGCGCGCGATGGGCGCGCACGGCGAGCGGGTGCGCGACCCGCGCGAGCTCCGGGGCGCCATCGAGCGCTCGATCGCCTCGGGCAAGTGCGCGGTCATCCACGTCGACGTCGACCCGGTCAAGCACATGTGGGCGCCCGATCTGAAGACGTTCAAGGACATGCACCAGGAGCCCGAGGCATGACCGCGCGGGCGGTCCTCGTGACCGGGGCGAGCGGGTACGTCGGGCAGAAGCTGATCGAGGCGCTGGCGAAGGACCGCGGCGAGCTCCGCGCCATCGTCGCGACCGACGTTCGCCCACCCCGCGAGCGCCTGCCCGGCGTCGTGTACCTGACCCTCGACGTGCGCGAGGCGGCGCTCGCCGACGCGCTCGCCACCCACGAGATCGACACCGTCGTCCACCTCGCCACCATCGTCACGCCGACGCGGGGCATGCCGCGGGACGTCCAGTACCAGGTGGACGTGCTCGGCACCGACAACGTGCTGCGCGCGTGCGTCGCCGAGGGGGTGCGCCGCCTGATCGTGACCTCGAGCGGCGCCGCCTACGGATACCACGCGGACAACGCGGCGGTGCTCGACGAGGACCAGCCGCTGCGCGGCAACGAGGAGTTCGCCTACTCGCACCACAAGCGTCTCGTCGAGGAGATGCTCGCCGCGTACCGCGCGCGTCACCCGGAGCTCGGGCAGCTGGTGTTCCGGCCCGGCACCATCCTCGGGGTCGGGGCGAAGAACCAGATCACGGCCATCTTCGAGCGACCGGCCATCACTGGCCTCCGCGACGCCGAGACGCCGTTCGTGTTCGTGCTCGACGACGACGTGGTCGCCTGCCTCGTGCGCGGCGTGCACGGCGACGCGACCGGGATCTACAACCTCGCCGGCGACGGGGTGATGACGCTGCGCGAGATCGCCGCGCGGCTCCACAAGCCGTTCCTCCCGTTGCCGTCCGGGGGCTTGCGGTTCGTCATCGCCCAGCTGAGGCGCGGGGGCCTCACGGACTACGGCCCGGAGCAGGTGGCGTTCCTCGCCCATCGACCGGTGCTCTCCGGCGAGCGGTTGAAGGCTGACTTCGGCTACACCCCGAAGACCTCGCGAGAGGCGTTCGAGGTGTGGTGCCGCTCGCGCTTCGGGGACGAACGGCGGTACCGGGGCCAGGCGGTGGTGGTCACGGGGGCTGCCGGGGGCATCGGGCTCGCGACGGCGTGGGCCTTCGCGCGCGAGGGAGCCCGCGTGGCCCTGCTCGACGTCGACGCAGCCGGCCTCGAGGAGGCCCGCCGCTCGATGGTCCGTGACGGTCACGAGGTGCTCGCGCTGCCGTGCGACGTGCGCGACGCGGCCGCGTGCGCCGCGGCGGTCGAGGCGGTCGTGCGCGCGTGGGGCGGGGTGGACGTGCTCGTGAACAACGCGGGGCTGTCGCACCGCAGCCTGCTCGCCGACACCGACGCGAGCGTGCTGCGGAGGGTGATGGACGTGAACTTCTTCGGGGCCGTGCACTGCACGCAGGCCGCGCTCGCGAGCCTCTCGTCGCGCCGGGGCACCATCGTCGCCGTCTCGAGCGTGGCGGGCTTCGCGCCGCTCGTGGGGCGAACCGGCTACGCCGCGAGCAAGCACGCGCTGCACGGGTTCTTCGACTCGCTGCGGACGGAGGTCGGGGGGCTCGGGGTGAACGTCCTCCTCGTGTGCCCCTCGTACGTCGACACCGCGATCGACGCGCACGCCCTCGCGGGCGACGGCTCCATGGCGAACGCCAAGAAGGTGGTGGTCGGCAGGGTCGACACGCCGGCCTCGGTGGCGGCCGCGATCGTGGACGCGGTCACCCGACGCCGACACCGGCTCGTGCTGAGCTCCGTCGGCAAGTCGGCGTGGTGGCTCTCGCGGCTCCTGCCGGACGTCTACGAGCGCGTGATGCTCGGCAAGCAAGGGCCGGAGTTCGGGCTGGGCTGACGCAGTCTGCGCTGGCGCAAGGCGAAAGACCCTGGCGCCTCCGCCCCTCATGAAGGAGGCTTCTCGGAGAGGCCCCCATTCCCCGCTCGCTCCCCAGGCTCGACGACGCGTCGCTCGTCCATGAACTGCAGGTCGCCTTCGGTGGCGAGGTCGACGTCCGCGCGTTCCTGCAGGCGGCGTTGCTGGCGGCCCGGCTCGATGCCTTGCCGGCGCGCCCAGAGGCGCTGATCGCGTTCCTGGAGGAGCACGTGCGGCCGACGCTCGAGGACGAGCTCGGAGAGCACCTGGCCGCGGCGGTGCTCGACAGCCTCACGCGCCGCCTCCACCGCAAGGTCTCGGGATTCCGGGCGGCGATCCCCGAGCGAGAGGTCGAGGCGCCTCCGTCGCGCGGTCGCATCGTGCGCGTGGGTCTCCGCCCCCGTGCCCTGCTCTGCCACGAAGACCGGTTCGTGCGGGTCAGCCTCGCGCGCCACCTCCTCGGGGGTGGCTTCGACGTCGACGTGGTCGAGTCGTTCACCGACGTCACTGCCCTCGCCGGGCCACCGGCGAAGGTCGCGATCGTGAGCGCGAACACGAGCGAGATCGTCGTTTCCGCGATGGCGGCCCGGTTCCCCGAGCTGGGGTTCGTGGTGCTCGGCGGGATCGAGGGCACACCCCTCCGCCCTCGCGTGGCGCACCTCGGTGCGAAGCCGAGTGGCCCGGCGCTCCTCGCCGCCATCGATCGCCTCGTCGCCCGCGCCCTCTGACTCCCAGCGTGTCGCCGATGCGAATCGTCGTGGGGCCCGTCGCGCTGGCCCGACCTACATGACGGTGATCTGCCTCTACTGGCGGGGAAAGCGCTCGAGTGTCTCGAGCACCCGCCGAGCCTCGCGCAGGGTGTCCGGCAGCTCGGCGACGGTCGGCTCGAGGGCCTTCAGGAGCCCGTGGGCGAGCCGGACGAGGGCGGTGGTCTCGACGAGCAGGACGAGGCCGTGATCGACGGCGATTTCGAGCTTGGGGAAGAGGGACATGACCGCGCAGGGTCACCCACATTCGGTCGCGCACAAACGGTTCGATCTCGGCCGGTTCCTCTGCTCTACGATGTCGGGAGGTGTCACTCCCGCCGGCCGTCGTCGCTCGTGCCCTCACCGCGCTGATCGAGGCGCCCGAGACGGGCCTTTCCACGCTCGCGACCCTGCTCTCCGAGCACGGCGTGCGGGTCGCGCGCGAGCCCGGCGAGGGGATGCACGCGCTCGAGCACCAGGGCGAGACGGTGCACTTCGCCTGCGACGACCCTGCGCTGTCGGTCGTGGTCGAGCCCCTGCTGCGGGCCGCGCTCGCCCGTCTGGCCGAGAGAGACGAGCGGCAACGGATCCGCGAACGCATGGAGCTGCTCTCCGCCGCCTCTTTCGAGGGCCTGTTCGTGCACGTCGACGGGTCGATCATCGACGCCAACGCACGCATGTCCGAGATGCTCGGGTTCAGCCACGAGGAGGTGCTGGGACGCGGGCCCCTCGACCTGTGCGTCGCCCCCGAGGACCGCCGGCTGGTCGTCGAACGCATGCAGAACCGCATCGAGGGTGAATACGTCATCACCGGCACGCGCAAGGACGGCTCGCGGTTCCGCGCCGAGCTGCAGGCCAAGCAGGGGCGCCTCGGCAAGCGGCCGGTGCGCGTCGTGGCGTTCCGCGACGTCACGGCCCGCGAGCGCACCCAGGCGCTCCTGCGCGAGAGCGAGCAGCGGCTGCGCGACCTCGCCGAGCAGGCCTTCGACATCATGGTGCTGAGCCGCGATCGCGTGGTCCTCGACGCGCGCGGGCGCCTCACCCAGCTGCTCGGCTACCAGCGCGAAGAGGTGATCGGGCGGACGGTCGAGGAGTTCGTGGCCATTCCGCGGTCCTCCACCGAGTTCGAGCGGATCGGCACCTTCGAGACGGTGCTGCGCGCGAAGGACGGCGAGGAGATCCCCGCGGCCGTCACGGCGGTGTACTCGACGCTGGAGGGCGAGCCCGTGCGGGTCTCGGGGCTGCGCGACCTGCGCGAGGCGCGTCGACACGAGACCGAGCGCCGGCGCCTCGAGCAGCGCGTCGAGCGGAGCGAGCGCCTGAACAGCCTCGGCGTCCTGGCCGGGGGCATCGCGCACGATTTCAACAACCTCCTGGTCGGCGTGCTCGGGAACGCGGACCTGCTCGCGCGTCGCCTCGAAGGCGAAGAGCGCGCCATCGCGGAGAGCATCCGCAGCGCGGGGCGCAGCGCCGCGGATCTGACCCGGCAGATGCTGGTCTACGCCGGGCGCCGCGAGACGGGCCCGCGCACGCTGATCGCGCTCGGGCCGCTGCTCGAGGAGCTGCACGGACTGCTCGCGGCGAGCCTGTCCAAGGGGGCGGAGCTGACGCTCGAGATCGATGCGGGCGCCACCGTGCTCGCGGACCGCGCGGCGCTGACCCAGGTCGTGATGAACCTGCTCACGAACGCCTCGGATGCGCTCCGCGAGGGGCGGGGGCACATCCGGGCGAAGGCGCGGCGGGTGCCGGCGCTGGGCGGTCGCTGGCAAGACGCGCTCGGGGCGGTGTCCCCGGCGCGCGAGTGGGTGTTGCTCGAGGTGCACGACGACGGCATCGGCATGGACGAGGCCACGCGGGGGCGCGTGTTCGAGCCGTTCTTCACGACCAAGGAGAAGGGCCACGGCCTCGGGCTCGCGTCGTGCCTGGGCATCGTCTCGGCGCACGGTGGTGCGGTGCTCGTCGAGAGCACGCTCGGTGTCGGCAGCACGTTCTCGGTCGCGCTGCCCGCGTACGACGCGCCCGCCGCGACGCCCGCGGTGACGCCGAAGGTGGTCACCGCCGGGGGACGGATCCTCGTGGTCGACGACGAGCCGCTCGTGCGCCAGCTGCTCGTGCAGGCGCTGCAGTTCGATGGCTTCGAGGTGCTCGAGGCGCCCGACGGGCTCGCGGCGCTCGAGGTGCTCGCGGGCAACGTGGTCGACGTCGTGGTGCTCGATCTCACGATGCCCGGGCTCGACGGCGCGGAGGTGTTGCGGCGCATCCGGGAGAGCGGCAACCAGGTGCCGGTCGTGCTCTCGTCGGGGTATGCGCGCGAGGGGCTCGAGGCCGCGCTCGAGCCCGGGTCGTTCCAGGGGTTCCTCTCGAAGCCGTTCGTGCTCGACGACCTGACCGCCGTGGTGCAGCAGGCGCGCCGTCAGCCCACGTGATCGGGGAACTCGTCCTTCTCCTCGTCGCTCCACCACTCGCGCTCGACGCCCTCGCAGGTGGTGCCGTGGTTCGGGCAGATCGAGCAGCCCTCGCCGCGGATGACGGTGTCGTCGCGCAGCGGCGGGTGGCGCAGCATGAGGGCCGCGGCGCTCGCGTGGGCGGCGGCCTCGTCGTCGGTCGGGGCGCGGTTCGGGAGATCGAGGACGTTCGCGCGCCGCAGCCGATCGGCGCTCTCGGGGAACAGCACGGAGTTCTCGGCGTCGATGTGGAGCCAGAGCGCGTGGGACCACTCGGTCGAGAGGCGGAGGAGGCGCGCGGCGTGGTCGCCCCCGAGCTCTTTGCGGGAGAGCAGCTCGGAGATCTCGTCGAAGAGGCGCCGCATGCGCGTGTGGTCGACGGTGAGGGCCACGATCGGGCCGCGATCGGCGGGGAGATCGAGCTCGCGTACAAGGGCGGGGAAGAGCACGTCCTCCTCGCGAGCGTGGTGGTACCGGTCGGCGTAGAGGCGGAAGAAGGCGACGAAGCGCGGGGCGTCGGTCGCGTCGGCCTCGCCGCGGACCCGCCGCATGGCGTAGGTGCGCAGCGCGCCGACCATGGGATCGATGACCTCGTGTTCCGCGCGGAGATCGTCGAGGAGCTTCATGCCCCCGGTCATCCCGCGGGCGCGGAGGGGGTGCCATGCGCGATGTCAGGCGCCCGATCGTGCAGCCGGCGCGCGCCGGCCAGGCCCTCGGCGGGGATGCCCAGGTAGGCGCGGAGCTCGCCGATCGTCCACCCGAGGACGACCTCGTAGGGGACGCGGTCGAGGAACAGGTTGGGGTGGCCGCTGCCGGACGCGGAGAGGGCGCGGAGGACGCGGCGCGGCCAGACGGCGAGGCCGAAGAGGGTGAGGCTGCCGACGATGGAGGAGACGTAGAGGCCGACGGCGCCGAACCCGCGGCGGGCTTCCCACGCGCTGATCTCGGCCTCGCCGGCCAGATCGGTGCCGTAGCCGGTGGCCACGTGGTGCAGGTCGTGGCGCATGATCCCGAAGCGGTGGCGCTCGGTGTTGAGGACGGGGACGGGGATGCCCAGGAAGGACGCCGGGGTCCACCGCGCGTCGTAGGCGGCGCGGTCGAAGCCGTTCTCGGCCAGATACGCGGTGAGGCCCTGGTCGACGGTGAGGTGCGGAGAGAGAGGACGCTCCAGCGACATGGCGCGACGGTAGGGGCGAGGGGGCGGGCGCGACAAGGTGGGGTAGAGTGGCGGGCATGGCGGGCTGGAGGCCGAGGGGTCGCATGACGGCCGTGTGGCTTCTCTGTGCATGCTGGGGCTGTGATCGCGGCAGGGCGAACGGCAGCGATGCAGGGCCATCACCGTCTCCCACGAAGTACGTCGAGGCTGCCTACCCCCGATTCGTCGCGAGGAGCTGGCTCTCCGAGGCTCCCGTGAAACTCGACACGTCGGACTTCGCTGGCAGGGACTGGGAGTTCGAATCGAGCGTCTCTCCGGCCGACGCGGCGACGGTGTTGGAGCTGGTGCGATCGCTTCCGCACGTGGAACGGTTGGACGACGTCGGGATTCGGGGGGTGCTGTTCGTCACGAAGGACGAAGGTGTCGGACTGAGCATGCACTGCAACGTCGTTTCTTGGTGGAAAGGAGGCGTCACGACCTACCTGGCCGGCAACTGTGGCCTTGCTCGCGCCATGGTCAGGTTCCTGCCTGTCTCCCAGAAGGACAAGGCCCTGCTGGCCTGCGCGTGTGAGTAGTCGAGCCGCGCGTCGAGGTGAGGAAATGGCGATCCAATCTCCGGAATACGACGAGGCCCTCCAGCTCGCGCGGAGCGAAGCGCGCGGGTGGCCGCGGGTCGTCTTCCCGCTGCTGGTCCGCGCGGCTCGCCTCGGTGACCCACGGGCCGTCTATGCGCTCGGGACCTGGTACCTCCATGGCAAGCGGCCGGTGGTGGAGCGCGACCTACCGCGAGGGACGAGGATGCTGCTGCGGGCCGCGCGGGCGGGCGTGCCCGATGCGCAGTACGACATCGGCGTGTCGTACTCGCGGGGCGTGGGCGTCCGTGAGTCGGCGAGCGAGGCGGCGGCCTGGTTCCGGAAGGCCGCTCGGAACGGAGACGTGCGTGCGCAGGTCGCGCTGGCCCGTTGCTACGACGATGGTGACGGGGTTCGGGCGAGCGCGCGCTGGCGGGACTTCTGGCTGGAGCGGGCCGCCGTGACGGGCTTTCCGCAGGCGCGGAAGTGGCTGAGGGAGCTCCGGCGACAGTCGCAGTGACTCGTTCGACAGGAGGGAACATGAGCGACGCAGCAATGGGCGATCGAGTCACGGGTGTCACGGCCAGATACGACGACGTTGCAGGCAGCGTTCAGGAGTATCTCGCCACGAACGCTGAGTGCCTCGGGTTGGTCTACACGAGCTGGCCAGAGCAGAACCTATCGAAGATTGCACCTTACGCGGCGCAGATTCGAGGGCTCGCCATCAACGCCAGGGAGGCGTTCACCTGGGATCTCTCGCTGCTGAGCGAGTTCAAGGCGCTCGAGCGATTGGTCCTCGTCGAGGCGCAGAAGGTGGACCTCGGCGCGTTGCCGAGGCTGAAGTCGTACCGCGGCGCGTGGTCCGAAGGCTGTCGACTGGAGGACTGTCGAAGCATCGAAGAGCTGTGCCTGCAGAAGTTCGCGCCGCGCAGTGGTGATTTTCGCTCCTGGCATGCACTCCGATCGCTGCGTGACCTCGAGCTGAGACAGACCGGCTTGCAGTCGCTCGAGGGTATGAACTTCGAAGCGCTGCAGCGCCTCGAGATCTTCCGGGCGCCGAAGCTGCTCTCCCTCGACGGGATCCTCGGTGCCCCGAACCTCCACACGCTCAAACTCTCGGTCTGCAAGAGGCTCAATCACATCCAGATCGTGGCTGGCTTGGAGCGGCTCGAGGTGCTCGTCCTCTCGCGCCTGACCGTCGAGTCGGTCGGATTCGTCTCGTCGATGAAGAAGCTGCGCGCGTTCCGTGCGGTCGAGTCGACGATCGGGGATGGCAAGATGCTGCCGCTCGCGGCCGTCGACGACGTCTACTTCAACGACAAGCCGTTCTACTCCCATCGTCTCGCGCAGATCCAGGGATTGCGCCACGTCAAGAGTTGAGAACCCGACACGTCGGCGGGTAGGGACTGGAGTGCGCCGAAGCGGGGATTATTCTCCGCCACGGATGGTTCGGTCTCAGGAGGAAGCCGTCGTGCGCCATTGGTCGGGAGTCGTTGCCGCTGGCCTGCTCGTCTTTGCACTGCCCGCGGGGGGCGACGGAGACCCCCCATGTCCAGCAGGTGACCATCTACTTCCACGCCGGGCACGTCGCCGGCATCGTGCCCCCGGAGGACATTGCGTCGCTTGAGTGGCCACACTCGCGTGCCCTACAGCAGACGAATCCAGCCCTCCTCCGGTCTTGGGAGCGGGTCTTCAGCCAGCTTCGCGCAGCCTCGCCGCTGCAGCCGGATCCGGACAGCGCCGACGTCGGAGACTACAAGTGGGTGGTCGACGTGCTCTACACGGATGGAACCGTCTCTCGGCTGTCGATCGTGCAGCAGTGCTGGCACTTGCGGTTCGAGAACAGCGGCTATCGGCCGATGACCTCCGCGGTGGCCGAGGTGCTCTACCAGTCGCTGGACCAGGAAGGACGCGAGGACTACGAGTGGTCTCGCCGGGCCTCCGTGTGCCCGCGCATCGCGCCGTAGTTGCTGCGTGGAGCCACCGTGTCGAGAGCCGTCCTCGTACCGATCATCGCGTGCTGGCTGGCAACGCTGGTCGCCTGCCACCGACCCGACGGGCACGACGCGGGAACCACCGAGGCCGCGCCCGTCACCACCGTCTACACGATGCCCGCGTACCCGAAGCTCGTCGCGCGCGGCTGGCGCGGCTCCGCAGCGCCGGTTCTTGCCGACACCAAGGACTACCGCGACGGACCGCACCGCTACGAGGTCTCCGTCGCTTCGGCCGAAGCCGCGACCATCGTCCGCGCGGCCGAGAAGCTCGGAGGAATCCCCGCCCTCGACGACGCCATCGAGGGCGTCCTCTGGCTGTCGCCGAGCGAAGGGATAGGCCTCAGCAGGTTCTGTCGCGCGGTCTCGTGGTGGAAGGCCGGGTCACCACCTACCGTCGGGCCGATTGCGACGTGAGTCGCGCGTTCTTCGCCCTGCTCCCCGTCTCGGACCGCGCCCGCGCTCTCGAGAGCTGCCACTGCGAGTGACCACACTGCGGTAGCCTCCCTTCGCATGTGCGACACCATGGTCGTCGTCCCGCCGAGCGGGCCCGTGTGGTTCGCCAAGAACAGCGACCGCGAGCCCGGCGAGGCGCAGGTCGTGGAGCACCACCCCGCCGGACCCGCGAGCGAGCGACGCGCCACCTGGGTCCCCATCCCGGAGCCCGCGCCGCGCGCGGCCGTCGTGCTCTCGCGCCCGGCGTGGATGTGGGGCGCCGAGATGGGCGTCAACGAGCACGGCGTCGCCATCGGCAACGAGGCCGTCTTCACGCGGCTCCCCGTCGCCCCCGTGGGCCTCACCGGCATGGACCTCCTGCGCCTCGCGCTCGAGCAGGCCCGCACCGCCGACGACGCGCTCGAGCGCCTCACCGGGCTCCTCGCGCGGCACGGGCAGGGGGGCCGGTGCGGGTTCCGCAGCGCGGGGTTCCGCTACCACAACGCGTTCGTGATCGCCGACCGTCGCGGCGCCTGGCTGCTCGAGACCGCCGACCGCTGCTGGGCCGCCGTGCGCGTCCGCGGCGTGCGCACCACGAGCAACGTGCTCACCATCGACGCGCCCGATCGGATCGGCCCCGGCACCCTCGAGGAGGCGCGCCGGCGCGGCTTCTACCGCGACGATCGGCCGTTCTCGTTCCGCGAGGCCTTCGGTCGTACCGACATGGCCTTCCTGTCCGGAGGAGACGTCCGCCGCGCGTGCTCGCTGCGCGCGCTCTCTGCGCGCGACGGCGGCGAGGGCACCGACCTCGCGCGCTGCATGGCCGCCCTCCGCGACCACGGCGGGCACGATCCGCAGCGCGGCCTGCGCATGACCGCGCCCTGCGCGCACGCGGGGATCCTCCCGACCCGCACGTCCGGCCAGACCACCGGCTCGCTGATCGCGCGCCTCGGCGAGCGCACCGAGATCTGGGCCACGGGCACGAGCGCGCCGTGCCTCTCGGTGTTCAAGCCCGTCTCCTTCGACACCGACACGGGGCCGGTCCCCGTCGCCGGAGAGGCCGATCGCGAGAGCCTCTTCTGGCGCAGCGAGCGCCTGCACCGCGCGGTCATGGTCCGCGACCATGAGGCGGCGCGCGCGATCTTCGAGGCCGATCGCGCCGCCCTCGAGGCCGCGTCGGCCGCGGACGCGTGGGAGCGGCACCGCGTCGAGGTCGATCTCTGGGCGCGCGCGGTCCTCGCGACGCCCGAGCGGGGCGCGCGCGTCGCGCGGTGGTTCTGGGCGCGCGAATCGGCGAAGGACGGGGTCTGACGATGGAAGAGATCCGCTGCGACGTGGTGGTCCTCGGCGCGGGCTTCGCGGGCCTCGCCGCCGCGCGAGAGCTCGTCGACGCCGGGCGCGACGTGGTCGTCCTCGAGGCGCGCGATCGCGTGGGCGGGCGCGTCTACACGACGACGCTCGACGACGGCACCTGGGTCGACCTCGGCGGCCAGTGGCTCGGGACCGGACAGGAGCGCCTCGTGCACTGGCTCGGGCGCTACGCGATCGAGACCTACCCCACGTGGACCGCGGGGGAGAACGTCCTGCTCTTTCGCGGCAAGCGCACGCGCTACCGCGGCACGATCCCCAGGCTGCCGCTGCTCGCGCTCCTCGGCGTCGGGTGGGCGCAGGCGCGCCTCGACTGGATGGCCAAGAAGGTCCCGCTCGACGCGCCGTGGAAGGCGAAGGACGCGGCGGCCTGGGACGCCGTCAGCTTCGGCGCGTGGGTGCGGGAGCACGTCGGCAACACGCAGGCGCGCGAGCTCCTGGCCATCGGGATGGAGACGGTGTTCGCCGAGAACGCGGACAACTACTCGCTGCTGCACGCGTTGTTCTACATCCGCTCCGGCCTCGGCACCGACTCGCTGCTCGGCACCGAGGGGGGCGCGCAGGAGACCCGCGTGAAGGGCGGCATGCAGCGGCTCGCCGAGGCGATGGCCGAGGGGCTCGGGGTGCGGACGTCCTGTCCGGCCCGGCGCGTGGAGTGGGGCGACGACGTGGTGGTGCACGCGGACGGCGTCGTCGTGCGCGCGCGGCGTGCGGTCGTCGCGCTGCCACCGCCCCTCGCAAACGAGGTCGAGTTCGTCCCCGCGTTGCCGCGCTCCCGGGCCGCGCTCCACGAAGGCATGCCGATGGGCGCCGCCGGCAAGTGCGTCGCGGTCTACGACACGCCCTTCTGGCGCGACGACGGCCTCTCGGGGATGGTCGTGAGCGACGAGGGCCCCTGCCACGTCACCTTCGACAGCTCGCCCGCCGACGGGCGCCCGGGCGTGCTGCTCGGGTTCGTCGAGGGCGACGGCGCGCGCGCCCTCGGTCGGCTCGGGGAGGCAGACCGCCGCGCGAAGGTGCTCGCGTGCTTCGCGAAGTACCTCGGTGAGCGGGCGCTCGCGCCGCGGCAGTATGCCGAGAAGCTGTGGGAGCACGACGAGTGGGCGCGCGGCTGCTACGGCGCGTTCTGCCCGCCGGGCCTCCTGACGCAGCACGGCGCTGCGCTGCGCGCGCCGACCGGTCCGCTGCACTGGGCCGGGACGGAGACGGCCACCGTGTGGAGCGGCTACATCGACGGCGCCTTGCAGAGCGGGGAGCGGGCCGCGTGCGAGATCCTCTCGGGCTGAGCTTCCTCCCCCAACGGGTGGGTCCAAAGGGCAGGGCGCCTCGTCTAGGCTCCTGCCCCATGAGCAAGACCATCCTCGTGTGCGGTCACGGTCCTGGCATCTCTGACGCCGTCGCGCGTCGCTTCGGTCGCGAGGGCTACTCGGTCGGCCTCGTCGCGCGCAACGCGGAGCGGCTGGACAAGGCCGCGAAGAGCCTCGCGGACGCCGGCGTGACGGTGAAGGCGTTCCCGACCGACCTCTCCGACCCGAAGGCCGTGCGCGGCCTCGTGCGCGAGGCGCGGGGCCTCGGTCCCATCGCCGCGATCCACTGGAACGCGTACGGCGGCGGCGCGGGCGACCTCCTCGCGGCGCCGGACAGCGAGCTGCACGCGGCGTTCGGCGTCGCGGTCGTGGGCCTCGTCACCGCGGTGCAGGAGGCGCTGCCCGACCTCGAGGCGCAGAAGGGCGCGGTGCTGGTGACCGGCGGCGGCTTCGCGTTCTACGAGCCCGCGGTCGACGCGATGGCCGTGCAGTTCCAGGCGATGGGCCTCGCGATCGGAAAGGCGGCCCAGCACAAGACGGTCGGCCTGCTGCGCGCCGCGCTCGCGCCGAAGGGCGTGTACGTCGGTGAGGTGGTGGTGCTCGGCATGGTGAAGGGCACGGCCTTCGATCATGGCAACGCGACCCTCGAGGCCAAGGACATCGCCCAGCGCTTCTGGGAGCTCGCCGACCAGCGCAAAGAGGGCAGCGTCAACTTCGGTTGAAAGGGCGTGGCTTTCGGTGTCGCGGTCACCAGGAGGAGCGGGTCGTTCGACCCTCTCCTCCCCGAGCTCGGGGCTTGCTCCGGGCTCGCGGCGTTCGACCTGCGCACGCGGCTCGCCGTGCCCGATCCGGCCCTCGTGCTCGTCACGGACGACCGCGCGCGCGCGACCGCGGCGCTCGCGTGCCTGCGCGGCGCGGGGCACGGCGCGGTGGCGTGCGATCTGGAGCGCGTGGTCTCGTCCGCGGACATGCACCCGCTGCGCGACTTCGCGCTCGCCGAGCACGGGCTGGTCGACGTCGAGGGCGGGGAGGTCCTCCCCTGGTCGGAGCTGCTCGTGATCGTCGAGGCGCTGCACTCCGAGGCCGAGGAGGTCTCGGTGACCACGCGTTCGCGCTCTCTCGGCGACGAGATCGAGGCGGTTCACGGCTCGCTCGACGGCCGCTTCGCCAACGCGCGGGTGCTCTACCTGTTCCGCACCACCGGCGTCGATCCCTGGCTGGTCAGCGACTCCTTCACGCGCTTCGGCGGGCTCGGGGCGAGCGCCGGTCGCACCCGCCGCGAGGGACTCAGCGCGCTCGTGGTGGCGATCCAGGCCGCCGCGCCGATCCCCCACGACGACCGACTCGCGAAGCAGAAGCGCCCGCGTCGCGCCCTCGACACCGGGCGCGCGATCGCATCCAGCGAGGGCGTCGTCACGACGACCCAGCACGCGGGTCGCGCGCAGGCGAGCTCGAACCGCGGAGGCACCGACGTCGCGGCCCACCTCCTCGCGCTCGCGATCCGGTCAGGACAGGCCTGAGCGCCCGCGGATCGCCTTCAAGGCGCCCGTGACCAGGTAATACGCGCCGACCCCGCCGAGGGCGAGGCCGACCAGGAACGTGCCGAGGCCACGCTGGAAGTGCGGCCCGTAGACGTCGAGCAGCCACAGCCCGATCGCGAGAGCGGCCCCGCCCGACAGCGCGTGCACGCGCCCCTCGTAGCGCACGTGGGCGGCCTGCTCGGCGAGCACCTTGTGGACGATCTCCTGCGCGAGCTCGGGCGAGGCGCCCTCGAGATCGAGGAAGCGGTAGACGTCGTTCGGGTCCTCGCCGAGCGCCAGCTTGGCGCGCGCGCTGGACTCGAGGGACGAGGCTGACCGACCGGGCCGCACGAGACCGATGGTAGCCGATCAGGCGGGGCGTTCGCGCACCGAGACGAGCCCGTGACGCCTCCAACCGACCCGCACGAGCCAGGTGCGGGGGGCGTGGACCGCCGCTCGCGCCGCGAGCGGCGCACCTCGTACTTCACGAAACCCGTCGAACCACAGCGCCGAAGAGCACGGGTCGAGCCGCGTAGCGGCGAGCTTCTGGTGCTTCTTGAAGTTGTGCAGCACGTACGCCAAGGCGATCCGCACCTCGCGCGGCGTGCGGAGCGCGCGGGCGTGGTACCGGTCGTCGAACACCCGCCCCCGCCGCCCGAGCGCGCGGTTGATCGCCCGGGCGAGCCGCACGCCGAGGCCCTGGGCTCCCAGGCGGAGCGCCCGAGCATCCTGCGCCTCGACGATCAGGTGGAGGTGGTCGTCCTGCACGGAGAAGTGGACGACGCGGAAGGCGGCGCCCGCCGCGCGATGCGCCGACAGCGCCGCCGCGATCGCCGGGAACACCTCGGCGCCTCGCAAGGAGCCCAGACCCGCGACGCAGCGCCAGGTGAGGTGCTCGGGGTAGGAGGCCTGGTGGACCGGCCGCGGACGGTGGGGCACGAGCGCCCGCGGGGCGAGGCGTGGACGACCCGCGCCGACGCGCTTGCCTCCCCACCCGGAGGTGAGGGGGAGCGACATCTGGACGGATCGGCGCGCCATCTCGAACGAGCAGAGATCGTCGGACGGGCCTGTCAAGCGCCCTCGTGGCTTCGCACTCGGGATCGGAAGCCCCCGGGCGGCGATGACACCGCAAGCCGCCGGGGCCTGACCCCAAGCCGCACGTTCCCCGATCGCTGCCTGGACCTCTCGCTGAGCCGCGACGACGTCGTCACCGCGGGCCGCGCACGGGCGCGAGGAGCTCGCGGAGGCGCTCGGCGTCCCTCTCGGTGGGCATGCCCTGGACGACCACGTGGGCCTCCTCGTCCTGGTCGCGAACGACGAGCGCGTTCTCTCGTCCCACGGAGACGCACGCCACGCTGGTGATCGAGCCGAAGGGCAGCTCGAAGCCGCCGCGCCCGGGTCCCACACGCTGGACGCGCAACGTCTGGCGGTCGTGGTCCAGCTCGAGCACCACGCGAGGCCGCCGGGCCCAGAAGACGGCGACGACGACAAGCGCCGGGAGGAGGAGCCAGGCGCTGCCCCAGGTCAGCGCGTGGAGGCTCGCGAGGAACATCAAGATGACCGTGGGCCACCACGGTCGGTGTTCGAAGCGCAGGACCTCGATGGCTCGGAGACCCTCGCGATAGCCGATCACGGCTTGCCCTTGGCGACGCTGGAGAGATCCTTCAGGTGCTGGTCTGCGTCGTGGAGGTCCTTGATCAGAGCCCCGCACTTGGCGAGGTTCACGCCGGCGGCGACGATCTCGACACCAATTCCCCATGGCGTCCCGTGCAGGAGCAGGGCCGCGCCGGTGGTTGCGACCTCGAGGCCGGCGGCTCCGTAGTGGCCCTGGGAGGCCTCGTGGTAGACCATCACCGCCGAGCCGAGCAGCCCGACCGCGCTCGGGAGCGGCGCGATCCCGAGGGCGCCCGCGGCGGCGGTGCCGCACTGGAAGGCGATCTCCTTCTTCAGCGCCTCGCGCTTGGCCTGCGCCTCGGCGAGCTGCTTCGTCGGATCGTTGGCCGTGCGCTTCTTCCACTCCGCCTCGAGCTTCGCGGCGTTGTCCGCCTCGGCCTTGGAGAGTGGCCCCGCCTGCTTCTTGAGATCGACGAGGAGCAGGCGCTGGAAGAGCTCGCCGTTGCCCAGCTTCGTCGGGTCCACGGGCGCCGACAGCTTGTCGTTCGCGCGACGCCCCATCTCCGCGACCATCGCGCCGGCGAGCTTCAGGTCGTAGGCGTTGGCCTTGCCCGGGTTGGCCTTGATCGTCGCGAAGAGCTGCGACGTCTTCTTGGCGAGCTCGGCGTCGCCGAGGGCCTTCGGGTCGGGCGAGACCGGCCCGAACACGCTGGCGCTGACGCCGGGGCCCTGGGTCGCGGTGTTCGGGAAGAGCCCGTTCACCTGGAGCGGCGGCGCCGGCGGGACGTAGTCGAGATCGACCGGCTTCTTCTTGGCCGCGTCGGCCTTCGTCGGCGGGTTCAGGTCGAGCGGGGGAAGGACGGACTTCTGCTTCAACGGGTCGACGGTGCTCATTCAGGCCTCCTGCCCCGGGGTCGGCTGGAGGCCGCGAAGAGTTGCGCGTCATGTGCCCGCGTCGTGAGGATTCCTCAGTGCAGCGACGCCCAGACCGCCTTGCCGAGCGTGTGCGCCTTGTCGTCGGACGAGAGCTCCCAGATCATCATCCCGCCGAGGCCGCGGTCGACGATGTACTTGCCGCGCACGCCGAGCGACTCGGCGTCGTCGTAGCTGATCATGATCTGCTTGGCCGCGTCGTAGAGCCACGGCGCCTTGGCGACGGGATCCCAGTAGCGCTTGTACTTCGGGATGTAGTTCGCGACGAGGTCGTGGAAGTCGAGGACGCCCGCCTCGTAGGTGCCGGGCGAGGCGCCGGTCGCGGGCTGGAAGAGCCCGTTGGCGGTGGCGCCGACGCCCGACCAGCCGCGCCCGTAGAACGCGCCGCCGAGCACGATCTTCGCCGCGGGCACGCCGCCGTCGAGGTAGGCCTTCACCGCGGCGTCCGTGTCCCAGCCGGCGGGCGAGGGGTCGCCCGCGCTGCGGAAGAGGGGCGAGTTGTGGCCCGTCGTCTTCTCCCACGCGCCGTGGAAGTCGTACGACATGACGTTGATCGAGTCGAGGTAGCCGTGGATCTTGGCGAGCTCCAGGTTCTTGATCATGGCCGGGCCCGCCGGCGCGGCGATGCTGAGCAGCTTGCCCGCGCCGAGCTCGGCGCGGAACGCGGCGAGGAGCTTGGTGAAGTTCTGCGTGTCCTCGGGCTTGCCCGCCGCGAGCCCACCTCCGCCCGGGTACTCCCAGTCGACGTCGAGGCCGTCGAAGCCGTACTTGTTCATGATCGCGGCGCACGACTTGGCGAGCTTGCTGCGGCCCGCGTCGGTCGCGGCGGCGGCGGAGAATCCGTCCGACCAGGTCCACCCGCCGATCGAGAGCAGCACGCGGAGCTTCGGGTGCTTGGCCTTGAGCAGCTGCAGCTGGTGGAAGCTCCCGCGCAGCACGCCCGCGTCCCAGGTGTCGCCCGGGTAGGCCTTGTCGAGCGCGGCGTAGCTGTCGCCGATCGCGCACTCGCCGCCGGTGACGTTGAGGAACGCGTAGTTCAGGTGCGTGACCAGCGAGCCGTCGACGTCCGGCACGTGGAAGTTGCGCCCGTAGACCGCCCACTCCGCGAAGTAGGCGATGACCTTCTTCTCGCCGGTGACGGGCTTGGTACCGGTGTCCTCGGGCGTGGCCCCGGTGTCGGGCGCGCCCGCTTCCGTCTCTGCCGGAGCGCCGGTGTCCGAGCTCGGAGAGGCATCGCTCGGGGTCGGGTCCGTGTCGGGACCAGCGTCGGTGCTCGAACCCGCGTCGGCGGCGCTCAGATCGGGATCGCCCGCGCCGTCGACCGCGCAGGCAGGGAGACACAGGAGGAGGGCGAGGAGCGGGGTGCGCATGCCTCCCGCGATTGCAGCGGGCGTGCCCGCGCGAGATCGGCTGGATTCGCGCGGACCGCGGCCCGCGGCGCGGGGACTCCACTCCCCACTCCGGCGACTGCGTCGGCGACTGCGCCCGCTACTCGTCGCCGCAGGCGTCGGAGACCGGCGCGTCGTCGATGCCCACGAAGTCCGCGGCCGGCCCGAGCGGCAGGCTCTTGGTCGTGAAGCTGCTCGGCGTGCCCTTCTCGCCGATGTCCATGTGCAGGTGGTTGCGGTGCGCGGCGTTGTAGTTGGGGGTGAGCACGATGCCGAAGATCTTGTTCTTCGTGGCGTCGCAGGCGAGCTGGTAGAGCTGCTGACTGATGCTGCCAGCCGGCTGGTCGGCGAGGCCACGCACGCAGGTGTCGGTGCTGCCGTACTTCACCCAGTGGGTCGCGTCGTTGATGTCGTAGCGGGTGCCGTCGGCCTTGTAGAGGTAGCGCACGTCGACCGCGCGGCCCCACGAGTGGGTCGAATACCCGGACGTGCCGCACGAGGGTTCCGGGTCGGTCAGACCGCGGCAGAAGTTGGTGCTGCTCCACGCGCAGCAGCAGCGGTAGCAGTAGCTCCCGAGCGTGCCGATCCGGACGAAGCCCTTGCTCTTCGCCAGCCCCGCGAAGGCGTGCAGGGTCTTCACGAACTCGCAGGCCACCGGGTCGCCCATGGTGGTCGTGCTGGTGCCGTTCGCGAAGGTGACGCCGTTGATCGGCCCGTTGAGCTTGACCGCGTCGACCACGCCGCGCGCCGCGGTGGTCTTGAACGAGACCCCGAGCTCGATCAGCGCGGCCTGGCACGCGGTGGCCGCGTCGGGCTTGGGCGTGTCGGGCTTGGCGGCGTCGCCGGCATCCGTCGCGGCCTCGCTCGAGCCCGTGTCGGCGAGCGACGTGTCCTCGACGAGGGTCCCCGTGTCGGGCTGGAAAGGATCGTCCACCTCGGCCGCCGCGTCTTCGGGCGCCGGCCCGATCTCGCCGTCGGTGCCACCGCAGCCGACGAACACGAGCGCGAAGGCCAAGGCCGAGGAGCGGACGAAGGACATCGCGACAGGATACCCGGCGCCGCGGTCCACATCCACGTCCGCTAGGCGGGGACCACGTCACGCCACCATGACACCAGGGGCTGGCGCCGCAGGTCGTCCCGGTCGCCGATGACCCGCGCCTCGCCGAGCAGGGGCGCGACCAGCGGCAGCTCGCTCTCACGGGCCACGTGCTCGAGCGAGAGGATGGGGTCGTCCCAGGCGTGGAGGGCGAGGTCGAACGTGCCCCAGTGCACCGGCAGGAACGCGCCACCCCCGAGCGCGGCGTGGGCCTGCACGGCCTGGTCGGGCCCGAGGTGGATCGTGCCCCACGCGGGGTGGTATGCGCCGACCTCGAGCATGATCAGATCGAACGGCCCGCACCGCCGCGCGATCTCGGGGTAGCTGGGCTCGAGGCCGGTGTCGCCGGAGAAGAACACCTTGTGGCGCCGGCTCGCGAGCGCCCACCCGGCCCACAGCGTGCGGTTGCGGTCGAAGGGGCCGCGACCCGAGAAGTGCTGCGCGGGCGTGGCGGTGATCACCACGTCGGTGCGCGGCACCTCGGCCTGCTCCCACCACGCGAGCTCGGTGATTCGCTCCGCCGGAACCCCGAACCGCTCGAGGTGCGCGCCGACCCCGAGGGCGGTGAAGAACGGCGTGCGCGTGCGCCGCGCGAGGGCGCCGACGGCGTCGGCGTCGAGGTGGTCGTAGTGGTCGTGGCTCACGACGATGGCGTCGAGCGGCGGCAGCTCGGCGAGGGAGACAGGCGCGCGGTGGAAGCGCAGCGGGCCGAACGCCTGCGTGGGCGAGGCGCGATCGGCCCACACCGGGTCGGTGAGGATCCGCGCGCCGTCGATCTCGAGGAGCACGGTGGAGTGCCCGAGCCAGGTGGCCCGCAGATCGGTGCGGGCCGCATCGCGCCACGCCGACACCGGCGACACCATGGGCATGGGGCCGGGGGGCGTGCGTCGCGCGCCGTTCTGGATCCAGTCGCGCAGCAGGCCCATGTGGTTGCCCGGGGTGAGACCGGGCTTGGCGCCGCTCGGGTTCCAGAACCGGCCGTCGCGAAAATTCGCGGTCGACCGCATGCGCTCGAGCCGCAGGGCGGCGCGGTCGAGGGCGCGGTGCTCGGGGCGGTCGAAGTGGGCGGCGGGGGCGCGCGGGGTCACCCACCAACGATGCCCGCCACCGGGCGCCGGTTCCGAAGGGGTGGTACCCTCGCCGGATGGTGCGCTGGCTCGGGCTTCCTCTCTGCGCTTTCCTCGCGGCATGCAGCGGCACCGAGCCCGGCGAGACGAGCGACGCCGACCTGGACGCGGCCGTCGACGTGGCGAACGAGACGAGCGGCGACGTCGGTTCTCCCGACACAGGTGACGCCGTCGGAGACACGGTCGCACCCGACACGGGTCCGGTCGCGCCACCGCCCGTCGAGGGCGAGAAGCCCGGCGTCGACGGCAAGCAGCCGGTCTCGGTGCCCGCCAAGGGCGAGGCGGTGTTCCGCGTCGAGACCAAGCCCGGCGAGCACGTGCACTTCATGCTCACGTTCTCGCCCTCTTCGCAGCCGGTCGTGATGAAGGTCGAGCGCTGGACCGCGGGCGCGCGCAAGGCGCTCGGCGAGACCGACGGGGGAGGCGGCCTGCGTACCCTCGCGGTGTTCGACGGCGACGCGGCCGCCACCTTCTGGGTGCGCATCACCTCCTCGACCGCGTTCACCGGCACGCTCACCATCACCCGCACGCCGTTCGCGGACGGGGTGACCTGCGCCAGCGACTGCAGCCACCTGCTGCAGCTCCCGCTGGCCAACGACCCCGCGGTCGACGGCTACGCGCACGACGGCGGCACCGTGTTCCGCTACCAGTTCGGCCGCCGCGACCTCTTGATGCTGCTGCGCTCGGCGGGCCGCCGCATGATCGCGATGAAGAAGGCGCCATTCTACCCGTACGACTTCTCGCAGTGGAACGGCGAGACCCCGGGCAACGACGTCGGCGCGCCGCGGCACGCCTCGCACCAGCGCGGCAAGGACGTCGACGTCTCGCTCTACGGCAGCGACGGCGGGTCCGCGTGGCGGAGCTTCTGCACGACGTCTTCGGTCGACGGCGGGCGCGCGTGCGTGAACGGCACCGCCAAGGGCCTCGACGCCCGCGCCACGGCGCGCGAGCTCGCGGGGTTCTACGAGGGCGGCATCGTCACCATGATGTTCCTCGACCAGGAGCTCATCGAGCTGGTTCGCCCCGCCGCCGCGCCGCTCGCCAAGGACGGCGTGATCGCGACGAGTCTCGTCCCCCTCTACTCGGACGGCACCCACCTCCAGCACTGGCCGAACCACGACAACCACGTGCACGTGCGCGTGAGCGAGGCGGCCAAGCTGGTGATCGGCGAGGAGCCGGTCGAGCCTCCCTAGGCCGACGAAGCGCCGAGGGCGACGTGCCAGACGTCGCCCCCTTCGCACCCGAGCGTCCGGCTCAGAGGAACTCGCCGTGGCACTGCTTGAAGGGCTCGCCGCTGCCGCAGGGGCAGGGCTCGTCGCCCTCGACGATGGGCTTGGCGGGCTCGGCCGGCGCCTCGGGCGCGCCCGACATGCGGGCCATCCGGCGCTGCGCGCGGGCCAGCGCGGCCGCGATCTCCTCCTCCGACTCCGGCGGACCGTCCGGCGCGTCGGGGTCGTCGTCGAGGGGCACCACCGCCGGCAGCGCGCGGCGCGGCGCATCGAGGGCGGCCGCGGCCGTCTCGAGCAGCGCGACGTCGCCGGTGAGGCCCGCGGGCTCGTCGTGGCGGGTGAGCATGGCCTGCAGCTGGCGCTGCAGATCGGCGAGGCGCTCCATCTCGAGGCTCTCGGCCTGGCGCTCGGCGCGCTCGCGCTGCACCTCGGCGCGGAACACCTTCGTGGCGACCGACCCGCTGATCGCGGCGACCATGTTCACGAAGATCTCGTAGCCCTCGATCTTGTACTCCTGCTTCGGGTCGCGCTGGCCGTAGCCGCGCAGGCCGATGCCGTCGCGCAGGTGCTCCATGTTGGTGAGGTGGTCGACCCAGGCGCGGTCGATCTCCTCGAGGTAGACCGAGCGGAAGATGCGGAGGTAGAGGCCGGTGCCGATCTCCTTCTCCTTGGAGACGAAGCGGGTCTTGGCCTTCTCGTAGAGCCAGCGCGCGAGCTTCTCCACGTCGTGGAAGTGCTCGAGCTCCTCTTCTTGCAGCTCGATGCCGAAGGTGTCGCGGAAGCCGCCCTTGATCTCGGCCCACTCCCAGTCTTCGGGGGGGACGTTGTCGGGGCAGGTGGCCTGGAGCGTCGTGCCGATGATCGACTCGATGAGGTCGAGCGCGCGCTCGCGCTGCTGCTGCAGCGATCCGGCGAGCTGCTCCACCGCCGCCGCGTAGGCCGCCTTCGGCGTGGACTTCTCGAGCATCTTCTGGTCGAGGCGCGAGCCGAAGTAGTGGTAGATGTCGTTGACCAGCTGCTCGCAGTTGTCGAGCGAGGCGATCTGCTCGATCTTCTCGACCTTGGTCTCGACGTCGTCCTTGGCCTTGCCGTACGAGCAGAACACCTGGAGGACGTCCTTCTCGACGTCGGCCTTGATGCGCTTGAGGGGCGTGATGACCCGCGGGCGCCCGGTGGGCTTGCCGTCCTCGTCGTGCTCCTCGGGCGAGTAGGTGCCCTCGAGCAGGGCGCGGCGCAGCGAGTAGATCGTGATGCGCTGCTGGTTCATCACGTCGTCGTATTCGAGCATGTGCTTGCGGATGTCGAAGTTGCGGGCCTCGACCTTCTGTTGGGCGTTCTCGACGCTCTTGGTGACCCACGGGTGCTCGATGGGCTCGCCGTCGGGCATGCCCATCTTCTCCATCAGCATCTTGACGCGCTCGCCGGCGAAGATGCGCATGAGCTCGTCGTCGAGGGAGAGGTAGAAGCGGGAGCTGCCCGGGTCGCCCTGGCGACCAGCGCGGCCACGGAGCTGGTTGTCGATGCGGCGGGACTCGTGGCGCTCGGTGCCGACGATGTGCAGGCCGCCGATGTCGACGACCTCCTTCTTCTCGTCCTCGCACTCCTTCTCCAGCTCGCCGACGCGGGCCTTGAAGTCGGGCCCGTCGATCTCTTCCTGGCGCTCCTGCTGGATGAACTCCCACTTGGCCATCATCTCGGGGTTGCCGCCGAGGATGATGTCGGTGCCGCGACCGGCCATGTTGGTGGAGACGGTGATGGCGCCGCGCTTGCCGGCCTGGGCGACGATGTACGCCTCTTTTTCGTGGTGCTTCGCGTTGAGCACCTCGTGCTTGATGCCCTTCTTCTCGAGCAGGCGCGCGATGGCGGCGGACTTCTCGACCGAGACGGTGCCCACGAGGATCGGGTTGCCCTTGCCGTGGTACTCCTCGATCTCCTGCATGACCGCCTGGAATTTCTCCTTCTCGGTCTTGTAGACGACGTCCTGGTAGTCCTTGCGCACGATGGGCTTGTTGGTGGGGATCGGCACCACCTCGAGCTTGTACGTCTTGTGGAACTCCTCGGACTCGGTCATCGCGGTGCCGGTCATGCCGGCGAGCTTCTTGTAGAGGCGGAACAGGTTCTGGAACGAGATGGTCGCCATCGTGCGGTTCTCTTCCTGGATCCGCACGTGCTCCTTGGCCTCGACCGCCTGGTGCAAGCCGTCGCTCCAGCGACGTCCCGGCAGCACGCGGCCGGTGAACTCGTCGATGATGAGGACCTTGCCCTCCTGGACCATGTAGTTGACGTCGCGCCGGTAGAGCGTGTGGGCGCGCAGGCACTGGTTCAGGATGTGGAGCACCTCGAGGTGCTTCGGGTCGAACAGGTTGTCGGTCGAGAGCAGCTCCTGCGCCATGTCGACGCCCTCGTCGGTCAGGGTGACCGAGTGGGCCTTCTCGTCGACGACGAAGTGCTCGTCCTTGCGCAGCTTGGGGATGATCTCGTTGACCACCATGTACTTCTGCGAGGCCGCCTCGCCCTGGCCGCTGATGATGAGCGGGGTGCGGGCCTCGTCGACCAGGATGCTGTCGACCTCGTCGACGATGGCGAAGTTGAGCTCGCGCTGCACGTACTCGAGCGCGCTGAACTTCATGTTGTCGCGCAGGTAGTCGAAGCCGTACTCGTTGTTCTGGCCGTAGGTGATGTCGGCGCGGTAGGCGAGGCGCTTCTCCTCCTCGTTCTGCTGGTTGACGACGACGCCCGTGGTCTGGCCGAGCCAGTTGTAGAGGCGCCCCATCCACTCGCAGTCGCGGCGCGCGAGGTAGTCGTTCACGGTGACGACGTGCACGCCCTTGCCGGAGAGGGAGTTGAGGTAGCAGGGGAGGGTGGCGACGAGGGTCTTGCCCTCGCCGGTGCGCATCTCGGCGATCTTGCCCGAGTGGAGCACCATGCCGCCGATGAGCTGCACGTCGTAGTGCCGCATCTTGAGCACGCGGCGGGAGGCCTCGCGGCAGACGGCGAAGGCCTCGACGAGGATGTCGTCGAGCGACGCGCCGTTCTCGAGCTGCTGCTTGAGCTCCGGGGTCTTGGCCTGCAACTGCGCGTCGGTCAGCTTCTTGAGCGCCTCTTCGCGGTCGTTGATGGCGGCCACCAGCGGGCGGACCTTGCGCAGATCGCGCTCGTGTTTCGTGCCGACGAACTTCTGGATGACCCACTGGAGCATGTGATCTCCGCTAGGTAGTCACGCTTTCGGGGGAAGCAAAGGGGGGGCCGTCAGGAACCGCTCGACGCTCCCCCGGAGGCGCGCCTAGGCTCCCGCCCCGCATGCGCCTCGCCGTCTATGCCGGTAGCTTCGACCCCGTCACCTTCGGCCACCTGGACGTGGTCCACCGGGCGGCGGCGCTGTTCGACCGGGTCGTCGTCGCCATCGGCCGGCACGCCACCAAGCAGCCCCTGTTCGACAACGCCCAGCGGATGTCGCTCCTGCGGGAGGTGACCCGGAACGTCCCCAACGTCGAGATCGACGAGTTCGACGGCCTCCTCATCCACTACGCCAAGGCGCGGCGCGCCGTGGCCATCGTGCGCGGCCTGCGGGCGGCCACCGACTTCGAGTACGAGCTGCAGATCGCCCACGCCAACGCGGACATGCAGCCCGAGATCGACACGGTCTTCCTGCCGACGCGCGTCGAGCGCGGGTTCGTCTCGGCCTCGCTGGTCCGCGAGATCGCGAGCCACGGGGGAGACGTCAGCCGTTACGTGCCGCCGGCCGTCGCCGCGGCGCTCTCGCTCCGTTACGTGCCGGCCGAGTAGCGGGTCACTTCACGACGCGCAGCCAGGGCGGCAGCTCGCGCTTCTTCTTGGCCGCGGTCTCGGGGATCTCGACGATCTCGTCGCTCTCGCGGGGCTCGCGGGCCGGGGCGTCCGCGGGGGCGTCGGCGTCCTTCGACGGGGGCGCGCGCTTGGACGGCTCGCTCTTGGGCGCTTCGCTCGGCACCGCGGCCGCCTTCGTGGCGGCTGCGACCTCGGCCGTCGCCGGTTCGGCCGCGGCTTCGACCGGCGCGGGCTCCACGACCCGCGGAGCCTCTCGTGGCTCGGCGGAGCGCTCGGACTTCGGGGCGCCTCCCTCGACGGCGCGGAGCAGCGGACGCGCGCCCTTCTTGCCACCCTTCGGGTCGGCCTTGCCCTTCTTGCCCTCGGCCTTGCCCTCGGACTTGGGCGGAGACTCGACCTTGGCCGGCTCCTCGCGCACCTCGCGCGGCACCTCGGTCTCCCACAGCATGCCCTGGCCCTCTTCGTTGACGATCGCAAACACCGCGGTCCAGGGGACGAAGGTCCATGTGGGCGTGCGGGCGAACGAAAGCGTGGCGCCGAGGCCGTCCTCGCCGACCTCGAGGTCGGGGATCGGCACGGGCATGTTGAGGCCGTATTGCAGCACCACGCGCGGCTGCTTGCGCAGGTGCGGCGGCAACACCACGCCGTCGCAGCGCGGGTCGAAGTGCACGAACACGCTCGGGTCCTTGGTCAAGAGGGCGGTCATCACGTCCTGCTTGCTGGGCCGCTTCTGCGTCACGCGCGGGGCGTAGCGTGGTCCGGCGAGGGGTGAAAGCTCCTCGAAGGCCGGAAGCGCTGACCTGGGTAGTAGAACCGGCGATCCCGTTCTATGGCGGACGACCGCGCATGACGACCTCCCCGTTCTCTCGGCCCCTCGGGCCGGTCGCCGCTGCGCTCTGGGCGGCCGCGGTCCTCGTGCTGTACGTCCTGCTCGCCGACCTGGCCTTGACCCTGAAGCCCAGCACGGCCGGCGACGGCGTGGCCTCCGCGCTCCTCTACACGGCCTCGGTCCTGGTGGTCGTGTTCGCGGTCGCCCGGGTCCACGCCCCCGAGGCCGAGCTCACCGAGCTGGTCGGGGCGCGCCCCGTCGGCTTCGCGGTCCTGCTCGTCGCCGGCGTGGCCGGGGCGGCGGCCTACCTGCCGCTGTCGGCCTTCGAGCGCTGGGTGCTCCTGCGCGCGCCCGATCCGCAGCGCTCGGCCGAGATCGCGCAGGCGCTCGCCCTCGTGCCACGCGGCTCGCGCGTGTTCGGCACCCTCGCGCTCGCGCTGGTCGCGCCCCTGGCCGACGAGATCCTGTTCCGCGGGGCGCTGTTCCACGGGGTGCTCCGCAAGGAGGGCCGCACGACCGCGACCGTGGCCACGACCCTCGGCTTCGCGCTCGTCTCGACCGCTTTCCTGCCCAAGCTGCTGCCGCTGTACGTGGTGCTCGGCCTCGCGCTCGCGCACGCCCGCGCAGCGACCAGCTCGGTCCTGCCCGCGATGGCGCTCCACCTCGGCTATCGCGGGGTCGAGCTCGCGACGACCTACCGCGCGCACGGCACGCTCGATCCGCTCGCCACCGGCGAGGCTCCCGCCCGCGTCTCGCTCGCCGTCGGGGTCGGCGCCGGCGTCGCGGCCATCGTCCTCCTCGGCCTCCTCGCCCGGCTCGGTGACGCCGACGTCATCGCCGCCGACGACGGGGACGCCTAACATCGCGCCATGACGCCCGCGCCCACCGCAGCCGTCCTGCTCATCGGCAACGAGCTCCTCTCCGGCAAGGTGCAAGACGCCAACCTGGTCGTCCTCGCCCGCGACCTGCGCGCGCTCGGCGTGCGGCTGACGCGCGTGGTGATGGTGGAGGACGTGCGCGAGGTCATCCGTGACGAGGTGCGCGCGCTCGCCTCCACCCACGACTGGCTCGTCACCTCGGGCGGCGTGGGCCCCACCCACGACGACGTCACCCTGGCCGCGGTCGCCGACGCCTTCTCGGTCGGCCTCGAGCGGCGCGAGGAGATCGCGGCGCTGCTGCGCGGGTTCTACGGCGCGCGGTGCACCGAGGGGCACCTCTGCATGGCCGACCTGCCCATCGGGACCGAGCTCCTCTCCGAGGCCGACGGCCCCGAGGGCGACGTGGTCGAGGTGGGTGGCAAGAAGCTCCCCTGGCCGGCGTTCCTCGTGCGCAACGTGTTCTGTCTCCCGGGGATCCCGCAGATCTTCCAGATGAAGCTCGGCGCGATCCGGGCGCGCCTCCGCAAGCTCGGGGCCTCGGCGTTCGTGTCGCGCGGCGTGCTGACCGACATGGACGAGGGCAACCTCAAGCCGCTCCTCGACGCCGTGGTCGCGCAGCACCCCGAGGTGGAGATCGGCAGCTACCCAGCGTGGATCGGCGCGCCCTACCGCACCAAGCTCACCTTCGATGGTCGCGACGCCGCCCGCGTCGACGCCGCGCTCGAGGCCTTCGTCGCCACGCTGCCCGCGGGCGAGCCCAAGGGGCGCGTCTGATGCGCGCGGTCTTCATGGGCACGCCGGCCATCGCGGTCCCGGCGCTCGAGGCGCTGCACGCGATCGCCGAGGTGCCCTTCGTCGTGTGTCAGCCCGACAAGCCCGCGGGGCGCGGGATGAACCTCACCGCGCCGCCGGTGAAGGTGCGCGCCCTCGAGCTCGGGCTCGACGTGCGCCAGCCAGTGAAGGTGCGCGACGGCACGCTCGCCGGGTGGCTGCGCGACGCGCGCGTCGACGTGGCGCTGGTGATCGCCTACGGGCGCATCCTGCCGCGCGACGTGCTCGACGCGCCCCGGGTCGGTTGCCTCAACCTGCACGCGTCGCTCCTGCCGCAGCTGCGGGGGGCGGCTCCGATCACGTGGGCCATCGTGCGCGGTCACCGGGAGACGGGCGTCGGCCTGATGCAGATGGAGGAGGGCCTCGACACCGGGCCGGTCTTCGCGGAGCTGCGCGTCGCGATCGATCCCGACGAGACCGCCGGAGAGCTCGGCGTGCGCATCGGCGCGCTCGCGGCCGATCTCGTGCGCGCGTCGCTGGTCGACGCGGTCGAGGGGCGGCTGATCTCGCGCCCGCAGGACCACGGCGCCGCCACCCTGGCCCCGATCCTGCGCAAGGAGGACGGTCGGATCGACTGGAGCAAGCCCGCCTCGGCCGTGCACGACCACGTGCGGGGGATGTCCCCGTGGCCCGGCGCCAGCACGACGCTGCCCGACGGACGCGTGCTCCGGATCCTCCGCACCCAGCGCGTCGACACCAACACCACCCTGACCGAGCACGGCGCGGGCACCCTCGCGGTCGCCGACAAATCGGGCGTCTTCGTGGCCTGCGGCAGCGGTGTGGTCGGCGTGCTCGAGGCCCAGCTCGAGGGCAAGCGGGCCATGAAGGCCGCAGACCTGGTCAATGGCCGGGTGCTCGCACGGGGCCTCCGCCTCGGATGACGCGCTGCGCGACGAACGCCGTCTGAAGTGCACGAAAGATCCGGAATCTCTTTCGACCGTCCGTTCGACTCCGTTAGTCTCGCGCGCCGGACGGAGGCAGGTACATGCGGCGTCAGTCGAAGCGCGTTCTTCATTCGTTGGGTCTGCTCGCGGGCGCGGGCGTGTTGCTGGTGGCGGGGAGGGCCTCGGCCAACGGCTTCGAGATCCCGGAGAACGGCACGGAGGTGATGGGGCGCGCCGGTGCGTGGACCGCCCGCGCGGACAACCCGCTCGCCGTCGGCCTCAACCCGGCCGGCCTCGCCGGTCAGCCCACGGCGTTCGTGGTCAACACGAACCTCACCTACCAGAAGCAGTGCTTCTCGCGCGCCGGCAACTACGCCGCGGGCGGCAACTACGGCGGCTCCAAGTTCCCCACGGGCGACTACGAGGGCAAGCCCTTCCCGACCGTCTGCAAGCAGAACGGCATCGGCGACGTGGGCATCGTCCCGCAGCTCGCCTTCAACTATGCGGTGAGCTCCAAGGTCAGCATCGGCTTCGCGCCGCTCTGGACCCCGAGCGGCACCGGCAAGGCGCTGTGGCCCGACGGCGTGGACCGCCCGCTCACCACGTCCGATGGCACGCCCGCGCCGCCGCCCCAGCGCTTCATGCTGCTCGCGAAGAACGCGCGCATCATCATGCCGACCCTCGGGGTGGGCGCCGAGGTCCTCCCGGGGCTGCGCCTCGGCGCGAGCTTCCAGGCGGTCATGACGTTCTTCGAGTCGCAGGTCAGCTCGCAGGGTTCGCAGAGCGCGCTCCAGGACGCCGCCCAGGGGCCCACGCCGGCCGTGCGCTCGACGGTCAAGTGGAATCAGCTCTTCACGCCCGCGTTCGTGCTCGGTGCGCTCGCCTCGCCGAGCCCCGAGTTCGACATCGGTTTCATGTTCCGCTGGAGCGCGGACATCGTGAAGAAGGGGGGCGAGGTCACCCTGAACGGTCCGTTCTACGGCGACCAGGGCTCCCCCGCCACACGCGCGGTCGACACGACCGTGAAGTTCGAGGAGTTCCGCCTCCCGCAGCCGTGGGAGATCCGGATGGGCGTCCGCTACCACAAGCTCCGCGCGGGCGTGGTTCCGCCGGCGCAGGGCCGCCGTGACTTCCTCAAGCACGACGTGTTCGACGTGGAGGTCGACTTCCAGTACTCGCACAACAGCTCGTTCCAGCAGATCACCGTGCTGTTCCCGACCGATCCGCAGTGCGTCGGCCTCGGTGTCAACCCGAGGGACGGCACCGCGCTCACCAAGTGCGCGAGCTACGTCCCGCCGGACGCGTCGATCCTCAAGAAGTGGCAGGACACGCTCGCCATCCGCGTCGGTGGTGAATACGTCGCGATCCCCGACAAGCTCGGCCTTCGCCTCGGCGGCTTCTTCCAGACCCGCGGTCAGGACCCGCAGTACCTGAACCTCGACTTCCACCCGGGGCGCATGCTCGGGTTCTTCCTCGGCGCCACGCTGCGAGCGGCCTCGTTCGCCGACGTGTCCATCGGCTACGGGCACATCTTCGTCGAGACGTTCGACAACACGGCGACCGGTGGCTCGCTGCGTGGCCTCGCGGGCACGCGGCCCGACAACCCCGACCCGAGCGACCCGAGCAGGCCGACGGTCGACAACTACCGCAACGCCTGCCCCGGGCAGTCGGTGCCGTCGTACCGCACGTGCACCATCGTCAACACCGGCAAGCTCGAGACCGGCTACAACATGTTCTCGATCGGCGCGACCTTCCGGCTCTAGCCGAACGTCACCCGCGCCGTGTCGCCGCCCTCGACGGTGCACGGCGCGCCCACGATCCACGGGCGGTTCTCGTCGCCGTGGCCGAACGGCGCGTCCGCGACCACCGGCACGCCGAGCCCGAGCAAGCGCTCGCGCAGCACGTCTTCCACGGTCACGCCGTCGGGCCCCGGGTTGCAGTCGGTGAACCCACCGACCACGACCGCGCAGACGCGCGCGAGGTGACCGCCGACGAGCAGAGAGGTGAGCATGCGGTCGACGCGGTACGGTCGCTCGGTGCAGTCCTCGACGAACAGGATCGCGCCGTCCGGTACGACGAGCCGACCGCTCGCCGCGGACGCCTCGAGCAGCGCCAGGTTGCCGCCGAAGGCGGGGCCCGTCGCTGTTCCCCGCGACCACGGCTGCAGGGCGGTCCACGGCGCTGGCGGCTCGCCCTCGATCGCGCCGCGAAAGAGGTCCCGCGCCTGCTCGTCGGCATCGCCGAGCGAGCACACCATCGCGCCGTGGAGGGACCGCACGCCCGCGCGCGTGGCCTCCACGTGGAGCGCGGTGACGTCGGAGAAGCCGACCAGCCACTTGGGCGCGCGCGCGAACGTGGCCCAGTCCAGGGTGTGCGCGAACCGGGTGGCGCCGTAGCCGCCTCGCGCCGCGACGACGGCCTTCACCGTCGGGTCGGCGAGCGCCGCGGCGAACTCGTCCCTGCGCCGCGCGTCGTCGCCCGCGAGGTACCCCCTTCGCGTGAACAGGTCGTCGCGCGCAGTGACCGCGTACCGCGCGGAGAGCCACGTGAGCCCGCGGTCGTAGCGGGCGCGGTCGAACGGCGAGCTCGGCGCGACGAAGGCGATCCGATCGCCGGGCCGGAGGGGAGGGGGCGTGATCAGGGGCATGCGACGGTGTACGCGCCGTCGACCTCGGTGCAGGTGCCCTTGGTCGAGGAGCCGCAGAGGACGGTGAGCATGCAGCCGCAGCTCGGGAACGTGAAGCACGTGCCAGGGAGCTTGGCGCAGGCGTAGGGCAGCGCGGCGCAGCCGGGACAACCCGCGGGGCAGGGGCCGGCCTCGTCGGCCGGGCAGCTCGCCGGGGTCGCCGCGCGCTGGCAGATCTGGAACTTCTTGCCGCACACCTCGGTGCCGCAGACGAAGCTGCCGCTGCCGTCGTCGGGCCTGTCGGTGTCGACGATGGCCGTGTCGATCGTGGCCTCGGCGGAGGCGTCGGAGGCCGAGTCGAGCGCGGTCTCGACCACCGCGTCGTCGCCGGCTTCGGCCTCGATCGCGGCGTCGGGCTCGACCTCGGCCCCGGTCTCCTCCACGCTCGCGTCGCTGGCCTCGACGGGCGCCGTGCTGCCGTCACCACAGCCGACGAGCGCGCCAGCGAGCAGCGAGCCGACCAGTGACACGAGCGTGCGCGACATCCCTCGTCCTCGGTGTACCATGCCCCCTGCCCATGGACGACCCGCTCGGCGACGTGACGCATGCGCTGTCGGTGCTGGCCCGCGACGCGATCCCCGCGGCCCGTGGCCTGACGGCGGCCGTGCGCGCCCGCCTCGACGCGCTCGCCGCGGCGCTGCTCGGGCCCGACTTCCAGGACCGGCTCGATCGCCTGCCGATCCGGCTCGGCCCGACCGGCGTGGATGCGTTCGGCTTCGACCCCGACGTCGCCAAGTACGCCATGATCGTCGCGGCGTTCCTGCACCGCGTGTGGTTCCGCACCGAGGTGCACGGGATCGAGAACGTGCCGCGCGGGCGCGTGCTCCTGATCTCGAACCACAGCGGGCAGCTCCCCCTCGACGGCATGGTGATCGGCGCGACCATGTTCCTCGACGCCGAGCCGCCGCGCTTCATCCGCTCGATGGTCGAGAAGTGGACGCAGACCCTGCCGTTCGTGGGCACGTTCTTCACGCGCTGCGGGCAGGTGGTCGGCGTGCCCGAGAACGCGCGCACCCTGCTCCGCAACGAGGAGATGCTGCTCGTGTTCCCCGAGGGCTCGCGCGGCATCAGCAAGCCCATCTCGCGCCGCTACCAGCTCACCGACTTCGGGCTCGGGTTCATGCGGCTCGCGCTCGAGACCGAGACCCCGATCGTGCCCATCGCCGTCGTCGGCGCCGAGGAGCAGTACCTCAACTTCGGCAACGTCGACGCCGTCTCGCGCCTGTTCGGGATGCCCTCTTTCCCCCTGATGCCGCAGTTCCTCATCCCCGGCGGGCAGCTCCCGCTTCCCGTGAAATACCGGCTCTACGTGGGCGAGCCGCTGCTGTTCGACGGCGACCCGGACGACGACGACAGCGTGATCGAGGAGAAGGTCTGGATGGTGCGCGCGACCATCCAGTCGATGATCAACCGTGGTCTCAAGGAGAGACGGGGCATCTTCTTCTGAGAACGACGGCATCCTGGCTCGCGGAGGAGCGGACATATCGAAGTGCTTCCTCATCGGCGCGAGGCTGCGCATCCGCCGGGGTTCGAGCGTCACACCTGCTACACTTCGGTCGAGTGGCCCAGGTGGTCGTCGTCGACGCGGACGAGGGAGAGCGCCGGAAGGTACTCACGGCCCTCGCACAGGCGCGCATGCCTGCCGTCGGGGTCGCTTCCCTCGACGAGCTGACGACCCACGTCGAGGCGGCCGGTCAACCCGCGCTCGTGGTCCTCGCGCTCCCGCCCGCCGGGATGTCCGACGCGCGCGCGCGCCTCGGGGAGCTGCTCGGCCCCGAGCCCGTGGCGCGCCTCTGCGTGGTCGAAGCCGACGACGACAGCGTGGGGCTGCTCGAGGGGTTCGCCGACGACGTGGTGCTCCGCCCGCTGGAGCTCCCCGAGCTCGTGGCCCGCACGAGGAAGCAGCTCGAGCGCAAGGCGGCCGTCGACGAGCTCGCCCAGCGCAACGCCGACGCGCAGGTCCTGGTCGAGCTCACCCAGGCGCTCGCCTCGTCGCTCGACCTGCGGGAGATCCTGCACACCGTCGTGGTGCGCACCGCCGAGGTGTCCAAGGTCGACCGCGTCAGCATCGTGCTCGTGCGGGACAACGAGGCGACCGGCTTCGTCGTCGTCTCGTCCGACGATCAGAAGCTCCGCGACCTCCCCATCGACCTGAACCAGTACCCCGAGATCCGGCACGCCATCGCCGAGCGCCGGCCGCTGCTCATCGAGGACGCGGCCACCCACCCGTTGATGCAGACGGTACGCGGCCCGGAACGCAACAGCAGCATCCCCTTCGCCACCCTCGCCATCGTGCCGCTCCTCTTCGAGGACCGGCCCATGGGCGTCCTCTTCCTCCGCGCGCGGGAGGCCACCTCGTTCGACGATCGCACCCTCGCCCTCCTGCGCACGCTCGCCAACACCACCGCGGTCAGCCTCCGCAACGCGCGCATCCTGCAGTCGCTCCGCGACCAGACCCAGCAGATCACCTACGCGCGCTACGAGGCCGAGCGGCGCATGCGCGGCCTGCAGCGCTACGCCGATTTCTTCGAGTCCCTCGACGACGGCGTGCTCGTCATGGACACCGAGGGCTACCTCCTGTTCACGAACCCGCGCGCGCGCCAGTTGACGGGGTACGACGAGAAGGATCTCGAGGGCAAGAAGATCCTCGACGTCGTCCTGCCCGAGGACCGCGACAAGGCGCGCTCCATGCGCCCGGCCGAGGGGGCGCCCAACAAGCACGTGGCGACCGACCTGCGCATCCGCCGCAAGGACGGGGTCGTGCGCATCTTCGCGCTCACCTGGAGCTCCGTGCTCCACGAGTCGGGCGCGGTGCTGCTCAGCTTGCGCGACGTGACCAACGAGCGCGAGGGCGTCATCGAGCTCGCGCAGACCAAGGAGTTCCTCGAGCACCTCATCGAGAGCTCGGTCGACGCCATCGTCAGCGCCGACATGCACGGGTGCATCCTCCTGTTCAACCGCGCCGCCGAGCGCGTCTACGGCTGCCCCGCCTCGGCCATGATCGGCACCAGCGTGGAGCGGCTCTACCCGGAGGGGATCGCCCGCAAGATCATGCGCCTCATCCGCAGCGAAGAGCTCGGGGGGCTGGGGCGCCTCGAGGGGTTCCGCACCGACGCGGTCGCGGTCACCGGCGAGCGGGTCCCCATCATCCTCAACGCCGCGCTCATGACCCGCGCGGACAAGCCGATCGGCACCGTCGGCATCTTCACCGACCTCCGCGAGCGCATGCGCATCGAGCAGCGCCTCGAGCACGCCCAGGAGCAGCTGCGCATCCAGGAGAAGCAGACCATCGTCGCCGAGCTCGCGGGCGCTGCGGCCCACGAGCTCAACCAGCCCCTGACCAGCGTGATGGGCTACGCCGAGCTCTTGCGGCGGCGCCTCGAGCCCGGCACGCCCCAGCACCACGCCGCCGACATCATCGTCGGCGAAGCGGAGCGAATGGCCGAGATCGTCCGCAAGATCGGCAAGATCACCCGCTACGAGACCAAGTCCTACGTCGGCAGCGCCCGCATCCTCGATCTCGACCGCGCGTCCCGCGAGGACAGCAGCCCCCAGGAGCCCGGCAAGCCCGAATCGACCAAGGGCGCGGGCACCGTGAAGGGAGGCGGACCGTGAGCGATCCGAAGTCGGAGCGCCCCGACCACGACTCCGTCCCCGCGTCCGTCGAGCAGGACCGGAGCTCCGCGCCCGACTGGGCCACGGAGCGGCAGCAGCGCCCGAACACGTCGTCGCACGTGGCACCACGGCGCGCGCTCGTCCGGGCGCCCACGCCCCTCCTCGGCAGCGTCACGCAGCCTCCGCCGCACCTGTCCACCGGCCAGTCCGATCTGCTCGCGATCGCGGCGGCGCTGCCGCTCGCGCAAGGGCCCGAGGCCATCGCCCGTGCGGTGTGCGAGGCGGTGCGCGACGCCATCCCATCGGTCGCGGTCGGCGCCATCGTCCGCGTGGAGGAGAGTCAGCGCATCGTCACGGCGCTCTCGCGTGAGGCGAGCTCGGTGGTCCTGCAGATCGACCCGGGCGGCGAGGGTCCCCCGCGCCGCATGTTCCCGGCGCTGCCCGACGAGTGGATCGTGCCGCTCGGCGGCCCGGCGCTCGGCCCGCTGGGAGGGCGGGGCAGCCTCCACGTGGCCGACGTCCTCGAGGCGCGCGACCCCCAGCGCAGCGCACTGCTGGCCGATCTCGTCGAGCGCGGCGCGCTCGTGCTCGCCGCCGGCCTCGCGGGCGCCGAGGCCCTTTCGTCCCAGCGCGACGACACCGCCCACGTCCGGGCCCTGCAGGCGCGCGTCATCCAGGGCGAGAAGCTCGCGAGCGTCGGGCAGATCGCCGCCAAGGTCGTCCACGAGCTCAACAACCCGCTCACCGCGATCGTCACCTACGCGAGCTACCTCACGCGCAAGCTCGATCGCTCCGGTCTCGAGGCCGCCGACGTGGAGCGCCTACGCCGGATCGGCGAGTCGGCCGACCGCATCCTGCGCTTCTCGCGCGAGCTCACCGCCTACGCGCGGCCCGACGAGGAGACCGCCGGCCTCGTCGCGATCGGTGACGTGGTCGACCGAGCCGTCGTGTTCTGCGAGCACCTGGTCTCGGGCAGCGGCATCCGGGTGACCGTCCACAACGACCCGGCGGTGCCGCCCACGGTCGGCCTCCGCGGTCAGCTCACGCAGGTGTTCGTCAACCTGGTG
>JAEUKC010000443.1:0-28299 GCA_016794445.1 Myxococcales bacterium
CTCCTCGACACGGTGGCCGAAGCGCTCGACGCAGCGAGTGCGCTCGTCGTGCTCGACGAGGCGGAGGTCGCGCTCGAAGAGGTCGCGACCCTCGTGGGCGCGCTCTTGTCGGCGACGGATCGCCTCCAGGTGCTGGTGACCTCCCAGCGAGCGCTCGGGCTCCCTGCCGAGCGGGTGCAGCGGGTGGAGCCGCTCGACGCGTCGGCGAGCGAGGCGCTCGTGCGAGCCGTCGCTCCCGCGTGCACGGCGGCGGTGGTCGCACGGGTCGTCGCGCTGGGCGGCGGGCTCCCGCTCGCGCTGCTCGTCGCGGCGCACGACGGCGGCGTCGAAGTGACGCCGGCCGGCGACGCGCTGGCCGATGCGCTGGATCGCGCCCTCGCACGCTTGTCGGTCGACGCACGCGCGCTCCTGGTCGCGGCGGCGGCGTTCGTCGGCGGAGGCCCCCTCCCCGTGGTCGCCGCGGTCGCCGGGCTCGATCTCACGCGCGCGACGCGGGCCCACCGCGAGCTCGGCAGCGCGGCCCTCACCACCCGTGAAGGACGCGTGGAGCTGCACGACGCGATCGCGCGCCGCGTACGGCCCGAAGCGCTGTGCCTCCCCTTCGCCCGCGCGATGGCCGCCGCCGCCTCCGCCTTCGACGCGTCCGAGCTCGCCCGCGAGCGCGACAACCTGCTCGCCGCGTTCCATTCGCTCGTCGCAGCCTTCGACCCCTCGGCCGCCGAGCTCGCGGTCGCGCTCGACTCGCTGCTCGTCCGCCAGGGTCCGCCGGCGCTCCACCGCGCCACGCTGGAGCAGGCGCTGGCCGTGCCCCGGCTCTTCGGCGCAACCCGGCGCGCGCTGCTCCGCGCACTCGCCCGCATGCACGCGCTGCACGGTCGCTACGACGCCGCTCTGCCGCCGCTCGAGGAGGGCGCCCGCGCGGCCCGCGAGGCGGGTGATCGGGCCAGCGAGGGGTCCTGCCTGGCGCTCGGCTGCTTCGTGCGTCGCCCCCTCGGCGACGAGACCGGGGCGCTGGCCGACGGCGCGGCCGCCCTCCGCATCGCCGAAGAAGCGCGCGACCGCGCCCTCGAAGCCATGGCGGCCCAGGCCATCGGCCTGGTCCACCTCGCGGCGGGTCGCCCGATCGACGCCGAGCGATGGGAGGTGCGCGCGTTGGCGGCCGCCGAGGCCGGTGGTGCGCCGCGCGTCGCCGCCATCGCCCTGGCCAACGCGGGGGTCGCGCTGAGCCGTCAAGGTCGGCTGGCCGAGGCCGCGCGCGCGCTCGACGATGCGCTCGCGCGATTCGGCGTCCTCGACGACCGCTTCCACGTCGCGCGCGTCTCGACCCACCGCGCGGCCGTCGAGCTCTCGGCCGGTGAGCTGCCCGCCGCCCGCGCCCGGCTGGTCGCGGCTCTGCCAGGTCTCGACGCCGTCGAAGACCCCGAGGGCTCGATCGAGGCGCGCCTGCTGCTCGCCGAGATCGCGCGTCGCGACGGCGAAGGCTTCGAAGCAGCCCGCTTCCTCGCCGACGCCCACCTGCTCCTCCGCGGCGCCCCTCACGCGCCGCTCGCCGCCACCCTCCCGGAGCTCGTCAGCCTCGACGCCGCGGCGGTGGTGCAGCTCGACGGCGGCGCCGTGCGCTTCGGCACGCACGTGGTCGACCTGTCGCGGCGCCCGGCGCTCCGCCGCGTGCTCTCGGCGCTGGTCGACGCGCGCCTCTCGGCTCCAGGCCGGCCCTGCACCGTCTCCGAGCTCCTCGCCGCGGGCTGGCCCGGAGAGAGGATGAGCGTCGAGTCCGGCACCGCTCGCGTCTACATGTCGATCCGCCGCCTGCGCGCGCTCGGCCTGTCGCCGATCCTGCGCACCGTGGACGCAGGATACGTCCTCGATCCCACCGTCGCGCTCACCCGAGGCGACCTCGATGTTAGGCGAAGTTAGGCCTCGTTTCGCCCTGGCCAGGGCACACCGGAGGCATGCGCACCTCCCTCGGCCCCGCCCTGTTCTCGCTGCTCTGCGCCTCCGGCTGCGCCTCGTCGCCGACCTCCACGCCCGCGCCCGACACCGGTCCCGCGAGCGACGCAGGCCCCGAATCCCCGCCGACCGTGGCCTGGGAGCCGTGCACCCTGCGCAGCGAGGGCGACGGCCCACCCGCCGAGTGCACCACGATGTCCGTGCCGCTCCACCACACCGACGCGAACGGCGAGCAGATCTCCTTCTTCGTCAAGCGCTTCCGGCCCGGCAAGGGCACCCGGGCGCTCTGGCTCCTGCAGGGAGGACCCGGAGGCTCGGGCTACGCCTTCGAGAAGATCGCCGAGCAGCTCTCCGTCGCGATGCCCGACGTCGACTTCTACATCCCGGACCATCGCGGCACCGGTCGCTCGACACGTCTCGGGTGCCCCGAGCAGGAGAAGAAGGGCAGCAAGAGCGGCATCTTCATCGCCGCCGAGGAGTGGCCCGCGTGCCTCGCGGCCGTGCGTGCCGAGTGGGGCGACAGGCTCACCGCCTTCCGCACCACCGAGGCCGCGAACGACCTCGGCCTCGCGATCGAGCGCACACAGGCGAAAGGCCAGCCGGTGTTCGTCATGGGCGTCTCGTACGGCACCTATTGGGCGCACCGCTACCTGCAGATGTTCCCGAAGCAGCCGACCGGGGTGATCGTGGACTCCATCTTCCCGCCGGGGGGCTCCCTCGCGCGGCAGGACCAGGACGCCGACGAGGCCGGCGCGCTCCTCTTCGCGGCGTGCGCCAAGGACCCGCTGTGCAGCAGCAAGCTCGGCGCCGATCCCCGCGCACGCACGCTCGCGCTCTACGACAAGCTGGAGAAGGGCCACTGCCCGGCGCTCGGCTTCGAGGGGATCACCCAGCGCGCGCAGCTCCGGATCGTCTTCGGCCAGATGATGATGTCGTTCGGGATGCGCACGTTCATCCCGCCGCTCGTCTACCGCGCCGAGCGGTGCACGCCGGCCGACGCCGACGCCGTCAACAAGGCGCTCGGCCTCTACCTCTTGCCCAAGCCGCCGACGCCGTTCCTCACCCAGTGGGGCTGGATCCTCTCCAACAACATCACCTTCTCCGAGCTCTGGGAGGAACCGTCCCCGACCGCCGATGCGTTGCAGGAGATCCGGGAGAAGGCGGCCGTCTCGCGCGACGTCACCTCGGGCATGAGCCCCAACCTCGGCGTCTGGCCGGTGTACGGCGCCGACGAGTACACCGGGAAGTGGGCGACCGTCGACCGGCCGACCCTCGCGCTGGCCGGCGGCCTCGATCCGGCGACGCTGCTGCGCAAGGCGCTGCCCTGGAAGGACCACTTCAAGGGTCCGAACCAGCACTGGGTGGAGATCGCCACCGCGAGCCACACCGTCATCGCGTCGTCGCCCATGACCGACCTCACGCGCTCCTGCGGCAGCCGCATCCTCAAGGGCTTCGTGGAGAACCCGACGGGACCGCTCGATACGAGCTGCCTCTCGGACCTCGCCCCCCTCACGTTCGCCGGTCGGCCCGACCTCACCAAGTCCGTGCTCGGAACCGACGACCCCTGGGAGTGAGGCCGCGCTCGCGTGTCGCGGGGCGCGTCCGATCAGGGGCGTGCGGCGTCGAAGCCCGGATCGGCGGGCAGCCCGAGGAGCGTCGACAGGGTGCGCGCGTAGGCGGTGAACGAGACGGGGCCCTCGACGACGATCGCCCGTCGCACGCCGGGGCCGCGGGCGAGGAGCGGCACCGTGCGGTCGTAGAGCCAGGGCGTTCCGTGACTCTGGCCCTTGCCGACCACGTAGCCCACGTCGAAGAAGGCGCCCGGCTTCGTGACGACGTAGAGATCGCCGGGAGAGTCGTCGCCGATCGAGCGACAAACGAGGGCCTCGACCGACTCGTCGGCCTCGGCGGGACACGCCGCGGGCTTGCTGACCCGAAAGATCGACGCGATGCCGTCGATCTGGGCGAGCCGAGCGGAGAGCGCCACATACAGCTTCTCGCGTCGGGTCGGATCGAGGTCGCGCGCGCTCTTGCTCAGGATGACGTAGGGATCGATGACGCCCTCGATCCAGTGGCCCGGGCCCACCACCTCGGCAGCGGCGGGCTCGAGGGCGGCGACCACCTCCTCGCCCGTGATCCTCCGCCCCGCGCCGCACGGCCGCTGCCAGCGATCCGGGCCCGCGCACCACGGGCGCGTCTTCTGCTCCGGGAGCGGCGGCCCACCGTGGTCGCCCGCCGCGACGAGCGCCCAGCCCTCGGCGCCGACCTCGTGATCGAGGACCGCGAAGAACCGCGCGAGCGCGCCGTCGAGTCGGACGAGATCGTCCCAGGCCTCCCACGAGTCGGGGCCGAAGACGTGGTTGACGTAGTCGTTGGCCGAGAGCGACACGGAGAGCAGCATGGGCTCCGCCTCGTCCCTCGCGCGCACCGCGGCGGCGGCGAGCGCGAGGACGGCCTCGTCGGCGAACGGGGTGGCGCGGAAGGCGACGGCCGGCTTCTTGGCGGCGGTGACGTCGTGGGGGAACGTGGTGCCGAGGCCCTCCCAGTCTCCCTCTCCGATCGCGTCGTCGCCCGTGGCGTGGGCCTTCACGAAGGCCTCGTCGAGGATCTCCCAGCGGGACTTTCGCGCCGCGACCATCGCGTCGTGGCTCGCGTACGGAGCGGCCCACGGAGGGACGCTGGAGGCGAACGCGGTCGAGGTGACGAACCGATCGAGGCCCGCGTCGAACCAGAGGGTCGCGGTCGGGGCCTTGCCGCCGCCGAAGATCGCCCCGCGGTCCTTGATGGAGAGGCTCACGATCGTGGCCTTCGGGTGGGCGGCGCGCAGCCGGTCGGCGACGGTCGGCGCACGGAGCGCCGCGGCGGACGAGCCGGGCGTCTCGGTGACCACGTCGCCCACGAGCTTGGTCGCCTCGTCCCGCAGGAAGGGGATGGGCTTGCCGAGCGCGAGGCGCTCGTTGGCGACGATCCCCGACTCGCGCGGAGGCTTGCCCGTGAAGAGCGCCGCGTGCCCGGGCGCCGTGTCCGTGACGGCGTGGGCGTAGCGCATCTCGCGCACCCACGTGCCCTCGCGCCGCAGGCGGGCAAAGCCACCGGTCGCGGGCAGCAAGGGCAGGCGCTCGGCCGCGATCCAGGCGGCGAGCTGGTCGACCACGAGCGCGACGACGACCTTCGGCTGCTCCACGCGCACCGTAGGCTCCCTGGCGCGCGGACAGGCGAGCAGGCAGGCGAGCAAGGGCAGGAACATGCGGCCGCGCATAGGAGGAACCATGGCGCAACGGGGCGGCGATGTCTCCACCCCGCGGTGCAAGTCTTGCCAGCACACGCACGCGGTGCCAGGTCCGGCTTCGACCCCGCAGCCCCGCCGCGACTGGCTCGCTCGTTGCTCGCGGGCGTCGTCCGCGGTGGCGTCGAGCGAGATTGGCAGGCGCATGCCATTCGAGTGGAAGGCGCCTGCCATTTTCGTCAGGTCACGCGAGCTCGCGCTGCGACCGTCACTTCACTGGCGGTCGCCCTTCCAGGCGCCACCGCTCGTGTCGCTGTCCCCAGGTGCCATCGATCCAGCGGCGATGCCCGCACGGCACGCGCCGTCAGGGCATGGCCCGATGCAGTAGCGCGACCGGCGCGCACAGCGGCGCGCCGATGGACACGTTGCCGAGGGTGGGAGCATCGAGACCAGCGCAGTCGGGGCGCGCCGGGTCGGGGCTGCCCACGGAAGGGCCACCGTTGGCTCGAAACGTCGTCCTCTGCACCAGGAAAGCCTTCGGCACGTCGAGCACCACGAGGGCCGGCGACGGATGCTTCACAGGTGTGGCGCCGAGCATCGGGGACAGGAGCGCCGTCAAGCCCGCGTGCTCGACGATGCAGTCCTCGATCTTCGTGCCGTCGCTGTAGGGACCGAAGCGCAGTCCATCCCAGTCGCCCGGCGCTGGCTTCGCCGCGGCGCTCGTGAAGCGCACGCGGCGCGCGACCAGCGCTCCCGGCTGGCCCTCGCCGACGAAGATGCTGGCGCGCGGCTCCACGCGGAGGACCGAGTCCGGAGCGAGCGTGAGGGTCGCAGGGCTCTCGAACCCTCCGACGGCGAGCGAGGCGACGACGATGCCTCCCGGGAGCGCGGGCCAGGTCTGCGTGGTCTTCACGGCCTCCCGGACCCGCACAGGGTCGGTCGACGTGAGCGACGTGACCTTGCCGAGCGCCTCGGCGGGCAGATCCATCGCCGTGCCACCGACGTCCTCCACGTGGACTCGCTCGGCCTTCGCGAAGGTCTTGGGCTCGTCGCTGCCGAGGCCAGCCCGAGGCGCGTGCCGAAGGGTGGTGTCGACGAGCGACAGGGGGGCAGCGCCCGCGCACACGAAGACGGCCGGACGGAGGTCGGCGAGCGGGAACAGAGTGCCCGAGGCCCCGCCCAGCTTGCCTGGAACTCGGATCTTGTAGGTGGGGAGATCCCGGGGCGGCATCGCGCCGGCGTACTCCACGATGGTGTGCTCGAGGACCGAGCCCGTGGTCGGGGCGAAGAAGACCAGGCCGCCCCAGTCCCCGGCCTTCGGGCTCGCGGACGCGGCGGTGAACACCACGGGGCGTTCCGCCGTGCCCCGCGCCACCAGCACGCCGTCGAAGACTTCGAGGTGCGCGCCCTTGCCGAACGACAGCCGAACGCCCTCCGCGATCCGGAGCGTGGCGCCCTTCTCGAGCACGATCGTGGTCTCGACGGCCACCGAGCACCCGGCCTCGAAGAGGGTGTCCTTCTCGATGCGCCCGCCGACGCTCCTCCGGCATCCCTCGCTCTTCTTCTCGGCTTCGGGGACACCGTGCACTCCTGGCTCCCGCTTGCAGGATACGGCTGCCGCGAACAGGGTCACGACAAGGAGCAGCGAGCGGACCACAAGAACGATCGTATCTGCGAGAGGTAAGGCCGTCTCTCCCCGCCGGTGTGATCGAGTTCCGGTGGCTCGAACCGCCGCTCGAGATCGCGTAGACATCGGCAATGTGTCGCCAGACGCTGCTCGCCGTTGTGAGGTGTTGGCGAGTCTGCGTGCCCCTCGCGTTCTTCGCCGCGGCGTGTCGCGCACGCTCGACGCCTGGAAGTCCGCCGCCCGCAGACGGTGCCCCGGAGGCAATCGCCGCGACCGTCATCGAGGCCGGTCCGCCCAGCACGAAGCACGACGTCAGCGCTCATTGCCTCCCCCTGCCGCTGCGGCAGTACCGCCTCGACTCGGCCTGGAGCGCCGGCTCCCGAACCTTCATGTGTCTGCGGCCACCCTACGAGCCCGCGAGCAAGGCGTCGCGCCTCTGCCTCAGCGTGGATCGCTCTGACGGCTCGTATCGCGCCGAGCCATCGACCAGCACGGGGACACGCGTCCGCCCGAAGCCGGCCGTGCTCGCGGCGAAGTCCGGCAAGCTGGCCTATTCGCTGGTCGGCGGACTGCGAACACCCTACGGCGCACGGCAGACGCTGACCGACCTCACCACCGGCACCTCGAAGACAGCGAACCTCGACTACGACGAGCACATCGCCTTCGACGGGTTCATCGGCGATGGAGTGGTGCTCCGGACCTGGCTGGACGAGGGTCCCGGGTGTGGGCGGTGGCTGCTCGACCCCACGAAGACCTGGCCTCTCGTGACGTCTTCCGGCGTCGACCTCGGCAACTGCCAGGGCCACCCGACCCTCCTTCTCGAGGCGACGAAGGGGCGGAGAGCGTTCGTCAGTGGCGACGGGGGCTCGGTCACGTTCGTCGACGCGAGCCTGCTCGTGACCCGGGTGGAGATCGGCGGCATGGTCCCTCCAGTCGACGGCAACCTCGAGATTCTCGTCGGCGACGCAGGCCGCTGGCTCTTCGCGTTCGGCAGCGGACAAGCGGCCGACGTGGTGGAGCTCGAGGTGGACGCGATGAAACTCGGCCGCTCGTTCTCGCCAGCGATCTGCCCGCCTTGATCGAGGTGTGGGCTTCACTGCGCACCTCGTTCCGCCGATGCAAGGTCAGAGGCGCTCGAAGCGGGCCTGGAAGAAGCGCAGGTGCTTGGGCTCGTAGACCATCTTGAGGCCACGGGCCTTCTTGCGCTCGTCCCAGACCGCGGCGACCGACTCGGCCGTCACGTCCATGTGGGCCTGGGTGTAGACGCGCCGGGGAATCGTGAGGCGCACGAGCTCGAGCCGCGGGTGGTGGTTCTCCCCGGTGAGCTTGTCGCGACCGGCCGAGACGATGCCGCGCTCCATCGAGCGTACGCCCGAGTCCTCGTAGAGGGCGGCGGCGAGCGCCTGCGCCGGGAACTGGTCCTGGGGGATGTGCGGATAGAAGGCCTTCGCGTCGAGGTAGACGGCGTGCCCACCGATGGGGCGCACCACCGGAATGCCCCAGGTGTGGAGCTGCTCACCCAGGTACTGCACCTGCCCGATTCGAGCCTGCATGTGGTCGTCGGCGACCGACTCGACGATGCCGCGCGCCATGGCCTCCATGTCGCGGCCGGCCATGCCGCCGTAGGTGTGCAGGCCCTCGAAGACGACGACCAGGTTGGACGCCTCCTCGTAGAGGGCGGGATCGTTCACGGCGAGCCAGCCGCCGATGTTCACGAGCGCGTCCTTCTTGCCGCTCATGGTGCAGCCGTCGCTGTAGGAGCAGAACTCGAGCAGGATCTCGGCCACCGACTTGCTCGCGTAGCCCGCCTCGCGCTGCTGGATGAACCACGCGTTCTCCACCGCGCGCGTCGCGTCGAGGAAGATGCGAATGCCGTGTCGCTTCGTCAGCGCCCGCACGGCCCTCATGTTCTCCATCGAGATCGGCTGGCCGCCGGCCATGTTGACGGTCGCGGCGACGCAGACGTAGGGGATCTTCTCGGCGCCGACGCGCTCGATGAGGGCCTCGAGCGCGCCGAGATCGACGTTGCCCTTGAACGGCAGCTCGATCGCAGGGTCATGGGCCTCGGGTACGACGACGTCGACGAACGTGCCGCCGGCCGCCTCTTGGTGGTGCCGCGTGGTCGTGAAGTACATGTTGCCGGGCACGTAGTCGCCGGGCTTGATGCAGATCTGCGAGAGGATGTTCTCGGCGCCGCGCCCCTGGTGGGTGGGCGTGATGTAGCGATAGCCGTAGTGCTTCTGGATCGCCGCCTCGAGGTTGTAGAAGTTCTTGCTGCCGGCGTAGGCCTCGTCGCCGAGCATCATGCCGGCCCACTGCCAGTCGCTCATCGCGCTCGTGCCGGAGTCGGTCAGGAGATCGATGTAGACGTCCTCGCTGCGTAGCAAGAACGTGTTGAAGCCGGCCTCCACGATCGCGCGCGTCCGCTGCTCGGCGGTGAGCATGTGGAGCGGCTCCACCATCTTCACCTTCCACGGTTCAGCCCAGGATCGCTTCTCGGGTCGCGGCGTGCGGATGGTCATGGCCCCGCGTATTGCCTCAACTGGCAGGCGCTTGGAATAGCCTCGTACGTGCACAATCTGCGCGCCGCTGAAGGTTCGCGTAGCGGCCGCGGTGGCCAGGGTCTTCACTGGCCGACCACCGTCGCAGTTCGTCCGCAAGGCTGGTCACCCTGCGGCGGATGGGCCGCGTCTCGTTCCGCGCAGCCCCCGAACCGGCTACTTGGAGAACGCCGTCGCGATCGGGGCGAGGGCCGAGGAGCTGGACGGGAGCGCCCGCGAGACGTCGCTGCTCACGAGCGTGCACTTGCAGTTGAGCTTGCAGAGGTACGAACAGCCACCCGAGTCCTGACATGGTTTGATGCAGCTCTCGTAGGAGCCGACCGGGCAGCTCCAGACGTACACGCCGGCCGGCTGCTTGCAGGTGCCGCCCCCCGTGTTCATGAGCGCCGACGTGGTCGACGAGATGGTCTCCGACCCGTCGGCGCCCTTGGTGACGACGTCCGTGACCCCGCCGTCGTCGGGCGACGACGCGGCGCAGCCGGCGAGGAGGCAGAGGCAGAGGGCGGAAGTGGACACGAGGCGCATGGAGTTCTCCTTGGAAGGGCGGGACGATCCCGCACTTCCCCCATACGCCGCGACCTTCGCCCGTCTGACATCGGCCCGGGTAGACTCGCACCGTGCACCGGCGCGAGCTCCTCCGTGCGCTCTCGGCGCTGGCTCTCGCCAGCTGTCGCGGCAAGGGGACGCCGGCCTCGATGGACGTGGGGCCGCCCACGGCGCGCGACGACCGACCGGTGCGCTGCGACGTACTCGTCGTCGGGGCCGGCATCGCGGGGCTCGCCGCCGCCCGGGACCTCGTGGCCGCCGAGCGGAGCGTGATCGTCCTCGAGTCGCGCGATCGCGTCGGAGGGCGCATCTTCACCGACCGCACCTGGGGCGGGCCGCCGATCGATCTCGGCGCCTCCTGGATCCACGGACCGAAGGGCAACCCCGTCGCGGCCCTCGTGAGGGACCTCGGGCTCGTCACCGTGGAGACCGACTGGGAGGCCGCGCGCGTCACGGACGAGAAGGGCCGGGTGCTCCCCGCCACCGAGCGTGAGCGTATCGCCGCCCGCCTCGACGCGGTGCTGCGCCAGATCGCCGACGACGAGGCCGAGGACGACGACGGCCCTCTCGACGCGGCGATCGACCGCGCGGCGAAGAAGCTCGGCCTCGACGCGAAGGCCCGGCTCGAGCTCGCGTGGGCCGCAGCGACGACGCTGGAGCACGAGTTCGCCGGCGATCTCTCGCGACTCTCGCGGCGCCACTTCGACGAAGGCAAGGTCGATCGCGGCGGCGACCTGCTCCTGCCGAAGGGCTACGATCAGCTCACGGACGCCCTCGCCAAGGAGCTCGACGTACGGCTCGACCATCCCGTGACGCACGTGCGGCACGGCGACGACGGCGTGACCGCCCGGGCCGCCGGGCGCACCTTCCACGCGCGGCGGGTCGTCGTGACCCTGCCGCTCGGTGTGCTCAAGGCGGGGAGCGTGAAGTTCGAGCCCGCGCTGCCCGCGACGACGAGGCAGGCGATCGATCGGATCGGCGTCGGGGTCCTCGACAAGGTGTACCTGCGCTTCGCCGAGGCCTTCTGGCCCACCGACGTGCAGGTGCTGGGCTGCGTGACGGCCCGGCGTGGCGACTTCGCAGCCGCGGTCAGCGTCCACCGCGCGGCCGGCGAGAACGTGCTCCTCTGCCTCAACGCGGGCTCCTTCGCCACCGAGCTCGCCGCGCGCACCGACGACGCCATCGTCTCCGCGGCCGTCGCGCGCATGCGCACGATGTTCGGTGCGGGCGTGCCGCTCCCGCGGTCGACGCGGATCACGCGGTGGGGACACGACCCCCACGCGCTCGGCGCGTATTCGCACCTGGCACCAGGCTCCACCCCCGCCGACCGCGACGCCCTCGGCGAGCCCGTCTCGGGGCGCGTCTTCCTCGCCGGTGAGGCCGTCTCGCGGGACCACGCGGCCTCGGTCCGCGGCGCCTTCGAGTCGGGAAGACGTGCCGCGACGCGGATCCTCGATCTGTGAGCGAGGCGCGACACCGCTGCACGGCCGCGGGTGGTGGCGCAGCGCCGCTGCGTCCGCGGCTGGACGGCGTCGGTGGGCTCTGCTTCGCTGATTCGAGCCGCGCCGTCGGCATCGTGAAGGAGTCTCCTCATGTCGCGATTGAAGACGGTCTGTGCGCTCGTCGTCGCCATCGTCGCGCCCGCCTGCGCGTCGAAGAGCCCTCCCGTCGCCCGACCGCCGGTCCCGGCGCCCAGCGCGCAACCGGCCGCGTGGGAGAGCGCGCCCCTTCAGGCGTCTGGGCCGATCAAGCTGCGCCGGCTCCACGAAGTCGGCGATTCCGTTCGGGCTCACTTCAAGGGGCGCTCGGTCACGGTCGCGAAACCAGGACCCGGGGTCACGGACCCGGCTCCCGGGCCCGTGCCCATGGAATTCGGGGGCACGTGGGAGCAGCGCATCGTCGACGTCGCCGCCGACGGGTCGTTCGTGGCGCTGGGTTGCATCGAAGGCGCTCACGTCAAAGGACCCGACGGGAAGGACGCGATCGAGTTGCAGTGCGGCGTGAAGCCCGTTCGCGCGACGGCCCGGAACGAGTGGCCGCGCACGGACCCACCCGTTCCGCCGGGCCCCTACGAGTCGTTGACGGTCGACCTGACGCCAGGGCTGGACCACTTCGTCACCCCCATGCTCTATCCCGAGGCGCCGATCGCTTCGGGGGCCACCTGGACGCACTCCGATCAGTGGGTGAAGGTGGAGGGGAAGAAGGCCCCGAACCACGCGCGCGTCGACGTGAAGTGGACCTTCCTCGGCGTCGAGAACAGCGGCGGAGCGCTCTTCGCGCACCTCGCGTGCGACGGCACCTTCGAGTCGAGGGTGCACGTCCAGGACTCGAGCGGCGCCACGCTCGCGAAGGCCCGAGCCGGCGGCAGGATCCTTTGTGCGTACCGCCTCGCCCTGGCGGACGGCGTGAGCTCCGACTGGCGGGTGGACTTCGAGTCCGAGGGTGAGAGCACCGTGCGACGGGGCGCGACGGACGAGACCTGGCACACGCGGACGAGCGGCCACTTCTCGGGCGGATACGCGCTCTCCCGCGCGGGGAAGGCCCCCGCCGGCACGTGATGCCGCGCTCCCTGCGCCGCGATCGCGAAATCGACCGGGCCGCTCTTTCTCAACGAGGCTTCGGCCAGCTGCCGAGGAACCGCATGCGCTTCTTGCCGCGGGGGGAGAGCGCCGCGTCGAACACGCACTCCTCGTGCAACAGGAGCGCGTTCGTCGGCTCGACGCCGATCGCCGCGACCACCTTCGCCGCCAGCTGCTCGTCCTTCGAGAGCAACCCCACGAGCGCCGCGGGCGACGCCCCGTCGAGGAAAGCGTTGAAGGGCAACAGCGGCGGCTCGATGACGAAGCCGTGCTGCTTCTCGAACTCGCTCGAATCGACGTGGCGCTCGAGCTCGTCGAGCGAATCGAAATGACCGGCCCAGATCGACAGCCACCCTGACTTTCGCGTGAGCGGTCGCCCCTTCGCCTTCTTCGTCGCCACGCGCGCATTCTGCCCCCGAAGCGACGGCCTGTCAGGTACCGTCGCGGCTCACGGCAGCTTCCCGCGACTAGCGCCCTCGCAGCCTGGTTCGTTACGCCGCAACGCCCACTTCAAGGCGCGCGGCCACGGTCGCGAAACCAGGCCCCGGGGTCACGGACCCGGCTCCCGAGTCTGTGCCATGGAATACGCGGGGACGTGGGAGCTGCGCATCGTCGACGTCGCCGCCGACGGGTCGTTCCTGGCGCTGGGTTGCATCGTCTTGGACTCGAACGGCGCCACGCTCGCAAGGGCCCGCGCCCGCCCCGCGCCTACCGGCTTGGGAAGGCCCCTGCAGGCGCCTAGGCGGCCGGGAGGGGCACCGCGTAGAGCTGGCCGTCGCCGCCGACCAGCGCGAGGTCACCCGCCAGCGCTCCCTTCCAGACCGCGGCCTCGCCGAGCAGGCGGAGCGAGCTGCAATCGACGAGCACCGCGCCGTCCATGTGCCTCACGATCAGCAGCGAGCCGACGAACGTCGCCCCGGCGGGCTCGATCGGGCCGACGTCGACGCGGCCGCGCTCGTCGCCGGTGCGGGCGTCACGGAGCACCACGAATCTCGCGGCCCCTGCGGCCTCGATGACCACGACCTCGTCGCGAGCGATGCAGGTGACCTCACTGGCCGCCGCGTGCGACCACAGGACGCGTCCGTCGCGGAGGACGCACACCTCGATCGTCGACGAGCCGTCACGCGCGCCGCGGGTGGACGTGACGAGCAGCCCGTTCGCGGCGGAGCCGCAAGCGAGGGCGCCGCGACGCAGCACGCAGGTCGGCGCCCCGTCGTTCCCGAGGACGTAGGCAGAAGGGGTCTCGGCGTCTCCGACGCGAGATACGACGATCCGCGCGTCGCCGTCGAGTAGCACTCGGTCGCCGCCGGCGCGCAACGGGATCGCCTTCCGGGTGTCTCCCGTCGCCGCATCGAAGCGGGCGACCACGATCTTCCCCAGCCTGCGGGTGTCGACCACGACCCACAACTCGTCGCCGACGATGGCGGCGGCGTCCTCGAACACGATGCCGCCGAGCGGCGCCGTCCAAGCGACGCCAGAGCGAGTCACCGCGGCGACCCACCCCTTCCGCTTCACCGCGTATTGGGTGAAGAGGAGGTGGCCGTTCTGCAAGAAGAAGCTCGGGAAGAGGTCGGTCCCTGGCAAGACGACCCGAGAGCGCTCGCAGCCATCCGTGAGGGCGTGGAAGGACACCGCACCGGGCGTGCGAACAACCACTTCGTCGGCCGAGACGATCGGCGCGACCGAGACGAGGCCGCCGACAGGGGCGATCCACCGGGTGCGAAGGGGAAAGTCGGTCACACAGCCGCCATAGCCCATCGCGCTGGTGCGCTCACGAGAGTGGTCGCTGCACACGACCTGTGCGCTGGCGACCACCGCGTGAAGCGCGCCCGTCGTCGCCGGCGCGCACGTGCGCGGGCTCCTGGTGGATCCGTACGCAGGGGCGCTTCGACACCGGCCTTGCTTCCGGACCCTGGCCGCGACGCCCCGTGACGCGCCACGAGGCATGGCACGTCGGATGGTGGTCCTCGGTACACGAAACGCTCTGCCATCCTCGCCCTCTCGATCGTCGCGGGAGGCTGCGGCCCGAGCCCCGAGCCTTGCTCCGGGATCGTACGCCTCGCCGCTCGACGCCGGCACGGACTGACAGGAACTCGAGGACATCAGACCCCGAGCCTTGCGCTCCGCCGAGATACCCGTGCCACGGCGGCGCCATCCGCACTATGACGGCCCATGAGCAGCCTGCCTCCGTGCCCCAAGTGCCAGTCCGAGTACACGTACGAGGACCGCGGGCAGCTCGTCTGCCCCGACTGCGCCCACGAGTGGCAGGTCGCGGTCGAGGCCAGCGCGCCGGGCGAAGCGGCCCGGGTCGTGCGCGACGCCAACGGCACCGCCCTGCAGGACGGCGACAGCGTCATCATCCTCAAGGACCTCCCGGTCAAGGGCGCCCCGCGTCCGCTCAAGGCCGGCACCAAGGTGAAGAAGATCAAGCTCGTCGAGGGCGATCACGACATCGACTGCCGCATCGAGGGCTACGGCGCCATGCAGCTCAAGTCGCAGTTCGTCCGCAAGGCCTAGCGCACTCGCAGCCTCGCCCGCGCCTCCATGAGGGCGAAGCCCAGCAGGTTCAGCCCTGGCCAGGGACGCCGGCGATGGTGAACGTATGGTCCTCCCACCATTGGCTGAAGCACGACTTCGAGATCGAGCCGTCTCTCGCCGGCGTGTGGCGCCCACCCGGTGGTCGATGCGGCCGTCGAGGGTCATGTCGAGCGCGAGGTCAGGAGGCTCAAGGCGGCAGACTACCGGGATCGGCACGCGGCGAGCACCCGGTCGCGGGCCTCGGCCAGCAGCGCTTCGGCGCGTGCGCGGGGCACGACCGGGGGCTGCGTGCAGATCGTCCAGACGAGGCGCCCGCCGAGCGTGGTCGCGGTCGAGGCGCACTCGCCGAGGAACGACGGGTTGGCCGCGAAGCCGCCATGCTCGATGCGGATCGCGCCGGCCTGGCCGAGATCCATCCGCCCGATGTTGGTGATCCCGGCGGTCGCCGGCGGCCCGAACCGCGCCACGAGCTCGAGCGTTCGGCGCGGCTGGGTGCGGGCCGAGCGCGCGAGCATCGCGAACTGAGGAGGCACGAAGTGCACGTGCTGGTCCTGCTCGAGGCCGGCGACGAGGGCCGCCCGCACCTCCCGCGCGAGGCGCCAGAAGTACGTCGCGTGGTCGACGGTGTGCACCGAGCCCAGCATCGACACGTAGAACCCGAGCGCCTCCCCGACGTCCGCCCGGCCCCGCGCGCGCACGTCGACGGGGGACCCGAGGAGCACGCCGCGCGGGCCGCCGTGACCCGCCGCGGTCAGCGTCGCGAGGGTCAGGCCCGTGAGCAGCGCGCCGTGCACCGTCGTGCCCTCGCGCTTGGCGCGCGCGCCGAGCCGCGCCGTCTCGGAGGCGCTCCACACGTGGCGCACCACGGTCAGGGAGCGCCGCTCGACGGGCGCCGCGGCGTCGAGGGGCAGGGTGAGGATCGGCGCGCGCCGGGCCAGGTCGAGCGCGACGTCGAGCATCGCGCCCCCGTGCCGCGCGAGCGCCCCCCACGATACGCGCTCGAGGTCGAACAGCGTCTCGAGGCTGGGCGTCGGCGCGAGCGCCGGCAGCGGCACGAACCCGGCGCCGTCGCGGAGCCTGCGGTTGCAGACCTCGAGCACGTCCCGCGCGAGGAAGGCCCCCGACTTGCCGTCGCCGATCGCGTGGTGGAACCGCAAGAGCAGCGTCGAGCGGTCCGCGCCGTGCACGAGCAGGGTGGCGCGGAGCAGCGGATCGCGCGCCGGATCGATGCGCTCGAGGCACGCCTCGGCGAGTGCGCCCTCGATGGCCTCCTCGCCCGCGTGACGCACGGTCAGCGGGATCTCGGCGTCGACCTCACGGAACCAGAGGGCCCGGTCCTCCGGTCGGATGCGCACGCGCAGCGGTGGGTGGCGGCGCTGGACTTGGTCGAGCGCCTCGCGGAGAAGCGCCGGATCGAGCGGACCGCGCACCGTGACGAAGGTCGTGAAGTGGATCGGACAGAGGGCGTCCGCCGCCCAGAGGATCGTCTCGCCGGCCCCGAGGGGGCGCTCGATCGACAGGGTCTCGTCCACCCGCCCAGCATAGCGACGCCGCCGCCCGTCGAGTGGGCTCAGCGCCCGAGGACGAAGGCTCCGACCTCCGCCTCGTATCAGAAGTCCTCGGTGTAGCCCTGGCCGATGTCGCACTGACCGTCCACCCGATCGACCGTGCCGTGCAACCGTCCTCCCTCGAGCGCGCAAGCGGTTCCGTGCGTGGCTCGCGGACAATCCATGCGTGTACTCGCATCGACCAGACTTCGTCCATGAGTGGAGCTACTTCCTCGAGGGAAGCGCGAAGAACTGGGATCCTGACATCTTCGCTCTCCCTGGCGGATTGGCAGCGTTGAAGCGCGGATGTTACTTCGTCGCAGAGTGTGACAACGATTCCGTGTTGGATGGCATCTGTCGATCGTTGGAGCTGCGAGGCGTCGAGGGGGTGCAGCGGCCGACCTCGAACGGTAGGTAGTGCAGGCCGATCCACCAACTCGGTCCTGCCGCCCCCTGCCTCTCACCGACGAAGGACCCCGATGAGCGCCGAGACCACCACCGACGAGCTGCTCGAACAGCTCCGCCAGAGCCGCGGGCCCGAGGCTCGTCGGATCCTCTACGCGCTCGCGCGACGGCCCGTGGTGCTCCCGACGAGCGACCTGCTCGCCCACCTCGAGGAGGGTGACGAGGCGCTCGACTGCGCGCTGAAGAGCGACGCTCTCGCCCTCGTCGAGCCGTGCGCCCGGCTCCTCGGGCGGGAGTGGAAGGCGGCGCTCGTCCTCGCGCGGCTCGGCCAGCGACAGTACACCGACGCGATCGTGGCGCAGCTCGCGGAGAGCAGCGGCGTCGCGGCGCAGGGCTACGCGATGGCGCTCGAGGTCATGGGGGACGCAGCGTGCGTCCCGGCGCTCCTCGCGCTCGCGGACCAGGCGCGGCCCGCGCTCGCCTTCGTGCTGCACCACGCGCTCGTCGCGCTCACCGGGCGTCGGCCGCTGATTGCGTGGGTCACCTCGGAGTGGCCGGTCGCGATGGCGACCGCGTGGCGAAGGCCCGCCCTCGCGGCGCCCGCGCTCGTGGGCGTCCGTGAGACTTCGCCCCGCGAGGTGGCGTTCGCCGTCGACCACGGGCGCGCCCGCATCCGCGTCGAGTACGACGCCTTCGCGGCCGGCGCGTGGCCGCGGTGGGATCGCTCGCTCACCGTCGCGGGCCAGCCTCTCTACCGCGTCAGCTCCCACTGCGGGACGTGCCGCACCATCCTCCACCGCACCGGCGCGCTGGGGCTCGACGCCGCGTCGTCGGCGCTCGAGGCGCATCGGGGGCTCGTCGCGGCGATGGACCACGTCGACAGCGCTGCCCTCGAGGTGCTGTGGCCGCTCCTCCGCGAGCTCGACACTGGCCACTACCTCGCGTCGCTGGTGGACCTCCCGCTCGAACGCGTCGAGCTCCCCGCGCGCTCGTGGCTCGCGAGTCGCGGCGCCACCGAGGAGGAGCTCGCGCGCGAAGGCGACGAGCTGGCGCACTACTGGGCGGGCGTCGCGCACCACCAGTCGCGGCTCTCCCTCCGCCCTTCGCTGCGCGAGGCGATGGTGATCGTCCCGTCACAGGACCCGGCGTGCCTCGACGAGGCCCGGATCGAGGCGTGGCGGCAGGCGATCGACGCGGGCGAGCGGCCCGCGGTGGTGGCGCTCGCGTGGGTCGAGGACCGCTCGGAGGCATTCTCCGACGAGGGCCGGGTCGACCGCACGGCGATCGGCGTCGTCCTCGACGGGCACCACAAGCTCGAGGCCTATGCGCGCGCACGGGTGCCAGCGCGTGTGCTGCTGGTGGTGCACCTCGAGCAGTGCTCGACCGACGTCCCTGCCGAGGACGCACTGCGCTCGGTCGTCGCTGCGGTGGGCGCCTGCCCTGCCGGGCCGGTCCAGCTCGTGTGCGAGGCCGCCCCGACGATCGAGAAGAGCTGAAGGCGGGGCTGCAATTCATGTCCAGTGCGCCGGGCGGTCAGAGCGCCAGCAGCTCGTCGAAGCGGCGGAGCACGTGGTCTGCCTCCTCCACCGCGCCGTACCCCCAGGTCGCGTGGGCGAACCGCACCCCGTTCGCGCGCGCCGCCGCGCGGTCCCCCTCCGTGTCGCCGACGAACAGCGGCGCACCGAGCCCGTTGCGCGCCATCACGCTGCGCAGGTTCGTGGCCTTGTCGCGCCCGGTGTTCCCCCAGCACTCGACGTCCACGAAGTGCGCGCCGAGCCCGCTCAGCGCGAGGAAGTTCTCGATGTACCCCTGCTGACAGTTGCTGACGATGCACAGCGGCCGACGCGCACGCAGCTGGGGCACGAGCTCCAGCACCCCGGGGAACACGTGCGGCGGCGCCGCCGAGTCCCGCTCGGCGATGGCGACGTTGTCCTCGACCGCGGTCTCGTCGGAGAGCCGCTGCAGGAGCTCGCCCGAGAGCTCCGGGAACGCCGCCTGGATGGCCTCGAAGTGCGATTTCCCCGTCACGGCGCGCACGTCGGCGGCCGTCACGCGGCGCGCGAGCCCGAGACGCCCGAGCACGCGGTTCCACGCGAGCGCGCAGGTGGCCGTCGTGTCCCAGAGGGTGCCGTCGAGGTCGAAGATCAGCGCGTCGAGCACGCCGCCACGTAGCACGTCCGTCGCGCTCGGGCGCCCTCAGCCGCCGGCGCCGAAGTTCTGCGTCCAGTAGTGCTTGTACTTGGAGCTCGCGCCCATGAAGTACCCGACCCCGAGCTGGGTGTACTTGGGGTTCATGATGTTCGCGCAGTGGCCGTCGCTGTTCATCCACTGGGTCATCGTGGCGGCCGCGGTGGAGTTGCCGGCGGCGATGTTCTCGCCCATCATGCCACCCTTGTAGCCGGCGGCCTTCATGCGATCGAACGGCGAGCGGCCGTCGAGCCCCGTGTGACTGAAGTAGTTCTTGGTCGCCATGTCCTGGCTGTGCAGGCGCGCCGACTGCTGCAGCTGCGGGTGCATGGTGAGCGGCGGCGCTGGACCGAACTTGCCGCCCGTGCGGCAGTCGGCGCCCGCGGCGCGGCGCTTGTTCGTCTCCTCGAGGATCTCCTGCTCGAGCGACGCCGAGGCCGCCGGCCACCCGTCGCCCGGGCCGGTATCCGCGGGCGGCGGTGTGCCCGTGTCCTTGGGCGCCGTGCCGGTGTCCGTGGCGCCGGTGCCCGTGTCGGTCGGCGCAGCGTCGGCGCCGCTGTCGTCGGTCACCCCGCTGTCGTCGGCGGGGGCGCCGGTGTCGTCGTCGCCTCCTCCGATCCCGCCGCTCGAGCAACCCGTGACGAGGAAGAGAACTGCCAGCCACCCTGAGGGAGCACGCATCCCTGACAGAGTGTCCGACGGCGGCGATTCGGGCCAGCCCCGACCGTCAGTGGTGCAACGTTCCACGACGGCGGACGGCGACGACCCCTTTTTGATTCTGCACGGATGTAAAACGGGCGTTTTACATTCGTGCGGAAACAAAATCGGAGCGGAGGACCGACGGGGACGGTCCGGGAGCGACAAAGCCAGATGGCGCCCTCCCCGCCCGCCCAGGCCCGTCAGTGCACGAACTTGTCGCCGCCCCAGGTGTAGGTGACGTCCTTGCCCCAGGGGAGCACCAGCGGCTCGATCCCCGTGTCGGCCTCCTTCCCGAACGGCCAGGTCTTCTCGGTCCACCCCTTGGCCGTGCCGCGCATCAGCTCGATCTTCCCGGGCGCACCAGGCTTGGCCGTCACGATGCGCAGCTGCGCCTCCACGCGCGAGCTCTCCATCGCGCGCGCCGTCTCGACCGTCAGCACCGGCGACAGCGCGAGCCCCGTGCCCTTGGGCGCCGGCGAGTAGATGGTCATCACCTCGCGCAGCACCTCCTTGTCGCCGCCCGGTCCCGTGAGCTTGGCGCGCACGATCCCGCGCACGATCACCTCGTCGCGGCCGTCGCCGGTGAGATCCTTGGCGACGACCTCCATCACGTCCTTGTCGCTCGCGAAGCGGGCCATCGACACCACGAAGTACCCGCCGTCGCCGGTCGCGATCACGAGGTCCTTGCCGAACACCGCGGCCCGGCCCTTCTTGCCGATCACCAGCACCGCGTCGGCCTCGACCCGCGGCGCGGTCCCCTTCGGCAGGCCCTTCTCCTTGCGGTACTGGTCGAGCGCCATCGTCACGAGCTCGCTCGTGGCGAGCGGCTTCGGCGCCGTGGGCTCGGCCGGCTTGTTCACGACCACCGGCGGCAGATCGGTGGGCTTCTGCGCGGTCTCCTTGTCCTTGGTGAACAGCGCCCCGTTCCAGGCGAACGTGCGCTCCTTCACCGTGCCCCACGGGAACAGGATGGGATCGACGTCGACCGAGATCGGCTCCTTGTAGCTCGCGACGTCCCAGCCCTTCGGCGGCTGGTAGCTCACCGTCGCGGTGGGCTTCTTGGCGGTGCCACCGAAGGTGACGACGTCGGTGAGCGCGTTGCTCCCCGAGCTCACCAGCGTCTCGTGGCCGAAGATCCGCGCCGGGGTCTCGGCGTTCTTCACGCCGTTCATCGTGTAGACCGAGAGGGCCTCGCGCGTGGTCGCGCCCGCCTTGACCCGCGTGGTGATCAGGAGCTCGGTGTGCCCGTCCTGGTTGACGTCGCGCGCGTCGACCGCGCTCGGGTCGCCGAGCAGCTCGAACAGGATCCACTGCTTGCCCTCCTTGTAGGTGGGCCCGAGCACGAACACGTAGTGGCCGGCGAAGATCGCCCGCTCGGACAGCGCGTCGCCGAGGAGGTCGGTCGTGACGTCCCAGGTCACGTCCTTCCACGAGAGCTTCTTGCTCGCGAGCCCCGTCGCGAGCGACTGCTCGGGCTCGGTGGGGAGCCAGCCGAGGGCGAGCGGCGACTCCACCGATCCCGGGCCGGTCGCCTTGATCGCCCGCAGCGTGGTGCCGTCGCCCTCGTACACGCGGACGGCGCCGCGGAGGCCGACGCGCACCTTCTTCGCCTCGGGGAAGGCGCTCCAGGGGACGAACGCCTCGACGCCGTACCCCGGGCCCGCCTTGCGGGGCGCCTCGACGATCTGGGCGCCGTCGATCGTCTTGCCCGCCCCGGGCCCGGCCCGGAACTTCACCGCGCCGGCGCTCGATCCGGGCACCCCCGCGTAGGCGCCGACCTCGTAGGTCACGTAGTCGGTCGCCGCGCCCTTGCCGACGCCGCCCTTCGGGAAGGCGACGATCAAGGACACGCAGTCCTCGTTGGGGCCGAAATTCGCGGTCCGGCCGATGGCGCCGCTCTTGACCACCTCGGCGCCGAACCAGATCCCCTTGTCGTCGTAGCCCGCGACCACCGTGGCCGTGGCCTTCCCGGCCTTGACCACCTCGCTGGCCGGCGTGGTGCCGGGCCACTCCTTGACCAGGCCGTCGATCTTGATCGCGCTCGGAGCGAGGTGATCGAGGATCAAGTCAGCCCGGGGCGCCCCGGCCGAGGCGAGGGCAGCGAGGGCGGAACCGAGGGCGACGGAGGTCCGGAGCGCGCGCATGGAACTCCCATGGTAGCGCGCCTTTCGCTCTTCCCGCGCGGGGACCGAAGCGACTAAGGTCGCCTCGTGCACGTCGCCCCCCGCCTCCTCGACGGACCGCTGATCCTGCGTGCGGCGACCCGGCTCGACGCGCACCCGATCACCCGCATCCTGCGTGAGGGCGCCGACGACGGCCTGGTCACTCGCAGCGACGAGGTCGACGCGGGCGCCGTCTCGCGCCAGATCGAGCTCGCGCGCGCCGCGGCCAACAGCCTCTACGTCGTGGCCGCCCTGCCCGGCGACAACCCGCTCCAGCCCGACGACGACGAGGTGGTCGGGCTCCTCCTGCTCGAGGGCGCGCCGCTCCACCGGCTGCACGACGTGGCGCGGCTCACCATGGCCGTCGCGAGCGCGCACCGCAACAAGAACATCGGCCGCCGCATGATGCAGTACGCGATGGAGGTGGCCGACGCCTCGGGCCGCATCCGCAAGATCGAGCTCCTCACCCGCGCCAACAACGCGACCGCGATCCACCTCTACACGAGCCTCGGCTTCGCGGTGGAGGGTCGCCTCGCCGCGCGCCTCCGCCTCGACGACGGGTCGTTCCTCGACGACGTCTGCATGGCGCGCTTCAAGCCATGAAGGCGCGTGCCGTCGCATTCCTCGCCACCGCCGTCCTCGGTGGCGCTCTGCTCACCGCGCAGGCCGGCAACAACGCCGGCGCCGAGGCCCGGAGCGGGCTCGCGAGCGCCTCCGCGCGCAAGGCCGCCCCGAGCAACGCCGTCGTGGTGGTCGACGTCGACAAGGCGATCGCCCAGGCCTCGCAGCTCCTCGAGCGCGCCGACAAGCTGCGCCAGATCGGCGACCTCACCCGCGCCGATCTGGCCGAGGAGGCCGCGCTCGAGTGGGCCCACGCCGCGCACGCCGCGCTCGACGCGCACGAGATCGCGCTCGACGCCGACCACCTCGGCGAGGCCGCCGACGTCGCGCAGAAGAAGGCCGACAAGGCGCGCACCGCGCTCGACGCCGCCATCGAGCGCCGCGCCACCCTGGCCGCCGAGCTCGCCAAGCTCGACGCCGAGGCCACCGAGAAGGCGATGGAGTCCCTCAGCCAGAAGCCAAAAGCCAAGCCGGGCAAGGGGGGCAAATGAGACGCCCGCTGCTGTTCGCCCTCGCGCTGCTCGTCGCCTCGTGCGGCAAGCCGGTGCGGCCGATGGTCCTCGGGCAGCTCGACGCCCTGCGTGCCGAGCCCGCCGTCGCAGCGAGCAAGTCCGGCAGCCCGGCGCTCTACGCGCACGCCGAGTCGCTCCGTCTCGCCGCCGAGCGCGCCTTCGAGGCCGGCGACCCGGCCACCGCCGACCTGCTCGGCGCGCGCGCCGAGGCTGCCTACCAGCGCGCCGCGGCCATGACGAGGCGCACCGTCGCGGTGCTCCGAAAAGACAAAGAGGGCGCGCGGCTCGACGAGGCCAAGGGGCGGCTCGAGGCCGACGACAAGGCGCGGCTCGACGCCGAGATCGAGGCCGACAAGCTGGCCGCCGCGATCGCCGTGCGCAAGGAGGCCCTCGCGCCCGTCTCGAGCGGCCCCACCACCCCTGCGCGCGAGGCGGCGCGCTGGCAGGTCACCCGCGAGAACGTCGCGACCGCCGACGCCCTCTGCGAGGGCGCAGCGCTCCTCGCTCCCAAGGCCAAGGGACTCGCGGACGCCCAGAAGCTCCTCCTGGAGGTGAAGGCCAAGGTCGAGAAGGGCGGCAAGGACTCGCCGCTCGACGCCTCCACCCGCGCGCGGGCCCTCTGCCTCAAGGCGCTGAGCGTCGCGCGGGACACCCTGGTCAAGACCGGTGGCACGGCGGGCGACGCGCTCGTGGCCGACCTCGAGAAGGCGGGTGTCACCGCCGCCCGTGACGAGCGCGGCATCGTCGTCACCCTCGCGCAGTCGCCCAAGCCGGCCTCGTTCGAGGGCCAGAAGCTCACGGCCCAGGGCAAGGGCGTGCTCGACACGGTCGGCAAGCTGCTCGCCAAGCACCCCGCGTTCGCGGTGGTGGTCGTCGTGCACGCGGCGCCCGGCGCGCTCGACGCGAACCGCGACAAGGCGCGCGGTGAGGCGGCCAAGGCGGAGCTGCTCGCGGTGGGCGTCGATCCCGCGCGCGTCTCCGCGCTCGCGGTCGGCGCGGCCCAGGGCATCGTCGACGACCCGAAGCGCAAGGCCGAGAACGAGCGCGTCGAGATCGTCCTCGTCGTCCCCTGACCCGTGCTCGATCGGCTGCCTCGCATCACCTTCGTGCTCGGCAAAGGCGGCGTCGGGCGCAGCTCGGTCGCGGCGGCGCTCGGCGCGACGCGGGCGGCGCGCGGCGAGCGGGTGCTCGTGCTCGAGTGGACGGTCGCCGAGCCGATCGCGCCGTGGTTCGGGCTGCCTGCGGCGGGCGTCGTACCGGTCGAGATCGCCGAGAACCTCTTCGTCGCGAACTACGAGCTCCGCTGGGCGCTGGAAGCCTATTTCGTCGACCACCTGAAGCTCCGGCGGTTCCATCGCCACGTCGTCGACGGGCCGCCCATGCGGCGCCTCATCGAGGCCGCGCCGGGGATCGCCGAGCTCCTCTTCCTCGGCCAGCTGTGGTGGCTCTCGACGCTCGCGGCCGAGGAGGCCGATCTGCGCTTCGACCGGATCGTCGTGGACGCGCCCGCCACCGGTCACGGCGCGTCGATCCTGAAGCTGCCGTCGACGCTCGCGAGCCTCGGCGCGACGGGGCTGCTCGCCCTCGAGGCCGGCCGCGTGCACGAGATGATGGCCGACCCGGCGTGGACGGGCGCGGTGGTCGTGACGCTGCCCGAGGAGCTCGCCGTCGAGGAGACCCTCGCGCTGGTCCCCCAGGTGACCCACGACCTCGGGCGCCCGCCGCTCGCCGTGATCGTGAACCGCAGCGTGGCCGACCTCGGCGCGCAGGATCCGGGGCCCGACCTCGAGGCGCTCGCCGCCCGGCTGTCGCCCCCCGCGCGCGACGCGCTCGCCACGATCCTGGTCGATCTGCGCGCCCGCGCCCGCCGCGAACAGGAGCTGCGGGCGAAGCTCGGCGGCCCGATCCTCGCGCTCGAGGATCTGCTCGTGGGCGGCCCGATCACGCCGCGCGAGGTGGTGCGCGCGCTCGCGGCCCACCTGGGGGGCGCGCCGTGAGCCCGCGCCTCCACGTGCTCCTCGGGGCCGGTGGCGTCGGCAAGACCACTCTCGCCGCGGGCTACGCGCTCGCGCTCGCGGGGCAAGGTCGACGGGTGGGGCTGCTCGGGATCGATCCGGCGCGACGCCTCGGGACCGCGCTCGGCCTCGCGCTCGACGACGAGGCGCGTCCCGTACCCGACGCCGGCGACCTCGCCGCTGCGGTGCTCGCGCCCGCGCGGTGCCTGCCGCGCTGGGCCGCGGAGGTCGCGCCGCCCGAGGTCGCGCGACGCCTCGCGACCAACGCCTTCTTCGTCGCGCTGGCCGAGCGGCTCGCGACCGCCAACGACGTGTTCGCGGCGATCCGCCTCGCCGAGTGGATGGAGAAGGATCCGACGCTCGACGACCTCGTCGTCGACACCGCCCCCGGAGAGAACGCCATCGAGTTCCTGCGCCGCCCCGAGGCGCTCTCCGCGTTCCTCGAGGGGCCGCTCGTCGCCGGCCTGCGACGGTTCGCACGGGCCGAGCGCCACGGCCTCGCGGGGCACGTGCTGCACCGGGCCGCGGAGCGCGCGCTCTCGGGCCTCGGGCGGATCGGCGGGAGCACGATGCTGCTCGAGCTGGCCGATTTCCTGGCGCTCGCCGAGGACATGCTCGAGCGGATGGCCGAGCGCCTCGGCGCTGCCCGCGCCGCGATGGCCGCGCCCTCGACGGAGATCCTGCTCGTGGCCGCGCTGCGCGACGACGCCGCGGACACCGCGCGCGCGATCGCGGCCGCCCTCGCGCCGCTCGGGTTCCGGCCGCGCGCGACGGTCATCAATCGCGCCTTCGATCCGGCGCTCGGCGAGGAGCTCGCCGGCTGCGAGCTCGCGACCCTCTCTCCCCGGTCGCGCGCCATCGTCCGCTACGCGCGCGCCGAGGCGAGCCTGCAGGCCCGCGTCGTGGCGGAGCTCTCGGCGCTGGCTCCCCGCTCGGTGCTGTTGCCGGCCGCGCGCAGCCTCGAGGGCGACGTCCGCCGGTCGGGGCTGCTCGACCTCGGCGAGCGCCTGCACCACCAGCTCTCAGCGTGACAGCCCGAACGCGAACAGCAGCGAGAAGATCAACACCACCCTGCCCGCCGCGGGCGTGAGCGGGATCATCTCGGCGTGGGTCTCCGACCGCCACACGCGCGCGGCGACCGACAGCGCGAGCGGCAGGGTCGCGCACGGCAGGAGCACGAACGGCCCGAAGCCCGCCCGCAGCCAGAACCAGACCGGCACCGTGTACGCGAACAGCATGAGCGCCGTGTACTCGACGCGGCTCCACCGCGGTCCGATGATCACCGCGAGGGTGCGCTCGCCCTTGTTGCGGTCGTATTCGAGGTCGCGGATGTTGTCGATCACGAGGATGCACGTGGTGAGCGCGGCGACGGGGAGCCCCGCGACGATCGCGCGCAGGGGCACGGTGCCCGGCGGGAACCACAGGGGAAAGCCGCCGAGGCGCGCGGCGGCCTGCACGTAGTAGGTGGCGCCGACGGAGACGAGGCCGAAGAACACGAAGAACAGCGGGTCGCCGAGGCCGTGGTCGCCGAGCGGGAACGGCCCCGCGGAGTACGACAGCGCGCCCGCGATCGACGCGAGCCCCACGTAGAGCACCGGCAGCCCGGCGACGCCGATCAGGTAGAGCCCCGCGAGCACCGCCACGCCGAAGGTGGCGAAGATCGCGCGCCGCAGCTCGGCGAGGGTGATGACGCCGGTGTTCACCGCCTCGACGAACTGCGCGTGCTCCTCGTCGTCGGGGTGGCGCGAGAGGTTGTAGTAGTTGTCGGTGAAGACGCCGCCGAGCTGCACGAGCCAGCCCGCGAGGAGGGCGAGGAGCGCGGGGCCCACGGCGAGCACCCGGTCGTGCGCCGCGAGGCCCATCGCGACGGCCACCGGCGCCGCCGCGGTCGGGAGCGTGTGCGCCGGGTAGAGCAACATCTCGACCCACACCTGCTTGCGGGTGACGGCCATGCGCGGGACCGTAGCGCACGGCGCCGCGGCGCGCCGGGTGGTAGGCTGTTGCCCATGCGGTCCCTGGCTGTCTCGGTGCTCCTCGCTTTCGCCATTGGTTGCTCCGCGGGGGGCGAAAAGGGCGACACGCCCGCCCTCGGTGACACGGGCACCAAGGCCGATGGCCTCGTGGCAGACGTCGTGGACGACACCGGCTCCCTCGATCTCGACGGCTCGCTCGACCTCGACGGCGCGCTCGACGGCACGACGACCACCCTGCCTCCCGCCGAGGTCTACGCCCACTCCGCCGACACGCTCTACAAGCTCGATCCCGACACCAAGGCCGTCACGGTCATCGGCCCCTTCAAGGGGTGCTCCAGCGTCGTCGACATCGCGCTCGACGAGAAATCGAACCTCTACGCGTCGGCCGGTGGCATCTACAAGGTCGACAAGAAGACCGCCGTCTGCACGAGCGTCGGCGGCGGCTCGTTCGCGGGCAACTCGCTCTCCTTCGTGCCGGTCGGCGTGCTCGATCCCATCAAAGAGGTGATGGTCACCTACAGCGGCAGCCAGTACATGCGCGTCGACATCGACACCGGCGTCACGACGAACCTGGGCACCCTCGCCGGCGGCTACGGATCGAGCGGCGACATCGTCAGCGTCAAGGGCGGCGGGAGTTACCTCTCCGCGTACGGCCCGTCGTGCAGCGACTGCCTGCTCGAGGTGAACCCCAAGACGGGCGCGCTGATCAAGAACTGGGGCTCGCTCGGGACGGGCGGCGTCTACGGCCTCGCGTTCTGGGCCGGGAGCATCTACGCGTTCGACAGCGGGGGCCGCGTCTTCGAGGTCACCTTCGGCGCGAGCTCGATCACGACCAAGGAGATCCCGATCAAGTCCAAGCCGTCGGGGCTCTCGTTCTGGGGCGCCGGGTCCACCACCGCGGCGCCGACCAAGCCGGTGAAGTGACCGCTCAGGGAGCGGGCGCGGGCGGGATGAACACGCCCTTGCGGTCTACGCGCGCAGCCAGACCGCCCGATACGCCGACGGGGTGCGCCAGCTTCCATGCCGCCGGTCTTGCACGGATCGGTGCGTGAACCGAGCTGGGTTCGTGGCCTGGAGGGCGCGCACGTTCTCGCTGGGGGCGCAGACGTCGCTGCACGCGCTGGTGCGCGAGCATTTCCCGCCGTTCCTCC
>JAEUKC010000480.1:0-3060 GCA_016794445.1 Myxococcales bacterium
AGCCGTCGATCCGCAGCGGCGCGCGCGAGGAGCCGAGGGACTTGACCACGGGGCCCGTGCCCGCCGACCGGATGGGCTCGAGCTTGGTCCCCTCGCAGCCGTCGAGGCACCTGGCGTCGGTCATGGCCGCGGCCTCGTCGCGCGCCCCGAAGAAGCCGCGCTCGATCGCGTCGGTGAGCAGCACCGGTTCGAGCGTCGCGCGGAGGCTCGCGCCCGTGGTCTCCACCGTCAGGATCCGACCGAGGTAGCCCCCGGCGCTCGTACCCCAGAGGATGGTCCCGGGCGCGAGGTCCGGGACGGTGGCGGCGGAGGCGAAGGTCACCTGCGCGACCACGCCGTCGAAGGTCGCCGACACGAAGCCGGGGAGCTTCTCGGGGAACCACACGTTCTTGGCGAACACGAGCTTGTTGGCGTACACGCGCGTCGATCGGCGGGCCTCGTGGCCGTCCGCGTCGCGCACGATCAACACGGGATCGTGGGCGCCCTCGGTCTCGTAGACGTGCGAGGGCTGCTTCTCGAGCGCCGCGGCGACCGTGTCCGCGGCGCACGCGCCGACGTCGCGGTCGGCGACGCCGTCTCCGTCGAAATCGATGGCGCAGGTGAGCGACGACGGATTCTGCGCGAGGACGCGCCAGTGGAAGGCCACCTTGTGCGGCGCCTCGCCGAACGGCGCGTCGACGTCGAACGTCGCGATGGCGAGCGGCTCGGGGTCCGCCTCTTCGATCGAGCCGGACGAGCAGCCGCCGTGGAGCAGCGCACCGAGGAGGACGCCGTATCCCGCGAGAGCGAAGGGTCGCATGCATCGAAGCTATCGATCCACGCCGCGTGCGCGCGCCGATTCTCCCGCGGCGCCCCATTTTCGTGGGCGTTCGGCGTACAGGGGCTGTCGTGGTGGGATGCGCGGCCGCAAGCGTCCGACGCGGGTTGGGGGGGCGCAGTGGCCCGAAGTGTCCTGTCGGGGACGTGTGGTGGAGCAAGGGCCGACGACTATCGCGCGGCCGCTCTCTGCGCATCGGCCGCCGCGAAGTGCGCCAGCTGATCGGCGTGCGCCTTCCTGAACGCGGGCCGGTCGGTCACGCGGGTCACGTACGCCTCCGTCGCGGGGCGGTGGCCGTACGCGCGAACCCTGGTGATGCGCAGGACGTCGGCCATCAGCAGATCGGCCACGGTGAAGCGGTCGGCCGCCAGCCACGTGCGCTGCCCGAGGACGGCCTCGAGCTGGCCGAGGCGCATACCCAGCCAGTCGGCGAGCGGGTTGTTCTCCTGGCCGGACACCTCGAGGAACCACCACGGTACGGTGACCATCTCGATCGAGTTCAGCGCGGCGAAGAGCCACTGGACGGTCTGCGCCTCGTGCACCGGATCGCGCGGCATCAAGATCTCGCTCATGCGGGCGAGGTGCAGGAGCCCCGCGCCGCTCTCGAAGAGCTCGACGTCGCCGTCGCGCAGGAACGGGACCTGACCGAAGGGCTGCTGCGCGAGGTGATTGGTGGCGCGTCCGTCGAAGGGAACCGTGCGCACGGTGTACGGCAGACCGGCCTCCTCGCACGCCCACCGGATCCGGAGGTCGCGCACGAAGCCGCGGGGCCCGTCGGGTACCCAGTCGTAGGTCCAGAGGGAGAGCTCACTCACGGGGCGGTCCAGGTCGCGATCTTCGGGAGCAAGAACAGCGCCCAGTCGTCCGACGTGCCGTCGTGCGTGCCGTCGAGCTCGCGGTACTCGAGCGGGAAGCCCGCGCCGAGCATCTTGTCGCGGTCGGTGCGGATGCCCGCGATCGCGTAGCTGCCGTCTCCGATGCGCGCGGACTGGCCGATGTGGAGCTTCCACGCGGCGGCCCCGAGGACGGTCGCGACGTTGCTGCCGCCGACGGCCTGCGAGAGGCCGGAGTTCTCGATGAGGATGCCGGCGTAGCTCGCCGCGTTCTTGAGCCCGATGTTGAACGCCATCGCGCCGCCGCTCGAGTAGCCCGCGAGGACGATCTTCTTCGGATCGACCGCGAAGCACGAGCGCAGGTGGTCGAGGGCGGCCATCGCCACCGCCGTGTCGGTCGAGACGGTCCAGCAGGCGCCCTCGCGGCCACCGAGCGAGGCACCGATGTACTTGTGCGACCCGCGCAGCGCGTAGGGCACGATCGCCCAGGTCGCGAAGTTGCGCGCGGTGTCGCCGCAGCCGTGGAAGCCGAACACCAGGGCGGTCGGCTTGGTCGCGTCATAGCCCGCGGGCAGACGGACCCAGTAGTCGGACTTCGGGCTCTTGAGGGAGAAGAAGCCGTCGGCGTCCTTGGTGAACGCGCAGCTCGGGCCGCCGTCGATCGGCGCATCGAGCGGCGGGGGCGCGCTGTCCTTGGGGGCGCCGCTGTCGGCGGTCGCGTCCGCGCCGCCCTCGGTCGTCGCGCCGGTGTCGGTCGCCGTGCCGGTGTCGGTCGTCGTGCCGGAGTCGGTCGCCGTGCCGTCGGTCGTCGCGGCGTCGTCGCCCGCCGCGTCGAGGCTGGAGGCGTCGGGATCGGCGCCGTCGCTCGCGTCCGAGCCGCACGCACACAGACAGGTGGTGAGCGCGATCGCGCGGAGGGTGGACATCGACGAAGGGTACAGCGTCCGCACGGAGCGCGCCCGTGCAGATCCCGCCTGGTCGCGGGCGGTTGCGGCGGCGACGTCGAGCACGCGCCTCAGGAAGGGTGTTCGTCGGCCGACAACAGACCGTGGCGCCGCCACCCGATGCGGGCGAGCCAGGACGCCCCGCCTTCCCGTCCAAGGACATGGGCGTCGGTCAGCGCTTGCGGCGGACGGGCGGACGCGCGGCCTCGAGCTCCGCCCTGGCTTCGCGGGCGCCCTGGGCGGCGAGCTGGTCCGCGCGCTCGTTGCCGGCGTTGCCGTTGTGCGCCCGGACCCACTGGAACCGCACCGAGAGGCCCTTCTCGGTGATGCTGCTCGCGATCGCGCGGACGCTCTCCACGACGTCGGAGTCGACCCTGGCGAACCCGTTGGCCTGCCAGTCACGCAGGCGCTTCTCGAGGTTGTCGACGAGCGACTGGTTGTCGGAGAACACGGTGGCCTGGACGCC
>JAEUKC010000004.1:0-17150 GCA_016794445.1 Myxococcales bacterium
CCCTGCGCCTCCTCGAACGCCCGATACGCCGTCAGCACCGCGCGCGCCTGCGGGTCCCCCCGATCCCGGCAGGCGGCGAGGGCGAGGGCGAGGGCGAGGGCGACGGAGGCGTGGCGAGGGGTCATTGCAGGCGCTTGGCGATCCAGAACCCGCGAGGCGTGTCGAGGATGGGTGAGAGGCTCCCGACCGGGAGCGTGAACAGCACGTACTGGGTCGCCGGCTCGAGGACGCCGCGCTTGACCGAGCCGATGTCGGTCATCGACCCCGGGTCGCCCGCCTTCACGGCCGCGGCGAAATCCTTCTGCGCATCGGCGAGGAGCGCCTTGGCGCGCAGCTCGGCCACGTCGCGCGGCGGCGCTTCCTTGGGGGCGAACTGCGCGCCCTCGTACCGGACCAGGATGACGCCGAAGCGGATCCAGTGCGGCGAGCCCACCGGCAAGGGCGGTGGGTCCTTGCCGTCGGGCATCCGGAGGCCCTTGTCGGACTTGGCCACGCCGTCGAGCGCGGCCTGCAGCTTCTCGATCTGCGGCGGCGAGAACGAGAGCGAGGGCATCGCGCGCAGATCGGCGATCGCGCTCGAGAGCCGGTCGGCCGGGCTCGGGCCGGTCGAGTCGAGCGCCACCGGACTGGCGGAGGGCGCGGCGGTGGCCTCGCGTCGCGGCCCGCGCGCGAGCGAGAACACGACCGTCGCGATCACCAGCCCGCCGATGGCGATCGTGGCGTTGCGCGGAGGAGGCGTGTCCAGGGCCACGAGCGGAGGCTAGCTCTTCGGCTTGCAGGGGTCTTCGTCGTCGAGCCGGGGCGTGAACCAGACGAAGTCGAAGGGGAGGGCCTTGGCGTGGAAGACGGCGGCGTAAGCCTTCGGCTCCTGGAGGGCGCCCTCGACCTCCACGAACGCGAGCGAGCGCGTCGTCGTGCCGGGCTTGATCCGGGACAGCGCCCACGGCACGCCGCGGTCGTTGCGCACGTGCCCGGCGCCCGCGATCAGCACCGCGTGCTCCTTGTCCGCCACCGTCTGCGCCATGACGCTGTCGCGGATGCGCTGCGCCAGCACCATGCGCCCGACCGCCGTCTTCGGCAGCGCGCCACAGTGCGACGCGAGCAGCTCGGCCTCGAGCGATGCCTGCTCGGGGAGCGCGTCGTCGAGGTGGTGCTGGGCGCGGAGCTCGGGCGGGAGTGGTGGCGCGTCCTTGCCGACCCAGCCTTGCAGGCGCGTGCGCGAGACTCCGGCGCCGAGCACGGGGAGCCAGTGTGAGCGCACCTCGACGAACAGCGGGCGGTAGAGGGAGAACGGCGGCCACCCCGAGGTCTGCCACGCCACCGCGTCGCCGATCACGTCGGGGTCGCCAGGGCTCGTGCTGATCGCTTCGTCCACCTTGGACTGTTGCTCGGCCTCGATCATCTCGAAGGCCACGGCGGGGCGGACGGTGCGCAGGACGAGCGCGTGGATCACGGCGGCCTGCAGGCGGTGGTGATCCGGGGCGTCATGCTTCTCGCCGAGGAGGACGACCTTCGCGCCGGCGAGCGAGTCCATCATCACGTCGGCCGTGACGAAGGCGCCGGTCACGGGCGAGAAGATGCGACCGACGAGCGGGTGCCCGACGTCGAGCTTGGCCTCCCACGGCTCGCCGACCAGCGCCGGGGCCGGCTTGTTCGGGAGCGGCGTCACGGGGCCCTGCGTCGGGGTGCAGGCCGCCGCGCAAGCGACCGACGAGAGCGCGAGGACGAGCGTGCGGGTCATCGGGGCCGATGCTAGCGGCGCAGCCGGTGCGAGGGCCACTCGGAGGCCAAAAATGCGAGCGGCGGATCGGAAGATCCGCCGCCGCTGTCACCGTGGTCGATCGAGAGCGCCCTCCCGATCGCGGACTCAGTGCGTCTCGCCGCCCTTGGTGCCGCCCCGCTTGCCGGGGCGCCACAGCTCGACGAGGGCGAGCTGCGCCTCGCACCACTCGATGCGCGCCGCGTGCTCGTCCCAGCGCGCGCCGCTCTTGATGCCCTTCTCCTCGAGCTCGGCCAGGCGCTCGCGCTCGGCGTCGAGGGTCTCCTGCGTGGCGGTGGGGTCGATGTCGTCCTCGGGCACGAAGTGCTCGGTGATCACGAGGAGCTTCTCGGGCCCTGCCTCGGCGAAGCCCGGCCCGATGACGGCGCGCTTCTGACCGCTCTTGCTGCGGTACGTGAGCACGCCGGACTTGAGCGCCGCGAGCAGCGGCAAGTGGCCCGGGAGCACGCCGAACTCGCCGGCGACGCTCGGGGCCTGGACCTCCTCGACGTCTTCGCGGAGCGCGACGCCGTGGCGGGTGACCACCTCGAGGTGGATGGCGTCGGCCATCTCAGGCGCCCGCCGCCATCTTCGCGGCCTTCTCCTTGACCATCTCGATGTTCCCCACGAGGTAGAACGCCTGCTCGGGGAGGTCGTCGTACTTGCCGGTCAGGATCTCCTCGAAGGACTCGATCGTCTCCTTGAGGGGGACGTATTTGCCCTGGAGGCCGGTGAACTGCGCGGCGACGAAGAACGGCTGAGAGAGGAACTTCTGGATCTTGCGGGCGCGGGCCACGAGGAGCTTGTCGTCCTCGCTGAGCTCGTCCATGCCGAGGATGGCGATGATGTCCTGCAGGTCCTTGTACTTCTGCAGGGTGCGCTGCACGTCGCGCGCGACCTTGTAGTGGCGGTCGCCGATGACCTGCGGGTCGAGCAGGGTGCTCGTGGAGTCGAGCGGGTCGACGGCCGGGTAGATCCCGAGCTCGGAGATCGCGCGCGAGAGCACCGTGGTGGCGTCGAGGTGGGCGAACGTGGTGGCGGGGGCCGGGTCGGTGAGGTCGTCGGCGGGGACGTAGACGGCCTGCACCGAGGTGATCGAGCCCTTGTTGGTCGAGGTGATGCGCTCCTGGAGGGTGCCCATCTCGGTGGCCAGGGTCGGCTGGTAACCGACGGCGCTCGGGATGCGGCCGAGGAGCGCGGAGACCTCGGAGCCCGCCTGGGTGAAGCGGAAGATGTTGTCGATGAAGAGGAGGACGTCCTGGCCCTCGACGTCGCGGAAGTACTCGGCGCAGGTGAGCGCGGAGAGGGCGACGCGGGCGCGGGCCCCCGGGGGCTCGTTCATCTGGCCGAAGATGAGGGCCGTCTTGCTGATGACGGGCTCCCCCGACTCGAGCTTGGACTCGGTCATCTCGAGGAAGAGGTCGTTGCCCTCGCGGGTGCGCTCGCCGACGCCGGCGAAGCAGGACACGCCGCCGTGGGCCTTGGCGACGTTGTTGATCAGCTCCTGGATGAGGACGGTCTTGCCGACGCCGGCGCCGCCGAACAGACCGATCTTGCCGCCCTTGCGGTAGGGGGCGAGCAGGTCGATGACCTTGATGCCCGTCTCGAAGACCTCGACCTTGGTCGACTGGTCGACGTAGGCCGGGGCGTCGCGGTGGATCGGGTCGTAGCGGGTGGCCTTGGGGGCCTCGCCGCCGTCGACCGGGGCGCCGACGACGTTGAGGATGCGGCCGAGCACCGAGGGGCCCACCGGCATCGCGATCGGCTTGCCCGTGTCGCGCGCGTCCATGCCGCGGACGAGACCGTCGGTCGAGTCCATCGCGATCGCGCGGACCATCGACTCGCCGAGGTGCTGGGCGACCTCGAGCACGAGGTTGTCCTCGGCCTTGTTGATCGACGGGTTCGTGACCTTGAGGGCGTTGTAGATGGCGGGGAGCTGGCCGCTCGGGAACTCCACGTCGACGACGGGGCCGATGACCTGACGAATCTTGCCTACGAACTGGGTGGTCGCCATCTGTGCGCCTTCTCTATCGGTTCAGGGGAACGGTCGGTGTCACTTCCCGAGCGCGCGGCGGGTATCACGGTCCCGCGCGACGGGCAACGGGAACTGTGCGGATGCTCAGGCCAGGCCTTTCGCCTCGCTGAGACCCACGGCGATTTCGGGCTTCTTGCCCTTGTTCTGGGGGCGGCGCTCGTCGGAGTGAAGGAGGCCGTCCTTGAGGGTGATGATGCGGGGCATCGACGCGGCGAGCTCGCCGTTGTGGGTCACGATCACGATGGTCGTGCCGTGGCGCTGGTTGATCTCGAAGAACAGCTCGTGGATCGAGCGGCTGGTGCCGGAGTCGAGGTTGCCGGTGGGCTCGTCGGCCAGCACCAGCTTGGGCTCGCGGAGGAGGGCGCGGGCGAGGGCGACGCGCTGCTGCTCGCCGCCGGAGAGCTCGCCGGGGCGGTGGGTCGCGCGCTGCGAGAGGCCCACCTCTTCGAGGAGCTTGCGGCCGCGGACCTCGAGATCCTTGCGGGGGAGGCCGCCGATCATGCCTGGCATGATCACGTTCTCGAGGGCGTCGAACTCGGGGAGCAGGTGGTGGAACTGGAACACGAAGCCGATGCGCTCGTTGCGCAGGTCGGCGAGGGCGGAGCTCCCGAGCTTGGTGATGTCGGTGCCGCCGATCGAGACGCGCCCGCTGGTCGGCAGGTCGAGGGTGCCGAGGATGTGGAGGAAGGTGCTCTTCCCGGCGCCGCTCGGCCCGACGATGGCCACCACCTCGCCCTCGTCGAGGGTGAGATCGATGCCTCGCAGGACCTCGAGATCCTTGCCCATGTGTTGGAAGGTCTTCTTGAGATCTTGGACTTCGACGAGCGGCACGGGCGCGCAACTACCACGGGGGCCCGATGCTTCCCAGGGCGGTGTGCGGCCCGCTCGTTAAGTCGCGACTTGTCGAGTCACGACTTGTTAAGTCACGACTTGTCGAGTCGCGACGTGAGCGTGGTCACAGCCCGAACGGCACGTCGAGCAGGCGGTGCTTGCGGAAGTCGCGCTGGCCGCCGGCGATCTTGCGCTCGGCGAGCTCGTGCATCAGCAGGTTGATGGGCCAGAACGCCACGTTCTGGATCCACGAGTGCTCGAGGCCGAAATCGTAGCGCTTGGCGATGGCCGGGTAGGCGTACATCTCGCGCCAGGCGCGGACCCACCCGGCGCGTAGCTCGTCGCGCGTGAGGTGCTTCGGGGTGAAGAACGGCGCGTCCGTGTCGTGGTCGGTCGAGAGCCACCACCGGTCCTTGGTGAGCCGCTGTTCCTCGACGAGGCGCTGGTAGAGGCGCGTGCCGGGGTAGGGGGTGAGGAGGGCGAACAGCGCCATCGTGAGCTTGCTCTCGACGCAGAACTCCACCGTGCGGCGGAACGAGTCGCCGCGGTCGTCGTCGAGGCCGAAGATGAAGCTGCCCCACACCGCGATGCCGTGGTCGGCGAGCATGCGCACGATGTCGTGGTACTTGCGCGGCTTGTTCTGCCGCTTGCCGGCGCCGGTCACCGCGACGTCGTCGACCGACTCGAAGCCGATGAAGAGGGCCTTGCAGCCCGCGCGCGCCATCAGCGCCACGTTCTCGACCTTGTGCAGCGCGGCGAGCGAGGCCTGCCCGACCCAGTGCTTGCGGAGCGGAACCATCGCCTCGAACAGCTCGCGGCTGTACTTCACGTGCACCATCACGTTGTCGTCGCCGAACAGCACGCGCGGGGCGCACTGCTCGAGCTCGCGGATGACGTCGGGCACCGGGCGGAACCGGAACGTCGTGCCGTTGTAGGTGGAGACCGAGCAGAACTCGCAGGGGAACGGGCAGCCGCGGGTGGTCTGCACGACGTCGAACGGCACGTAGCGGAGCGACTGGGTCAGGTCGCGACGGGGCATGGGCAGGCCCACGAGATCCGGCCAACCCTCTTGCTTGTAGACCTTGCGCTGGGTGAGCGAGCGGGTGCGGCCGAGGCGACCCTTCTCCGCGTCCTCGAGCACCTGCGTCCAGAGGCCCTCGGCCTCCCCGGAGACGATCGCGTCGGCGTGGGCGAGGCCTTCCTCCGGCAGCGCGGTGACGTGGATGCCGCCGAGCACGACCTGCACCCCGCGTGCGCGGTAGGCGTCGGCGATGGCGTAGGCCCGCGCCGCGGTCTTCGAGCTCACGGAGATGCCGACGAGATCGGGGGTGTCGGCCGCCGTGGTCAGATCGATGGGATCCAGCCCGTCGTCGCGGAACGTCACGTCCATCGACGACGGGGTGTGGGCAGCGAGCGTCTGGGCCCAGAGCGGCTTGATGTAGGTGGAGTCCTCGTTGGAGGGCGCGACCAGATGCACGTGCATCACCCGGAGACTACCCCAGTTCGCGGCGCAAAATGGCCACTCGGAGACAACGGTTGCATGTTTGACTACATGAACCTATATAGGGCGCACTTCGCGGCGAGGGGCTGCGGGGTCGCTTCGCCGGCGCGTCATCCAGGCGGTCGAAAAGGGGTCGAATCATGAAGGCGTGGAAGCTTGCTCTCGGTGCGATGGTCGCTGCGTCGTTTGCGCTCTCGGGGTGTGCGGTCGAGTCGACCGAAGGCGACGACGAGGAGATCACCGATTCGAGCGACGACGCGGTCACCTACGCGAGCCTCAAGGGCACGTGGGTCGGCGAGGACGGCATCATCTATTCGTTGACCCTCACCAAGGACAAGGCCGAGACCCTCGGTGGCTTCCTCAAGGGCTACCGCTTCGACGCCACCATCGACACCGGCGTCCGCTGCATCACCACGCCGTGCGACGGCGCGAGCACCGAGGTCTCGGGGGTCTACAAGGTCGTCGGCACCAAGCTCACGCTGGCCTCGTACGACAAGCCCTCGCTCGCGTTCTCCAAGATCCTCGGCGACTACAAGATCGCGACCAAGGCCAAGGTCACCAAGCTCACCCTCACCAAGTCGGACACCGGCACGGTCGAGCACTTCCACAAGCAGGTCGGCGTCCCCTGCGGCAAGAACGTCTGCGGCGAAGGCACCTACTGCTGCAACCCGGTGATGAGCATCTGCGCCAAGGTCGGCATGATGTGCATCATGGGCGGCTGAGCCGACTTCTCGCTTCCCACGAGCCAGGCGCGGTGATCCTCATGGATCGCCGCGCTCGGCGTTTTGGGGTAGCACTCGGCCCCGATGACCACCCCGATCCTCACCGTCGTCGACCACCCGCTCGTCAAGCACAAGCTGACCCTGATGCGGAAGAAGGAGACGAGCACCGCGTCGTTCCGCACGCTGCTCGGCGAGATCTCCATGCTGCTCGCCTACGAGGCGACGCGGGACATGAAGCTCGGCGAGGTGGACATCGAGACCCCGCTCGTCGCGATGAAGGCGCCGCAGCTCGAGGGCAAGAAGGTGGTCCTGGTCGCCATCCTCCGCGCGGGGCTCGGGATCCTCGACGGCATGCTGGAGCTGATCCCCTCGGCGCGCGTCGGGCACATCGGCATCTACCGCGACCCGAAGACGCTCGAGCCCGTGGAGTACTACTGCAAGGTGCCGCCCACGCTCGAGGAGCGCGACGTCATCGTCTGCGACCCGATGCTGGCGACCGGCAACAGCGCCGTCGCCGCGGTCGAACGCCTGAAGCGCAACCACCCCGGGTCGCTCAAGCTGGTGTGCCTCGTGGCGTGTCCCGAGGGCATCAAGACCTTCCACGCCGCGCACCCCGACGTCCCCATCGTGACGGCGTCCGTCGACAGCCACCTGAACGATCACGGGTACATCGTCCCGGGGCTCGGCGACGCCGGCGACCGGATGTTCGGGACAAAGTAACGGCCGAGCCGCACCCGGGACCGACGAGAGCGGTGGCCGTTCGGCGCCCATCGCGTACCCTGTCGACGCGGAGGTCTCGATGCGGCGCTCTCTCTTCGGGTTGTCGGGCCTGGGGTTCCTTCTCGTCGCGTGCTCGTCGGGGGGCGGCCCCGAAGGCGTGGCCACGAGCGGGCCGAGCGCGCTCGTCCTCGCGCGGCCCCACGCGGCACGCCCCGCCCCGCTCGGCCGCTCGGCGGGGGGCTACTCCGTCCGCGCCGAGATCGCTCGCGGTGCAGCGCGCGCCACGCTTCCGCTTCGCGCCGACGGCCTGGTCAAGGTCGAACTCGGCGCGCGGACCGTGGAGCTCTCCTCCCCCGACCTCGCCGCCCGCACGGGCGCGCTCGAGGACGACACCGTCAGCTACACCGACGTCGCCCCCCGCACCGATCTCGTGCTCCTCGCGCTCCCCGACGGGTTCGAGGACTTGCGCGTCCTGCGGGACGAGAAGGCCCCCACCACGTTCCGCGTGCGCGCGCGTGGCGAGGGCCTGACGCTCCGCGCCCGCGAGGGCCGGCTCGAGCTCGTGAACGACGCCGGCCGGGTGGAGCTCGGCACGGCGCCCGTGGTCGCGGTCGACGCGAAGGGCGTGAAGCGCGCGCTCTCGCTGTCCATCGAGGGCGACGTCGCGACGATGAGGCTTCCGAGGGAGGGGCTCGCGTATCCCATCGTCGTCGATCCCCTCTGGAGCGCGACCCCCAACATGAGCTCGGTGCGCGACAACCACTTCGGGGTCGTCCTCGCCGACGGTCGGATGATGGTCGGCGGCGGCGTCGGCGGCCCGTTCGCCGAGATCTACAGCGCGACGACCAACACCTGGACGAGCGCTGGCTATCCGAGCGACCTCGCGTGGTCCGGGATGCGGGGCGTCCGCCTCGCCGACGGCAGCGTGCTCGTCGTGGCCGGCGGCACGGACGCGCGAACCGCGCGCTGGACCTCGGGCACGTCGTGGACGCTCTCGGGCAACCAGGCCGTCGCGTGCCAGGGGTGTGCGCTCGTGCGGCTGGCCGACAACCGCGTCCTCAAGGTGCCGGGCGTCGGCAACAACACCGAGATCTACAACCCGGCCTCCGGCACCTGGAGCTCGTCCACCACCTCGACCTCGTTCTCCTCGCCGACGGCGGTGCTCCTCGCCGACGGCCGCGTGCTCGCGATCGGCGGTCCCACGTACCAGGCGCCGATGATCTGGAACGCCGGCACGTGGAGCACGACCAGCGGCGGGCCGGCGCGCACCTCGGGCAACGGCCCCGCGCTCGAGCGGCTGCCGGATGGTCGCGTGCTCGCCATCGGCTCCTGGGAGGGAGGCTCGACGCCGCCGAAGACGGGCTACCTCTACACGCCGGGCACGAACGCCTGGACGCTCACCAAGGGCGAGATGCTGCGGGTGCGCAACTACGCCACCATCGACACGCTCAAGAGCGGCAAGGTCCTCATCAGCGGCGGTGAGATCCCCGGCGCCACCATCGGCTTCCACGACGCCGAGATCTACGACCCGGCGACCGAGGGCTTCTGGCCCGCCGAGAACATCGGCGCCGGGCGCCGCGGTGCGGTGAGCGGCGTGCTCGGGGACGGCAGCGTCCTCATCGCGGGCGGCCAGACCTCGCCCCCAGGATCGTACGGTCCGTCCACCACGGCGATGCGCTACGTGGGCCTCACCCTCGGGGCGTCGTGTGCGCCCCCCAACGTGCCCGTCGCGTGCGACTCGGGGTTCTGCACCGAGGGCGTGTGCTGCGAGGCGGCGGCGTGCGTGAAGGGCACCTGCGCCTCGGCGGCGCGCCCTGGGTTCTGCACCAAGAACGACGGCGAGAAGTGCACGGTGGGCACCCAGTGCACCTCGGGCCTCTGCGCCGATGGCGTCTGCTGCAACAGCGCGTGCGGCGGCCAGTGCGAGTCGTGCAACCTGCCCGGCACCGTCGGCACTTGCGCCCCCGTGCTCGGCGCACCCGCCGCGGGCCACCCGGCGTGTGGCGGCACGGGCGTCGGCACGACGTGCGCGGCGGTCTGCAACGGCGTCGACCGCACCAAGTGCAACTACCCGGGCAGCACCCTCGCCTGCGGCAAGGACTCCTGCGCGTCGGGGGTCGAGATCAAGGCTGGCACCTGCAACGGCGCGGGCACCTGCACCACCACCTCGGCCAGCTGCGGCGCCTACACCTGCGGCGCGAGCGCCTGCAAGCGGTCGTGTGTGACCGACGTCGACTGCGACCCGGGCTCGTACTGCGGCGGGGACAAGTGCCTGCCGCGCGACGGCCTCGGCGAGCCGTGCAAGGCCGGCGCGTCGTGCGGCGCGGGCCTGTCCTGCGTCGACGGCGTGTGCTGCGGCACCGCGAGCTGCCCCGCCAAGTCGTCTTGCTCGGCGGGCCCCGAGAAGGGCAAGTGCTCGAAGCTCGCGGGCGCCGACTGCACCACCGACGCGGAGTGCTCGACCGGGGTGTGCGCCGACGGCGTGTGCTGCGACCGCGCCTGCGGCGGGCAGTGCGAGGCCTGCAACGTCGGCGGCTCCGAGGGCAAGTGCTCGCCGGTGCGCGGCGAGCCGCGCGGTACGCGCGCCAAGTGCGACGACGGCGCGGGCGACGTCTGCAAGGCGCTCGAGTGCGACGGCGTGAAGGACCCGACCAAGTGCGTCGCGTTCAGGAACGGCGGCACGGTGACCTGCAAGCCGGCCGTGTGCGACGGCGGCTCGCTCGTGCCGGTCTCGTCGTGCGACGGCGCGGGCACCTGCGTGACGCCGCCCAAGGCCGACTGCGGGCGCTACACCTGCGACCCGGCGCCGCTCGGGTGTCGCACCAGCTGCAGCACCAACGCCCACTGCAACACCGGGTTCTTCTGCGTCGGCGGCAAGTGCTCCGAGGGTGCGCGGTGCAGTGACGACCTCACCACCTCGACCTCCACCGACGGCGTCACGGTGCCGTGCGCGCCGTACAAGTGCAGCACGGCCGGCACCTGCAAGGACAGCTGCGGCACGAGCGACGACTGCCTGCCCGGGGCGGCCTGCGAGAGCGGCAAGTGCGTGTCGGCCACGGCGCCGGCGGTGGACGACTCGGGCGGCTGCGCCCTCGGCACCTCGGCCGGTCGCTCGTCGAGCGCGGCGGCGGCGCTCACGCTGCTCGCGCTCGCCGGGCTCTCGCGTCGTCGTCGCCGGTAGTCGCGCTCACGCCGAACGTCTGCGGAGGGACCTCGCGCCCTCGGCCAGGCGTTCGGCGGCCGCCTCGAAGGCGGGGGCGAGGGACGCTGGTTCGAGCAGCTCGAACGGCAGGCCGGCGTGGAGGACGAGCGCCACGAGCGCGGCCTCCGTCTCGGCGCCGACGGTGAGGATGGTCCTCTTCGGCGACCGGGCCTCGAGCGTGCCGAGCCACGAGGGGATCTTCGCGGTGAGTTCGCCCACCGAGCCCACGAGCAGGAGCCGGGCGCGAAAGCGGTACGGCGCCGAGACGAGCGAGCGCTTCACGTAGGCGGCGATGCCCTCGGCGGGCTCCTCGGGGACGAAGCGACGGGCCTGGACCTCGAGGTCGCGCGAGGCGATGCGATCGAGGCGGAACGTGCGAAAGTCGTGGCGATCGACGTCGCGGGCCACGAGGTACCAGCGGAGGTGGGCGTGGACGAGGCGGAGCGGCTCGACCGTGCGTCTCGTCTCGGCGCCCTGGTGGTCGCGGTAGCCGAACCGCACCTCGAGGGTGTCGCGGCAGGCGCCCGCGAGCGCGGCGAGGACCCGGAAGTCGATGCGCGGTCGCGAGTCGGGCAGGGCCAGCGTGGCCGCCTCGATGGCGCCGAGCTTGCGACGCACGCGGGGTGGCAGCACCTGGTGGAGCTTCGCGAGGACGCCGATGGCGACGTCTCCCTTCTCCGTCGCATGGCCACCGCTCGAGGCGAGCGCGACGGCGACCGCGACGGCCTCGTCGTCGTCGAGCAAGAGCGGTGGGGTCGTGGAGCCCTGGCCGAGGCGGTAGCCGCCGCCGACCCCCGAGGAGGCGTCGATCGCGTAGCCCAGGGATCGCAGCCGATCGACGTCGCGCCGCAGGGTGCGCACGTCGATCTCGAGGCGCTCGCCGAGCTCCCGCCCGGACCACTCGCGGCGGGCCTGGAGGAGCGAGAGCAGCCGGAGCACGCGCGTGGAAGTGGTGAGCACGGGCCGAGGTTATCGAGGACAGAAACTGTCCGCAATTGGCCGTAGGGTGTCCGGACCGCGATCGAGCGGGTGGAGGAGCCGGATCATGAGCAAGAAGCACTACCGTGGGAGCTGCGCCTGCAAGCGCGTCACGTTCGAGGCGGACATCGACTTCTCGCAGGGCACGCACAAGTGCAACTGCACGAGCTGCTGGAAGCGGCGGTGGTGGACGGTCAAGGTGGAGCCGGCCGACTTCAAGGTGCTGACCGGCGAGGACGGCCTCGATCCCAGCGGTAGGTTCTGTGCGACCTGCGGCGTCGCGACGTTCCGCCACGTGCCCGTCTTCGAGTGGAACCCGAAGCCCTATGTCTCGCTCAGCGTGGCGAGCCTCGACGACTTGCCGCCGCCGGAACTGCTGGAGGCCGAGGTGACCTACTACGACGGGCTCGCGGACAACTGGTGGTCGAGGCCCGCCGAGGTCCGCCACCTCTGAGCGCAGGCGATCTGTTACACTTGGTCGCCATGAAATACGGCGCGCGCAACCAGATCGAAGCCAAGGTCACCAGGCTCAAGAAGGGGGACGTCATGTCGCAGGTGAGCCTCTCGCTCGAGGGGCCGGCGGCGCTCTCGTCGGTGCTCACCACCGAGTCGCTCGAGGAGCTCGGTCTCGAGGTCGGTGACCGAGTGAAGGTGGTGGTGAAAGCCATTCACGTGCTCCTCATCAAGGAGTGACGGGAGGCGCCGAAAGGAGGGGAATTGGCGGCCCGGCGCGCGATGGGGCATGATCGGCTCACTGTGCGCTCCCCCCTCCTTTCTTTCCTCGCTCTCAGTTTCCTCACTGTGGGCTTCCTCACTGTCGGTTGTGGCGGACGCCTCGACCCCGACGACGGCTGCCCCGACGACCGCTGCGTCGACGGCGGGTTCGACGGGGCCGTCGTGGACTCCACGTTCGACGGCGGGCTCGACACGAGCTTCGACACTGGGCCGGGCCTCTGCGGCAGCGGTCCGTGCACGCCGGGGACCAGCTGCAAGCTCGACTGCAACACCTGCTCGTGCTTCGGCTCAGGCGAATGGGCCTGCACCGGCATGGCGTGCATCGACAGCGGGTTCGACACCGCGATCGACACCACCCCGCCGCTGACCTGTCCGACGCTGGCCCCGCCCAGCGGCGCCGCTTGCACCGGGTTCCTCTCCTGCGCCTACTCCAACGGCTGTGGCGGCAAGACCTTCGCGAGCTGTGACGGCGCGCGGTGGAACGTGAAGTCCGACCCGTGCACCGGGCCGACCTGCCCGGCGGTCCGCCCCATCGAGAAGACCTCCTGCAAGGGGCCGATCGCCTGCCCCTACGTGAACTCGTGCGGCGGCACCGATACGGTGTTCTGCGACGCCACCTCGAGCTACTGGCGCGTCGTGACCGGCGGGTGCCCGCCGCCGCCCCCGGTGTGCCCCAAGACCAAGCCGCCCGCCTTCAGCGCGTGCACGGGCTCGCTCAGCTGCGCGTGGGACAACGGCTGCGGCGAGGTCGTCTACGGCTTCTGCGACGGCAAGAGCTGGAACCTGAAGGAGAGCCCGTGCAGCTCCGGCTGTCCGGGCGCCAAGCCCACGAGTGGCGCCGCGTGCAAGCCGCTGCCGGGGACCTCGTGCCGGTACATCTCGGTACCAGGGACGATGTGCACCACGCAGTGCTTCTGCGCCGACGACGGCCGCTGGGCCTGCGTGACGCCGCCCTGCTCGGGGTGACTCACTCGTAGCGCAGGCCGTCGACCGGCAGGAGCTTGCTCGCGGCGCGCGCGGGATAGAGCGTGCTGATCGCGCAGATGCACAGCGCGGCCACCGTGACCGCGAAGAAGTCCCACCCGTTCACCGCGATCGGCAGGCGATCGATGTAGTAGACGTCCGGGTCGATGCGCACGCCGAACCACGACAGCCCGAAGCAGGTGGCATAGCCGACCGCGACCCCGAACACCGTGCCGATGCCGCCGATGATCATGCCCTCCAGCATGAACACGCGGAGGATGGCGCCGTCGGAGGCGCCGAGCGCCTTGAGGATGGCGATCTCCTTGCCCTTCTCGGTGACCATCAGGAGCAACGTGCAGAGGATGCAGAAGCTCGCGACGATGATCGAGAGCGACAGCACGATGAAGGTGGCGATGCGCTCGAGCTTCAGCGCCGAGAACAGGCCCTTGTTGATCTCGCGCCAGTCCCGCACGCGGAGCTCTGGGCGCGCGACGGCGGCCTCGATCGCGGGGCGCACGCCGTCGGCGGCCTCGGCGTCGAGCACCTTGACCTGGATGGCCCCGAGGCGGTCCTTCTGGTCGAGGAAATCGCGGGCGACCTCCATGGTGACGTAACCGTGGGTGGCGTCGTACTCGTACATGCCCGAGAAGAAGATCCCGGCGACCCGGAACTTTCGCTCACGCGGGACGATGCCCGCAGGCGTGAGCTCGCCCATGCGCGAGACGAGCGACACCTCGCTGCCGACCCGCAGGTGCAGCGTCTTGGCGAGCTCGCGGCCGATGACGATGCAGGGGTAGACCGGGCGATCGGGCGGCGGCTGGGGCCGCGCGATCTTGGCGATGATCGGGTCCTCGTTCTTGTCGACGGGGAGCGGCGCGGGGGTCGCGTCGGAGGCGATCGGCCGGAACAGCTCCTCGTCGGCCTCGACGCCGCGGCGCTCGCTCCAGGGCAGGGCGGCGACCCACTCCGGATCCGAGAGCCACTCGAGCTTGCCGAGCTCGACGTTCTTGGGCAGGTCGATCACCTGGCCGACCGTGTCGAGGTCGATGCCGCGCAGGAGCACGCCGCTCATGTTGCTGCCGACCGAGGCCATGACCTCGCCGGTGACCATGGGGGTGGCGGCGACGACACCCGGCGTGGCGCGCACCCGCTGCAGCACGGGCTCCCACTCGATGAACCCCTGCGGGGTCTGGGCGTCGACGACGACGTGGGCGTTGTTGGCGAGGATCTTCCGCTTCAGGTCCTGGCCGAAGCCACCCATGATCGAGATGACCGAGCCGAGCGCGCAGGACGACACCGCGACGCCACAGATGGAGAGCACCGAGATGACGGTGAGGAAGCCGCTCTTGGTGGCCCGCACGTGGCGGGCGCCGACCCAGCGCGTGAACGTGGAGCGCTCGAAGCTGTCGAGCACGAGCGGCATCAGCGCCCCGAGCACGAAGATGAGGAACACGACCCCGGTGCCGAGCGCGCTCGCCCGCAGGATCTCGTGCTTCATGATGACCTTCGACCCGCGGGTGACGGGGAGGCCGTTGGCGATGCGCACGAGGGTGAGGAACGCGCCCGCGAACACGACGCCGGTCCCGATGAAGATCCAGCGGCGCAACGTGGCGCCGCGGCCGCGGAGGAGGAGCGCGAGGAGGCCGAGACCCACCGCGACGAGCAGCGGATTCGGGATTCCGCGGAACAGGTTCAGGAGGTTCAGCTTCATCAGGGGCGCCGCGCTCTAGCCCAGCGTGCCCAGGGGCGCATCCATTCCCGACGTTTCGCGGGCCGACGTTCGCTAGAGTGGCCCCGTGCAGCGCCGCGCCTTCCTCGCCTCCATGGCCGCCTTCGCGCCGGGCCTCGCGCGGGCGGCCAAGGACCCGGCGGTCAAGGACGCCCACCCGGTCCCGGCCCCGGCGGCCCTCGAGCTCTCCACGGTCACCCTGGAGGGCGGGAAGATGTACGGCCGGTCGAGCCCGGCGGTCGTCGCGGTGCCGAAGGGCCGGGCGAAGGGGGAGAAGTTCCCGCTGCTCGTCCTCCTCCCCGGCGGCGAGCACACCATGCAGAAGCGCGACCACGGCTGCTGGGGCTGGTGGAGCGACTTCAAGCTCGGCGACACCGAGGCGGCCCTGCGTCGAGGCACGCTCACCGACGCCGATCTGGGTGGCTTCGCGACCGAGGCGCAGCGGCTCGATCTCGGCGGGCGACTCGCGCACCGGCCGTGGCGAGGGATGGTGATCGTCACCCCGTTCGTCCTGCGGCGGCAGACCCAGCTCGAGCCCCACGGCGCCATGGTCACGCCGTTTCTCCGCGCGCTCGTCGAGTGGGCGCGCAAGGAGTTGCCGGTGATCGGCGATCGCGCCTCGACGGGGCTCGGCGGCATCTCGGCGAGCGGGGCGTGGGTGCTGTGGAGCGGTCCGCAGCTCGCCGATCTGTTCGGCGCGCTCGTCGCGGTGCAGCCGTACACCGACGGCTACGAGAAGCCGATCATGAGGATGCTGAAGGCGCGCTCGGCGCCGCAGGCCATGCGGCTCGTCACCTCGCTCGGCGACCGGCTGCACAAGCCCACGGTCGCCCTCGTGGAGGCGCTCGGCAAGGACGGGATCGCCATCGATCACGCGGCGTACGCGGGGCCTCACGCGCCGAGCTTCGCGGCCGGCGTGGGGGGCGTGGAGATGTTGCTGTCGATGGAGGAGCGGCTCGTGCGGCCCGAGGTGAAGGCCGCGCCGAGCGCGGTGACCTCGTCGTCGGTCGCGGCGGCACCCGGCGCGTCGTCGTCCGCGGCACCCGTGGTCGCGCCCTCGTCGTCGCCGTCGCCCAGCGCGCCGCCCGCCCCCTCCCGATGGCCCCGGATCGCCCTTGGCTCGGCCGCGGCCGCGGTCGCGGGCGGCACCGCCGCTTACTGGTGGAAGACCCGCAAGAAGGCCGGACCCGAGTCAGGCGGCGAGCCGGGCGCGTAGCAGCGCCTCCGCCTCGAGGAGGTCGTCGGCCCGCAGCACGAAGTCTTTCTTGGGCGAGCCCTCGCGGGTCCACGCGAAGCGACGGAACAGGGCGAGGGTCGCGGGGCCCTCGGTCGCGCCGCGCACACGTGCGAGCAGGTCGCGGGCGTAGGCGAGCCTCGCGATGGGCTCGCACAGCGCTGGATCGCGCTTCCACACGGCCACGTCGTCGTCGGACAGGGCCACGCCGAGCTCCGCGGCGATGGCGCGCAACGCGCCGATCTCGAGCCGGTCGGCGCGCTGCTTGTCCGCGGGCCCGACCTTCTTGGTGCGGAGCCGCGGCGCGTCCACGAGCCAGCTGCACATCGGGCAGAAGCAGTGCGCCTCGGGCGAGTAGAGGACCTGGCCCGGGTCGCGCACCAGCTCGAACGACGTCTCGAGGTAGGTGCCGAAGAAGCGCGCGAAATCGAGCAGATCTTCGCGGGCTGGCCGCGCGCCGAGCGGGAGGTCGGCGTGGTGATCGTCGAGCCACGCGAACGCCGCCTCGGGGAAGGTCGCGTAGGTGTGCGCGGTGTCGAAGGCGATGAACCCGCGTTCGATGGCGCTCACCATCCAGCGCAGGAGCTCGTAGCTCCGGGTCTGCAGATCGACGGCGCGGCGGAGGGCGACGGGGTCGAGCACCCGAGGGAGACTAGTCAGCTTCGGCGCTCTTCGTGCGAGCTTCGCGGGGCGGGGCTCGGTGGCGTCGGGATAGGGGGTTTGCTAGCTTGGCGGCACACG
>JAEUKC010000024.1:0-27446 GCA_016794445.1 Myxococcales bacterium
GATCGGGGGGCAGCCCCGCGGGACCCATGTACCCCGGTCTCGACGAGACCATCCTGATCGACGCGACCACCGTGCAAGCGGTCAACATGGACGGCGCGGTCGCGGGTCGCTGGAGCGCGGACTGGAGCGTCACCGGCACCATGCTCCGCTGGTCGCGCACGTGCCCCGACCACGAGTCGGTGGAGTTCGGCTTCACCGCGACCCCCACCTCGCTCACGCTGGGCCTGCGGATGGACGGCAGCGACATCGTCGTCTCGTACACGAAGGTCGATTGATCGACGTCTCGGTGAGCTCGACGCGACGGCACCGTGCCCAGCACCGACAGCGGCATCGCAGGTGACCGCGCGCCGTACATGCACGACGGCTGCACGGGCTCGCTCGCCGACCGCTTCACGGCGCCGTGCGCGGGCGGCGACAAGCACGGGCGCACCAGCGGCCTCAGCGGCGCGCAGATCCAGGATCTGGTCGCCTACCTCTCGAGCTTGTCGGCTTCGGGGACTCACTTCCCCATCAGGCGCTTGGGGGCGTTCGACAGGAGCGAGAAGAGCGCCTTGAGCTTCTCGACGAGGCCACGCGTGCCGCTGCGCAGGATCGCCATCGCCTTCACGGTGGCGGTGAGGCTCGGCGTGTAGGGCATCCACCAGAGCTCGCTCTTGGCGCTCGAGCGGTCGACGAGCACGAACTTTGGGCGGGTGAGCTCGTCGAGCGCGCGGCGCGAGTTGGTCACGCCGTAGCCCGTCTCGCCGGTGCCGCTCCACGGGGCCGCGGCGATCGCGGCGGTGAAGCCGTGGTTGTTGATGGTGACGACCCCGGTGCGCAGCTTGCCCACGAGCGGCTCGGCCTTCTCGGGGTTCTTGGTCCACACGCTGGCCGTGAGGCCGTACTTGCTGCTGTTCGCGCGCTCGACCGCCTGGTCCGCGGTGTCGACGACGACGATGGGGAGCACGGGGCCGAAGGTCTCCTCGGTCATCAGCGCCATCGAGCGCTCGAGCGCGCCGTCGACCTCGACCACCGTGGGCAGGTAGCCGAGGCCCTGGCCGAACGGCTCACCGCCGCACAGCACCTTGGCGCCCGCGGTCTGCGCGGCGTCGACGTGACGGCGCACGACGTCGAGCTGCGCCCGCGTGGTGAGCGGGCCGACGTCGTCGCCCGGCCGCAGCGCCTTGGTGAGGGCCACGATGCGCTCGGTGAGCTTGGCCGCGAGCGGGCGCTCGACGTAGACGCGCTCGATCGAGGCGCAGTTCTGCCCGGCGTTGTTGAACGCGCCCCACACGAGGCCCCGCGCGGTGCGCTCGAGGTCGGCGTCGGCGAGCACGATGGCGGCGTCTTTGCCCCCGAGCTCGAGGGCCACCGGGATGAGCCTCTTGGCGGCGGCCTCGGCGATCCGCCGACCGGTCGGCACCGAGCCGGTGAACACCACGAGGTCGGGCCCGGCCTCGACCAGGGCGGAGCCGACGTCGCCCGCGCCCTGCAGGAGGGTGAGCACCCCCTCGGGCAGGATGCCGTCGAACAACCTGGCGACGAGCGCACCGGCGCGCGCCGAGTGCTCGCTCGGCTTGAACACCACCGCGTTGCCGGCCAGCAGCGCGGGGACGATCGTGCGGAGGGGGATCGCGATCGGGAAGTTCCACGGCGTGATCAGCGCGACGACGCCTCGGGGCACCGCGTGGATCGCGCCGGACTTCCCCGGGTAGGAGAGCGGATCGAGCGCCACCTCTTCGGGGGCGAGGGCCGCCTCCACCTTGTCGCACCAGTGCTCGACCAGATCGGCGTTCGGGATCACCTCGGCCGTCCACGACTCGCCCTCGGGCTTGCCGCACTCGGCGCGCAGCACCTTGGCGACGTCGGCGCCGGCGTCGAGGATGCGGTCCTTGACCTTGAACACCGCCTCGATGCGGTCGGCCAGCGACAGCGCGGCCCACGTGGCCTGCGCGACCCGGGCCTTGTCGACGAGGCCGGCGACCTCGCTGGCCGGCGTCGCGACCACGGCTTCGAGCGGGCTGCCGTCGAGCGGAGAGACCTCGGCGAACGTCATGGCGGCGGAAATAGAGGCGCCCGCCGCGGAGGGGAAGCCCGCAGTGGGGAGGTGCAGTCAGTAGGGCGGAATCGACCCGGCCTCGCCGGTCTCGGTGCCGCCGTCGCACGCGGTCTTGGTGAGGCCCGGCGTGGTCTTCTCGACGACGTCGTTCTTGAGCGGCGTGCTCCCCAGCACCGCGCCCACCTTGCCGATGTCCTCGTCGGAGACCCCGAGCTTCTTCATGGTCGCGACCGCGTCGTCGATCAGCGCGTTGAAGTCGTCGCCCGAGATGCCCTTGCCGGCGTGCGAGGTCTTCATGTCGCGGCACTGCTCGCCCTTGCTCGTCTTGGCGGGGTAGACCACGCAGGCGCACCCGAGCACCTGGCCGAGCTGGAGCTCGAGGCACTCCTGCACGAACGCGAGCCGCTCGGGCGTCAGCGCGAGGAAGTGCTTGTTGATGCGGCAGTCCGCGGCGAGCGTGCCGACGAGCTCCTTGGTCAGCGCCTTGACCGTGCCGGCGCCGCCGTACTTGTCGCACAGGGATCCGGGCGCGCCCGCGTCGGGGTTGCAGGGCGCGACGGTGTCGGCGGCGCCATCGGCGGCGGCGTCGGGCACCCCGGAATCGCCCGCGTCGGCGCGTGCGCCGGGCTCGTCGGAGAAGCGGATGCAGCCCACGCCCAGCCACCCGAGCGACAGGGCCAAGGGGATCGCCGACGCGAACAGGAGGGAAGAAAGGCGCATGGACCTCGAGGGTAACCGGGGGGAAGGGGATCGGCCAACGGTGGTACGAGGGGGGGGCCGCCGCGGATCACCGCTGCTGCAGAGCTAGCGGGTGATCCGTTCGCCCGATTCGCGCGTAGGCTGGGGAGCGTGAGGTCACGATGGCAGTAGGCATCGACGAGGCGTTGCTCGGGCGAACCATCGCCGGCAAGTTCGTCATCGACTCGTTCCTCGGGGGCGGCGCGATGGGCGCCGTCTACAAGGCCAAGCAGACCGCGCTCAACAAGGTGGTCGCCGTCAAGGTGATGCACAAGGACGGCTTCGGCGCGACCTTCGGCGAGCGTTTCAAGCGCGAGGCCCAGGCCGCGAGCAAGCTCGATCACCCGAACTCGCTGCGCGTGATCGACTTCGGCGAGGAGCCCGACGGCCTGCTCTACATCGCGATGGAGTACCTCGCCGGGCGCGACCTCGGCCACGTCATCGACACCGAGTGGCCGCTCGCCCCCGAGCGGTCGGTGAACATCCTCTCGCAGGCGCTCGCCGCGCTCGCGGTGGCCCACGAGATGGGCATCGTGCACCGGGACATCAAGCCCGAGAACATCATGGTGCTCGACTCGGTGAACGACGAGGGCCACCCCACCGACCTCGTCAAGGTGTGCGACTTCGGCATCGCCAAGTCGACCGATCCGGGCACCGAGGGACGCAAGCTCACGACCGAGGGGCTCGTCGTCGGCACGCCCGACTACATGTCGCCGGAGCAAGCGCGCGGCGAGGACGTCGACAGCCGCAGCGACCTCTACTCCATGGGCGTGATCCTCTACCAGCTGCTGGCTGGGCGCGCGCCCTTCACCGCAGAGACGGCCCTCGGGGTGGCGCTCAAGCACGTGACCGAGGTCCCGACGCCGCCCTCGAACTGGAACCGGAACGTCGACCCGACCCTCGAGGGCGCGTGCCTCAAGGCCCTCGAGAAGAAGCCCGCAGACCGCTTCCAGACCGCCCGCGAGATGCGCAACGCCCTGCGCGCTGCCGTGGGGGTCCACGCGGGCTCGATGCTCCCAGCGTCGTCGCTCGACCGCAAGACGCGGCAGTCGATGGAGGGCGCCGCGACGGCGGTCGCGCTCGACGGCAACTACGTGCAAGAGGAGTCGAGGCGGATCGAGGCGGTGCGCGCGGCGTCCCAGCGCGGACCCGCGGCCGACACCATGCTCGCGCCCGCGCAGACGATGAAGGCGGTGGCGACGACGGGCTCGACGCCCGAGACCAGCACGATCGCCGTGACGAGCGCGGAGCCCCCGCGCAAGAGCGGGAAGGGCCCGCTGGTCCTGCTCGCCCTCGGGCTCGCGGCGGGCGCGGCGGGCGCGTTCGTGCTCGTCAAGAAGACCCAGGCCGTGGCGCCCGCGGCGCCCGCGACCACGATCATCGTCGTCTCGGGGACCGCGCCCGCGAGCAGCGCCTCTTCTCCTTCGACGGCGACGGCGCAGCCGACGAGCGAGCCGACCAAGGTCACCGTGGTGGCGACCGCCACCGAGGCACCGACCAAGCCGACCGCCGCGCCCACGGGCACGGCCCTCGCTCCCACGAGCACGTTCGTGGCGCCGACCGCGACGGCGACCGCGCCCGATCCCGTTCCCACCACGACCGCGACCACGACCGCGCCCACCGCGACCGCGACGGTGGTCCCGACCGCGACCGTGACGGCGACGGCCACCACGACCGCGGCACCCACGGCGACCACGCCACCCCCCGAGCCGCTCGTGCTCGACGCGGCCAAGGTGAGCTTCGGGAGCGCGAGCGCCACCAACGGCCTCTCCGGCAGCAACGTGAAGGCCTCGCTCAACCTCGCCGGCATCACGCGCTGCTACAAGGACGCGCTCAAGGCCAAGGGCAGCCCCGTCGGGGGCACCGCCACGCTGTCGCTGGCGATCGACGACACGGGCCACGTCACCTCCGCGTCGCTCGGCGGCGCGGGCTTCCTCCCCGCCATGAAGGGCTGCGTCGAGGGCATCGCGCGCAGCGCCAAGATCAAGGGCGTCGACACCGGCGACGCGACCGCCACCGTCTCCATCACCTTCTCCCCCAAATGAACCTCCGCGCGCTCCTCTTCCTGTCCACGGGCTTGCTCGGCTGCGGCGACGCCTTCGCGCCCAACGTGGGCGATCGCATCGAGCCGGTCGCCGACACGGGGGCGACCGACGCGGCGAGCGACGCCCCGCGCATCAGCTTCGCCAGGGACATCCGCCCGCTGATGAACCGCCTCGAGACCGACCCGACCGGTCACGGCTGCAAGGCGTGCCACTACTCCACGCAGCCCACCCACGTCGGCCTCGACCTCGCCGGGCTCGATCTGTCGACGCTCGGCAAGCTCCGGCGCGGCGGCGGCACGAGCGGGCGCGGGATCGTCGTCCCGTTCGACAGCAAGGGCTCCGCGATCGTGCAGAAGCTCCGGGGCACCTACCCCTTCGGCACCCGCATGCCCAAGAACGGGCCGGAGTTCTGGCGCGAAGAAGACATCAAGAAGCTCGCGGATTGGATCGACCAAGGGGCCGAAGGGGCGGACGACGAATGAAGCGCTGGTTCCAAGGGCTGTCTTCGGCAGTGTTCACGTGCGCGCTCGTCGGGTGCCCCGCCCCCACGGCGCCCCGCGGCGACGGCCTCGACAGCGCGCAGCTCCCTCCCGAGGTGCGCGGCGACTACGAGGTGTTCGCGCAGCGGTGCAGCAAGTGCCACACGCTCGCGCGCCCGCTCAACAGCGGGATCACCGAGGACGAGTTCTGGACGCTCTACGTGGCGCGCATGCGCCGCATGCCGGGCAGCGGCATCTCGCCCGACGACGAGACCCGCATCCTGCGCTTCCTCAAGTTCTTCTCGGCGGAGCAGCGCAAGGGCAAGAAGGACAAGTCCGAGATCGAGCCCACCGAGAAGGCCATCGCCCGGAGGAAGCCGTGAGCGCGCGCCACCTCGCGCGGCTCCTGGTCGCCTTCGTCCTGCTCGGCGTGCTCGTCTCGTTCGCGCGGCGCGTCGGCGCGGTCGAGCGCAACTTCGCGGGCTCCGGTCAGTTCGACTACCACTACGTGGTCAACGGCCAGTCTCCCGGCGGCATCACCCCGCGTGACGGCTTCACGACCGAGCTCGCGCTCAAGGTCGCCGTCGACGTCACCGACAAGGTCTCGGCCAACGTGAAGGTCTGCTACGGCTGCCACGGCTTCGAGGTGCCGATGGCCCACCTCGACTACCGCGTGGCCGACGAGCTCAACTTCCGCGTCGGGCGGTTCTCGCCCTCGCTCGGCGCGTTCAACCTGCGCCACGACCCGGCCAACCACCGGCTCTCGAGCAAGCCGCTCATCTACGACATGGGCCGCATGCTGCGGAAGAACGAGTGGAACATGGGCGTCCTGCCGAGCCCGTTCCCGGACAACGGCGTCGAGGTGAGCGGCACGCACTGGTTCGGCGAGAGCGTGCAGCTCGACTACGCCCTCTACGCGGTGAGCGGGTTCAAGGCGGCGAGCGACGCCACCGACCTCGACTTCCAGCTCAACCGCCAGCCCTACTACACCGACAACAACAGTCGCCCCACGGTGGGGGGCCGCCTCGCCCTCACGTTCAAGCTCGGCGAGGCGAGCGACCTGACCGTCGGCGGGTCGAGCCAGTACGGCACGTTCGACCCCGACCGCAAGCAGTCCTACTGGTTCTACGGCGCCGACGCCTCGCTCCGCCTCTCGCGCACCAACATCCGCGTCGAGTGGCTCGCGCGACGGCAGACGTTCGATGCGAGCGACCCCACGCGCTTCGCCTACGTGGTCCCGAAGGACGGCGGCGACTTCTTCGTCAAGCAGGGCGGCTACGCCGAGATCGAGCACCCGCTCGGCAAGAAGGTCGACGGCGTGTTCCGCTACGACGTGATGTACCGCACGGGCAACGTGCTCGTCGGGAGCGAGCTCCGGAGGCAGAGCGCGGTGCAGCGCTTCACGGTCGGCGCGATGGTCACCGTCGACCGCGCGTTCCGCGTGAAGGCCTCCACGGAGATCTGGCAGTTCTCGGACCCGGAGCCGGGCGACAAGCTGGCCCCGCGCTCCGACGTGTCGCACGCCGTCGCCTTCCACCTCGGCGTCGTCGGCACGTATTAGCGAGGAAACTGCGCGCGATACCACTCCGTCTCGTGGTGATCGACGGCGCCCTCGTCCGGGACGAAGCGAGGGTCGCAGAGCGCGCGCAGGCGTCCGATGGAGCGGTGATCGCGCTGGCTGACGACGGGGTAGCCGGCGCGCAGCAGCAGCGCCGCGGCCACACCGACCCCCACCTGGAAGCGGCGCGGCTGGTCGTAGCGGCAGCCGAGCGAGATCACCTGCGTGCCGCACGCGGCGCTCATGTCGGTCAGGATGGCGAGCTCGACGTCGTGTTCACGCGCGGTGGCGAGCATGGCGTGGGCGCCGCGCAGCATCTGGTCGCTGAGGTCGACGCCGTGCTCGTCGAGGACCCGCGCGCGACCGTCGAGCAGGCCGTGGCCGTCGCCGCCGTGCAGGTCGGGCATCGTGCGCGGCGTGCCCATGCCGAAGTCCTCGGGACAGGCGGTGAACACCCGCACCGTCTCGAGCGCGTAGAGCGTGCGCAGCACCTCGCCGAGGCCATAGTCGGTGCCCTCGACGCCGCACGGCAGCCCGGCGAGGCAACCGCTCGAGAGGATGCGCAGCGGCGACTGCGGCGTGGGGCGGCGGAGCGCGGCGAGGGCCTCCGGGTGGTGGGCGAGCAGCATGGTCGGCCTCTCGGAGCTGGGGTCAACGGCGGGTGAGGGGGAGCTCGCGCGACAGCTGACAATGGATCGCGTATCGCCATTGTCATACGTGACAACAAAAGGAGACGCCATGGACGACCACGCCAACGCCGAGCTCACGGCGGCCCGCGGAGTGGTCCCGCTCGCGGCCTGACCTAGCGATCGGCCCAGGGCACGTCGACGCCGGTCTCCATCGCCAGGAACGACACGAGCGCCTGGTCGGCGCGGAGCTGCGAGAGGCGCCGCGCGAGCACGGTCTCGACGCCCGACGGCGCGGGATCGTCGCCGCTCGCCCAGGAGACCGGCCCGCCGGCGAAGCCCGCCACGATGCGTCCTCGGTCCACCTGGCGCGGCAGCCGGATCGCGCGCGGCATCCACCAGGCGTGCAGGGGGCGCATGCCGAAGCACGTGCTCTCGATGCCAGGGCGCATCCCGGTGGTGGGCGCGACCTCGGCGGGCTCGGCCGCGAGGTGCTGGGTGACCTGGACCGAGTCGGTCTCGCGTGCGTGCTCGAGGACGAGCTCGAGCCAGGCGTGCACGTTGGGGGAGATGCGGCCATCGTCGTCCGTCTCGGGGACCGGCGGGGGCGCCTCGAACGACAGCTCGTTACGCGGATCGAGCCCGTCGATCGCCTGGCCGAGGACGGCCCGGGTCGCGCCGAGGACCACCGAGGGCGCGACGAGACGCACGAGCGCGGCCAGGCGCGCAGAGTGGCGTCCGACCTCCTCGAGCATCGCAGCGCGGACCACGTCCGGCGCCGCCGCCAGGCGTCCGCGGAGCTCGGGCGCGCTCGCGAGGGCGTCGAGCAGCGCCCCGCGACGCTCGGCGTCGAACGGCACGGTCACCTGCTCCTTGCGCGCCCGGTGCTCGCGAAAGACGGCGCCGAGCACCTCGGCCAGCGGGCCGAAGCCGCGATCGTGGGGCTCCTGCGCCAGCGCCGCCTCCACCGCCTCCATCGCCGACCGGGACACCACGAAGCTCACCGACTCGAAAGGAACCATCGAGGGACACCATGCCACCTCCACGGGCGCTCGCCGAGGGGGTCTGGACATTTACTTTCGATTCTGGTTAATCATTGTCCGGAACCGACAACCAAAAAGAGGAACCATGGTGAAGAAGCCCACGCCCCCCGGATGGCCCCGCATCTCGAGCTCTGCGTTCTACGACGACCCCCACGCGGCCATCGAGTTCCTCTGCCGCGCGTTCGGCTTCGAGGTGCGCTTGCTCGTCGAGGGCGAGGCCGGCCGGGTCGAGCACAGCGAGCTCACGTTCGGCGAGGGCCTCGTCATGGTCGGCAGCGGCAAGCCCGACGCCCCCTACCGCGCGAGCCCAAGGACCGTGGGCGGCACCAACACCCAGGCGATGTGCCTGTTCGTCGACGACGTCGACGCCCACTGCGCGCACGCCCGCGCCGAGGGGGCGGTCATCGTCACCGAGCCCAAGACGAGCGACTACGGCGAGGACTACTGGGTCGACCGGTCCTACGAGGCCCGCGACCCCGAGGGGCACCACTGGTGGTTCATGCAGCGCCTGCGCACGGGGACCGAAGATGCGCGCTGAGCGCCTCGACCGCACGCTCGCCGCGCTCGCCGACCCGACGCGGCGCGGGGTGGTCGATATGCTGCGGGTCGAGCCGCGACGCGCGGGTGAGCTCGCTGCCGCCTTCGGCGCGAGCGCGCCCGCGATGAGCCGCCACCTGCGCGTGCTGCGCGAGAGCGGCCTCGTCGAGGAGGACCGCGCACCCCACGAGGACGCGCGGGTGCGGGTCTACCGCCTGCGCCGCGCGCCGTTCGCCGCCCTGCGCGACTGGGTCGAGGAGGTCGAGGCGTTCTGGGGCGACCAGCTCGCGTCGTTCAAGGAGCACGCCGAGCGCACGCGCCCGGCGGGGAAGCGCTCGTGAAGCCGGCCGACGCGCGCGCCTCGGTCAAGGTCGCGGTCAGCCCGGCCGACGCCTTCGCGGTGTTCACCGAGGAGATCGACCGGTGGTGGCGCCGCGGTCCCCGCTACCGCCACGGCCGCGGCATCCTCGCCATCGAGAAGGGCGTCGGTGGCCGCGTCTTCGAGTCGTTCGAGCGCGACGGGCAGACCGTCGTCGTCTCGCTCGGCCGCATCACCGTGTGGGAGCCACCCGCGCGCTTCGTCTACCTCTGGCGCAACGCCACGTTCCGCGAGGACCAGGAGACCGAGGTCGAGGTGACGTTCGCCCCCTCGGGCGACGGCACCCTCGTGACCGTGACCCACCGAGGGTGGGACGCGATCCCCGCCGATCACCCGGCGCGACATGGGCAGGACAACGCGACGTTCTGCCGCGGCCTCGGCCTCTTCTGGGGCGAGCTCCTATCGGCGCTGCGCGAGGAGATCGCGCGGCACTAGCCGAGCCGGCTCACGTCGAGGTCGCCGTCGCGCATGCCGCGCGCGACGGCCTCGTACAGCCGGGTGACGCGATCCCACGCGTAGCGACGCTCGACGTAGGCCTTGCCGTGGGCGCCCATGGCGCGACGGCGCTCCTCGCCCTCGAGGCCCGCGAGCAGGGCCTTCGCCGCCGCGGCCGGGTCCTCGAAGTCGACGGCGAAGCCGCCGTCGCTGCGCGCGCACTGACCGACGGTGACGTCGCACGCGGCATTGACCGCCACCGGCACGCCGCACGCCCAGGCCTCGAGGAGGACGAGCGAGAGGCTCTCGTAGCGCGACGGGTTCACGAGCGCGGTCGCGCGGTGCAGGAGCTGCCACCGCGTCTCGTCGTCCACGAAGCCGGTCATGTGCACGCCGGCTTCGCCGTCGAACGCGCGGTGTCGCTCGCCGACCGCGAGCAGCGTGAGGTCGCGCGCAGCGATCCGCTTCCCGCCGACCTCGAGGGTGGCGTCGAGCGCGCGCAGGGCGCGGTAGGCGGCGATCACCGGGCGGGCCTTGGCCATGCGGCCGAGCAGCAGGAGGTAGGGGCCCTCGACGGGCGGGCGGAACGAGGGATCGAGCGCGGGCGCGGGCCCCTGCCCCGTCGCCACGACGAGGCCCGGCGCGACGGCGGGCCCCGCCACGCGTGCGATGCGCGCCCACTCCTCCTCGGTGTTGGCCAGGATCGCCGCGGGCAGGCGCAGGGTCTCGGCCGCCCGCGCCAGGTACGTGGGCGGCTCGTCGTGCACGAGCGGCACGAGCGCGGCGCGGCGCGGCTGGGCCTCGAGCGCGTGCGCCGTCACCCAGGAGAGCAGGGAGAAGTGCGTGACGAGGTCGCGCGTGTGGGTCTCGGTGACCGCGCGCCGCACCAGAGCTGGACACACCGGCCCCGCGGCGACGTACCAGGCGTCGGCGAGGGCGCGACGGGTCGGGAACCGACACGCGACGGCCTTGCACAGGTCGTCGACGCCGACGAGGCGGCGGAGCGGGAGCGGGAAGCGCACCACCTCGACGCCACCTTCGCGCGCGACGCCCGGCGGCAGCTCGTTCTTCCAGGTGGAGTACTGCCGCGCGCAGGTGGAGAGCACGCGCACGTCGTGGCCGCGGGCGGCGAGCTGCTCGGCGACGTCGCGCGCGTGCTTCTCGGCGCCGCCGAGGATGTCCGCTGCGTACCGCGAGACGACGAAGGTGAACCGCAGCGGCGAGGACATCAGCTGCGTCTCCGCTTGACCGCCCAGCGCTGCTCGACCTCGAGGCGTGGCACGCGCGAGAGCGCCGACACCGCGCGCCGCTGCACGAGGCCGTCGCGCACCGCGATCGCGAACGAGGGCAGGACGAGCGGGCCCCCCTGGGTGAACGCGCGGCCGAGATCGAGCAACGTGCGCGGCAGCGCTTTGACCAGGAACGGCACGCTCGCGTTCTTGAGCAGCGTGCGCAGCCGGTTGCGCTTGAGGTGGAGCCCGATGAACGAGCGCTCGCGCAGCTTGGAGCTGCCCTGGAAGGCGTGCGCCACGAGGGCGCTCGGCACGTAGCGCGCCTCCCAGCCGGCGAGCCGGCAGCGCCAGCCGAGGTCGACGTCCTCGCAGTACATGAAGTAGTCGCGGTCGAACCAGCCGCTCGCGAGGCGGGTCTGGTCGAGCATCGCGCGACGGTAGAGCGCGGCGCCCGCCGTCGGGCAGAACACCGCGTCGCCCTCCTCGTCCTCGCGGACGGGGGTGTCGAAGTCGCGGTCCTCCGCCGAGCCGTCCTTGTAGAGGAGCAGGCCGGTCGAGTTGATGCGCCCCTTGTCGGTCTTGAAGACCATGCGGGACTGCAGCATCCCGACCTCGGGCGGCGAGGAGAGCGCGGTTGCGCGCAGCTCGGCGATCCAGGCCGGATCGACGAAGGTGTCGTTGTTGAGCGTGGCGATCCAGTCGCCGGTGGCGACGGCGAGGCCCTGGTTGCAACCCTCGGCGAAGCCCAGGTTGGCGCCGGTCTGCACGATCTCGACCCAGGGGAACTCGGCGCGCACCGCGGCCTCGGAGCCGTCGCTCGACCCGTTGTCGACCACGATGGTCTGGAACGCGTGGTCGGTCTGGTCGGCCAGCGAGCGCAGACAGGCGCAGAGATCTTCCCGCGCGTTCCAGTTCACGATGATGACGGAGATGGCGCCCACGGAAGGCCGCCCTCCCACGGGTCGTCGGTCGGTCGGTTCTCGGGCCGGCACGCGACGTGTATAGCTCGGAAAACAGGATGCGCATCGGGTTCCTGACCACGTACAGCCAGCGGTGTGGCCTCGCGACCTACGCGGAGCAGCTCGTTCCTGCGCTGCGAGCCCACGGCGCCGAGGTTGCGATCGTCGCTCCCCGACTTTTCGGCGACGACCGCGACACGGGCATGGAGCCCGTCCCGCGGCTCTGGAACCGCAACCGGGCCTTCGGGATCGAGGCGATTCCCGTGCTCCGCGCCCTGCCCGCGGTCGACGTCGTCCACGCCAACGTCAACCTCTCGCTGTTCTCCTCGCGGATCCTGTTCAACCTCGGTGGGCTCGCGCGCCGCCGCGACACGCCGTTCTTCGCGACGTGGCACGGCCGCGACGGCGGCTCGCTCGGCCGGCGGTTCAAGGTGTGGCGATTCCACCACGCGCTCCGGGACGCCCACGTGATCGTGCACAACGAGTCCCACGCCGCCGAGGTGCGCGCCGCGGGCGTGCGACGGGTGCACGTGGTCCCGCACGGCCTGCCCCCGGTCGAGCACCGTGACCGCGCCGCGGCCCGTCGCGCCCTCGGCATCCCCGAAGGCAAGCTCGTGTTCGCCCACTTCGGGTTCCTGGTCCCGGACAAGGGGGTGCTCGAGATGCTCGCGGCGATCGCGGCGCTGCGGGCCCAGGGCCGCGACGTCTTCTACTGGATCTCCGGCGCCGTCTACGACTCGAGCGAGTCCCGCGCGTACTTCGCGCGGCTGAAGCAGGAGATCGCGCGGCTCGGCCTCGAGCGACACGTGCACCTCGACGGCGCGTTCGTGCCCCACGAGGCCGCCATGGACGCGCTCGCGGCCGCCGACTGGGTGGTGCTCGATTACCACACCGGGGGCGCCCAGGGCACATCGGGCGCGGTCACCTGGGCCCTCTCGAGCGGCTCGCCGGTCGCCGTCTCGCGCGCGCCCGTGTTCGACGACGTGCGGGCCGCGGTCCACACGCTCGACGGTCCGCTCGAGCGCGCGCTCGCCCGCCTGGTCGACGAACGCGAACTCGCCGACGTGGTACGCAAGCGCATCGAGGCCTACGCCAGGGCCGCCAGCTGGACCGAGGTCGCGGCCCGGCACCTCGAGCTCTACAGAGACGCCGTCGGCCGGAACTGATCATGCGCACCGCTCTCGTGGATCTCACGCCGTTCCAGACCACCCACCGCCTGCGGGGCATCGGGCGCTACGTGCACGACCTCGCCCAGGGCCTCGGCGCCGTGCAGCGCCGCGCCCGTGAGGCCGGCGTGCGCGTGCTCGGGGTCACCTGGATCGACGAGACCGGCGAGGGCACCGTGGTGGAGGATCTCGCGAGCCTGCGCCCACGCGGAGACGCCAAGGGCCTCGACAGCGCCGACGCCCGCGTGCGCTACGGGCGCCGCATGCACTTCGGCGCCATCGCGCGCCGCGTCGGCGCCGACCTCGTGCACCTCACCGACGCGCGTGGCACGCCGGTGCTCGGTCCGCGGCGCGTGGTCACCTGCCACGACCTCATCCCCCTGCGCTTCTCCACCCGCTACCTCGGGTGGCAAGACGGCTTCGCCCCCATCCGTCGCCTGCGCGAGCTCCACCGCTACGGCGGCGCCGACCACGTGATCGCCATCAGCGAGGAGACCCGGCGCGACCTGCGGCGCCTGCTCGAGGTGCCCGACGACCGCATCAGCGTCGTGCACAACGGCATCGACCTCGCGCGGTTCTCGGCGGAGCCGGCCGCGGACGACGCGGCGATCGTGGCGCGCTACGGCCTCGAACGGCCCTACTTCGTGTACGTCGGCGCGTGGGAGTGGCGCAAGAACGCCGAGGGCATGTTCGGCGCCCTCGCCCACGCCCGGGCCCACGGCACCGCGCTCGAGCTCGCGTTCGTCGGCAACCTGAGCGCCGGCGAGCGCGGCCGCCTCGAGGCCCTCGCAGAGAGCGTGGGGGTGCAGGGCCAGGTCCGCGCGCTCGGCTTCGTGCCCGACGAGCACCTCCCCGCGCTCTACCGGCGCTCGCTCGGCCACGTGCTCGTGTCGTTCGCCGAGGGCTTCGGGCTCACGCTGGTCGAGGCGATGGCGTGCGGCGCGCCCCTCGTCGCGACCGCGGGTTCCTCGCTCGCCGAGGTCGCGGGCGACGCGGGGCTCCTCGTGCCCCCCGACGACACGCGCGCGATCGGCGAGGCCATGGTGCGCCTCGCCGAACAATCGGCCCTCCGCGCGCAGCTCCGCGAGCGGGGCCTCGTGCGCGCGCGGGAGTTCTCCCGCGAGCGGTTCGCGGAGCGCACGCTCGCCGTCTATGCGAGGTTGCTCGCGTGAGGTCGTCGTGAGCCGCAAGACCCGGGTGCTGGTCGACGGCACGTCGAACCTCGACACGAGCGGCGCGCGGGGCATCGGCCGGCTGCTGCGCGATCTGCTCCACGCGCTCGCCGACACCGCCGAAGAGCACGACGACCTCGAGATCGAGGCGCTCGTCGACCTCTCCCCGCTCGGCCGCGCGCGCACCACCCACGACCTCCGCGCGGCGGCCGCCGAGCTCCACGAGCGCCGCGGCACGCTGGAGGAGCGGGTCGGCCCCCGACGCCAGCGCTTCCTCCCGTGGGCGGCGCGTGGCCACGACGTCGTGCACCTGCTCGAGCCGCGCGGCGTGCCGTGGTGGTCGCCGGCGAAGATGGTGCTCACGCTCCACGACCTCGTCCCGCTCCGCTACCCCCGGCAGTACATCGGCTGGTCGCCGCTCGCCGCGGCGAGCCGCCGGGTGCGCGAGGGCCTGCGCGCGCGGCGCGTGGAGCAGGTCGTCGCCATCTCGGAGCGTACGCGCACCGATCTCGAGGCCTTGCTGCGCCTCGATCCGCGTCGCATCACCGTCGTGCCGAACGGCATCGACCTCGGGCGCTGGTCGAGCACCCCACGCGAGGACGACCGCGCGCGCACCTCACGGCTCGGCCTCGAGCGACCGTACGCGCTCTACGTCGGGTACTGCGACCATCGCAAGAACATCGCGGTGCTGCTCGACGCCCTCGCCCGCGCGCGCGCCGAGGTCGACCTCGAGCTCGCGTGGGTCGGCAAGCTGCTCCCCGAGGACGTGGCGCGCATGGAGGGCGAGATCGCAAAGCGCGGCCTCGGCGGACGCGTGCACCTGCTCGGCTACGTCGACGACGACGATCTCGCGGCGCTCTATCGACGCGCCGTGGCGCACCCGTTCCTCTCGCGGCTCGAGGGGTTCGGGCTCTCGGTGGTGGAGGCGCTCGCGAGCGGCTGCCCGGTGCTGGTGGCGCGGGACAGCGGGAGCGACGAGGTCGCGGGGAACGCCGCGGCGGCGTGCCTCGACGCGGACGACGTGGCAGGCGCGGCGACGACCCTCGTGACCCTCGCGCGTGAGTCCTCGGCGGAGCGCGCGGCCCGCGCGGCCCGCGGGGTCGCCCGAGCACGGACGTTCGATCGGGTCCGCATGGCCCGTGGGTACGTCGACGTCTATCGCGCCGTCCGTCGCTAGATCGGCGCTCTAGCCCGGCTCTGGGTCGTTGGGCTTCGCGTCGGCAGGCGCGACCCGCAACGCCGTCCGGCAGAGGAGCGGGTTGAGCCAGGCGGTCACGAACAGGGAGAAGGCCACGGTGGCGAGGAGGACCCCGACCAGCCCGAACGACCGGGCCATCGTGATGGTGAGGACGATGGTCACGAGCGCGTTCCCCGCCACCGCGGCCACGAGCGCCCACAGCCGATCGGTGGCGATGAGCAGGTCGTTGAACGAACCGTTCCACACACCCACGAACAAGAGGAGCCCGGTCGACCACCACACGGCCGAGGACAGCTGGACCGCGCGACCGGCGAACAGCGCGGCGATGAGGTCGCCGAAGACGACATAGAGGAGCACCCCGGCCAGCGCGAGCCCCATCTTGAGGCGCACCAGCCGGGAGAAGGCGCTGCGCAGCCAGCCGCGGTCGCCTCGCACGTAGGCCTCGCGGAACGCGGGGACCATGGGACCGTCCAGCATGGCGATGAAGGTGATCGGGAGCGCGTACACGCGCATCAGGATCGACCAGTCGGTGACGGCGAGGAGATCGATCCGGTGGGCGACGATGAGGACCTGCGCCTCGTTGATCAGGAGCCCGGCCAGCTGGAAGAGCATCATCGCCGACGAGGTGCTGGCGAGTGCCCTCGCCACCTTGCGGCTCACCAGCGACGGCCTCGGCCGGAGCCACGGCATGTCGTGGAGGATGTAGGCCAGGTTGACGAGGTTGCTCGCCACCCCCACGCCGCCCACCGCCAGGATGAGGTAGCCGAGGGAGAGCTTGAGCTTCACGACGAGCAGCAGCGTCACGAGCGACACCACGCTGCTGCCGATGTTGAAGAGGTTGGCGACGTAGCCGCGCTGGTGCGCGCTGTAGAGCGTCGGCACGAGGCTCAAGGGGAACTGCGCGAGGAAGACCGCGGCCACGGCCCCCACCGCGATCCGCGTCTCGCTCGCGAGGCTCGGGTTGGAGACCGCGAGGACCTTGTTCCAGGGCACGAGGAAGAGGGCCGGGACGAACGCGAGGAACATCGCGACCGCCACCGCGAGCAACGCGAAGAAACCGGTCGAGAAGGCCCGCGCCGCTCCCTCACGATCGTCCTTGCCGTGCGCCTCGGCCAGGTGGTTCTGCAGGCCACGCCCGAGGCCGAAGTCCGCGAGCTGGACCCAGAGCAGCAGCGACGAGATGGCCATCCACAGGCCGTATCGCTCCTTGCCGAGGTACCCGAGGGTGACGCGGACGTTGACGAGTCCCGTGAAGATCCCGAGGCCGTGCCCGAGGGCCGCCGTGGCCGTCGAGAGCGCCGCGCGACGGTAGCGCTCCTGCGCGCGGCCCTCGGCGGTGGAGGTGTCGTAGGGTCGCAGCGTCAAGACCGCCGAGAGGCCTCGACGGGCTTCGGCGAAGGCCGTGACGACCCGAGCCCATGGCCCTGGCGACCGACCGTCCATCGTGGGGGCTCGTAGCGGCACGGAAGCTGCGAGGCTAGTAGCATGCCAACCATGCCTTGGACCTCGTACGCCCAGAATCGCGAGGACGTCCTGCTCCGTCGCGCCTTCGCGGGGGTGTCGTCAGGATTCTACATCGACGTCGGCGCGTGCGATCCGGTGTTGCTGTCGGTCACGAAGACCTTCTACGACGCGGGCTGGAGCGGCATCAACGTCGAGGCGTCGCCCAAGCAGCACGCCCTGGTCGCCGCCGCTCGACCGCGCGACCTCAACCTCTGCGTCGGCTGTAGCGATCACCACGGCACGATGACCTTCTTCAAGGCGCGGGGGGACGCCGTCGGGCTCTCCACGTTCGCCGCGGACGAGGTGCAGGCGCACAAGGCGCGCGGCTTCGCCTTCGACGAGATCGAGGTGCCCCTCACCACCCTCGCCGACATCTGTCGCGAGCACGTGGGCAGTCGCACCATCGACTTCGTGAAGATCGACGTCGAGGGCCACGAGGCGGCGGTGATCGCGGGGGCGGACTTCGTGCGCTTCCGACCGCGGGTGCTGCTCGTCGAGGCCACCCGTCCCCTCTCGCAAGAGGTCACCCACGGGGAGTGGGAGCAGCGGCTCCTCGACGCCGACTACCTCTTCGCCCAGTTCGACGGGCTCAACCGCTACTACGTCCGCAAGGAGGATGCGCATCTCCGGGAGGCGCTCTCCGTCATGCCCAACGTCTTCGACGACTACGTCCCCTACGAGTACCAGCGGCAGATCGAGGCCCTGGAGGCGGAGCTCGCCGCCTACCGGCGCAGCCAGCTCGCGCTGACCTCCGCGGTTCGCGCGGCGCGCTCGGTGTGGTCGGCCACCGTCGCCGCGGGCGGCTGGTTGCGCCGCTCCACCCACCGCCCCTGATCGACCAGAGCCTCAGGAGCGCAGCGCGCTGATCTGCGCCTGCACCCGAGCGTGGGCAGCACCGAGCTCGGAGGCGCGCCGCGAGAGCGCCGCCTCGAGGGCGGCCGCCGCGCCGTCCGACTCGCCCATGGCGTCGAGCAGCGAGGCCAGCTCGAGCAGCTCGCGCAGCAAGAGCGGCGTGTCCGGGAGCGTGGCGAAGTCGCGCAGGTAGATGGCGTGTCCCCAGGCGAGCCGCCCGGCGCCCGCCTTGGCCGTCACGTGCACGTTGTCGTACGCCGCGCTCTCCTCGCGCTCGAGGGTGTCGCGGTGGCGCTCGGCGTAGTGCACGAGGTGGCTGATGCGCCAGAGAGAGAAGCCGCGGGCGCGCAGGAAGACGTCGAGGTCGCCGAAGAGGGGCTGGCCCTCGTAGAGGGGCATGAACTCGACCTCGAGCTCGAGGCCGACGCAGCGATCGAGCGTGGGCCCGGCGCCGCGCAGCACGTCGAGCTCGGCGCCCTGGACGTCGAGCTTCATGAAGGCGACGTCGGTCGACCCGCGCTCCTGCGCCCAGTCCGCGAGGGTCGTGACCTCGACCGACAGGGTGGAGACGGGGCTCATCACGTCGAGGGCGGGGTAGCGCGAGACGAGCGCGCGGTTGGGCGGCAGCAGCGAAGAACAGCCAGGCTCGCGCGTGACATGGAGCTCTGCTCGGCCCTTGGAGCCGCCGAGAGCGACGGGGACGAAGGTCGCCGCGTCGCGCTTGCTGCTCGCGCCGATGGCGGCATTGAGCCGCGCACACTCGACGGGATCGGGCTCGAACCCGACCACGCGCGCCAGCGGATCGAGCGCGTACCACGCCTCGTCCACGCCCCAGCGCGCGCCGACGTCGAGGACCGTGGACGAACGCTTGCCGAGGATGTCCGCCGCGAGGTGCGCGGTCGCCTCGTGACTCGGCCGAAAGCGACGAACCAACTCCCGGAGGCGAGACATCTCCGGTCGGTATCGGCGGGCGTCGAAGGCGTCAAGCAGCGCAACCGACGCTGTCGACACAGAGACCGACTCGACGTTAGCCTGCGCGCATGAAGGCCGGACCCGCCCTCCGCACGCTGAAGGCGACGTTCGAGGATGGACTCACGCGGGCCCGCGCGGAGGTGCAGTGGCGACGGGCTCGACGAGCCTACGCCGCCTACAGCGAGACCCTGCGCGCGAGCTACGAGGCGCCGACGCTCGACCACGTGGTGTCGCAGCTCTCGACCGCGGCCCAGCTCGACTCGGCGCGCTTCCTCGAGTGGTGCGAGGCGCTCCACCTGAACTTCCGCCATCACCGCAAGTGGTGGGAGTTCGCCTGGATCGCGCAGGCGTTGACGCAGCACGGATGCCTCGCACCCGGTCGCCGCGGCGTCGGCTTCGGCGTCGGCAAGGAGCCGCTGGCCTCGTACTTCGCCAAGGAAGGCTGCTCGATCCTGGCCACCGACGCCCCGCTCGAGCAAGAGAAGGGCTGGGCCACGGCGAACGAACACGCGAGCGAGCTGTCGGCGCTGAACGAGCGCGGCATCTGCGACGACGCCACGTTCGTCGAGCGCGTCACCTTCCGGCCGGTGGACATGAACCGGGTCCCGACCGACATCACGGGCTACGACTTCTGCTGGTCCGCGTGCGCCTTCGAGCACCTCGGTTCCCTCGACCACGGCCTCGCCTTCGTCGAGCGGTCACTCGACTGCCTCGTGCCCGGAGGGATCGCGGTCCACACGACCGAGTTCAACCTGAGCTCGGACGAGGCGACCGTGGAGCACCCCGAGATCGTCGTCTATCGACGGCGAGACATCGAGGCCTTCGCAGCGCGGCTGCGGGCCAAGGGTCACCGGATCGAGCTCAACCTCAACCCTGGGGATCGCGAGCTCGATCGCTACGTCGACCTCCCTCCCTACTGCCAGGACCCGCACGTGAAGCTCCTGCTGCGCGGCTTCGTGAGCACCTCGATCGGGTTGCTCGTCGAGAAGGCCTGAGCAGCGCCCCTGGACGCGAGCGCCAGCCGCTGACATCTTTGGAGGAGATGGACCCGGCCTCGTTGCTCGAAGACGCGCGGATCGCCGCTCACCTCGAGGGCGCCGAGCAGATGGTGCGCGACCGGGACGTCTCCCACCTCTCCCCGGCGACGCGGACCATCCGGGCCTTCGTGCTCGAGGAGCTGCGCGGCTACCGGCTCGGTGGGCGCTTCCCCAAGGACGGCGGCCACGCCGAGCAGCGGCCGTGCTTCGTCGATGCGTCGGGCACGCGGTGCGCCCTCGCCTACCTGCTCGAGCAGGTCGGCGCGCAGGCGCTCGTCGCCCGCATCGCCGCCACGGCGAACCACGCGCGCGTTTCGCAGCTCGCCGAGGACCCGGAGTTCCTGAGCTGGCTGCTCACCATGGGCCTCAGCCTCGACGAGGCCGCGCGCATCCAGCCGCCCTTCGGGGCGACCGAGGGGTCGCGGGCCACCGAATCCGGGCGGCCCTAGCCGGCGTCAGTTCAGGGTCGCGAGCTCGCGCTCGGCGGCGAGCCAGTCGTGCTCGTGTCCGCCGTGATCGGCGCCGCGCGAGAGGTAGAGCTCGTAGGCGCGCCGGGCGATCGCCTCGTGGCTCGGACGCGCGATCGCGGCCTCGACGCCGACGGTCTCGACGCTGGTCGTGACCGACGCGGTGGGGGTGCGGGACTTCTTCGCCTTCGAAGGGGTTCGCTTCGCCATGGCGCGGCTCGTATCGGAGGTCGCACCCGCGGAGCAAGTTTTCGGCGGCCCCTCGACGCGCCGCGACGGTTGACCTCGAATGGCGCCGCGATGTCCAACGTGGAGCACCTCGGTCGGCTCGTGGAGCTGCCCATCCTGCGGATCGTCTCGCCCGGCGCCATCCTCGGCGGCCACGAGGCCGAGGTCCTGTTGCCCGGCAAGGAGATCCCCGAAGGCGCCAAGGACGGCGACCTCGTCGAGGTGTTCGTCTACCTCGACTCCGAAGATCGCCCGATCGCAACCACCCGCGCGCCGCTGCTCGTCCTCGGCGAGGTGACCTTCCTCACCGTGGTCGACGTCACCTCGTTCGGTGCGTTCTTCGACTACGGGCTCGACAAGCACCTGCTCGTGCCCAAGGGCGAGCAGACCCACGACCTCTCGGTCGGCGACCGCGAGCCGATCGGCCTGTTCATCGACGACACCGGCCGCCTCGCCGGCACGATGCGCGTGAGCGAGCTCCTCCACAACAGCTTCGAGCTCACGCTCGACGAGTGGGTCGAGGGCGAGGCGTGGCGCAAGGACCCGGAGATCGGCGTATTCATCATCGTCGAGCGCTCGTTCGTCGGGCTGCTCCCGCGCCACGAGCCGCACCAGCTCGCGCGCGGCGAGGCGGGGCGCTTCCGGGTCACGCGCATCCACCCCGACGGCCGCTTCGAGCTGTCGCTGCGCGCCGCCGCGCACGAGCAGCTCGAGGACGACGCCGCGACCATCCTCACGGTGCTCGCGCGCCCGAACGCCCCGCGGTTCGGGGACCGCTCTTCGCCCGACGAGCTGCGCGAGCTGTTCGGCCTCAGCAAGAAGGCGTTCAAGCGCGCCCTCGGCGGCCTGCTCAAGCGCGGCGAGGTGACCGTCGACCAGGACGGCTGGGTGAAGAAGCAGTGAACGGAACGAGCCGGAGGCCAGCGCCTCACTCCACGCGGACCACGTAGGTGTTGGCGCCGAAGCGGCGGATGGGCTCGAAGCTGGTCGGGGTGGTGTCGTAGACGCCCTTCGCGTAGCCCGGGAGCGGCTGGTCCTCCCAGCGGAAGCTCTCCGACATGTTCACCTCGACCACCACCTTCAGGTCGGTCTTGGCGGTCGGGTCCACGTGCACGTCGAGGTTCATCTCGTAGAACGAGGTGGCGCCCTCGGTGCGCAGCACGAACCCACCCGTGGCGGGCGAGGTGGGGAGCGGCGCGGCGGTGCCCTCCTGCGGGTACGACTTTCCGCCGGCGAGGAAGGTGTAGCGATACCAGCCGCGCGCGCGCGTGACGCCGTCGAGGTCCACCCCGTCGCTCAGCGTCTGCACGCAGTCGTAGTCGCCCGGGACGTCGGCGCCGAGGTAGTGCAGCGTGGAGGAGACGACGAAGCGCGAGTGGGTGACCACGACCTGCGCCAGCTTGAAATCGCCGGCGGGGAGGGTCGCGATCTTCGCGCTGCCGACCACCGTGTCGTCGCCCGCGACGTAGCCCGCCTCCACGAAGCCCTTGCCGTGATCGAACACCGTGACGGGCGTCGGGTCCGTGGCGCTGCGCAGCAGTCGGAAGCTGCGGATGCCCTGCTTCGCGGCGCGGGCGGTCTGACCGGCGAGGCCGTCGACGTGGGTGAAGCCGTCCTTGCTGGTGCGGACGTGGAAGAACAGCGACGGGCCCGCCACGTCCGACACGGAGTCCGTGGCGCCCGTGTCGGCACCGCCCTCGAGGCCGGTGTCGTCGGCGATCTTCACGCCGTCGGAGCTGCTGCACGCGACGAGCGACGCGGCCGCGAGCACGAGGAAGGGGCGGTGCATGGCGCGCCGCCCAGCAAGGCCGGGGCCAGGCGCGATCGCGGGGAATGACGCCGCTGCGCCGCCGCGCGTGAACGGGAGCACACGGCTCCCGTGAACGGTCACTGGGCGCGGAGGCCCTCGGCCGGGCGGATGTTGGCGGCGTGCAGCGCGGGGACGATGGTGGCCGCGAGGCAGATGAGGATGGCGATCGCGCCGGTGACCAGGAACTCCTGCGGGCGCACCTCGACCGGCAAGCGCGAGATGAAGTACACCTTGGGGTCGAGCGGGAAGCCATAGACCAGGAGGCCCTTGCAGACGGCGAACCCGAGCAGGAGGCCGATGCAGGTGCCGATCATGCCGATGATGAGCCCCTGGTAGAGGAACGTGCGCAGGATGGCGCCGTCGCGCGCGCCCATCGCCTTGAGCACGGCGATCTCCTTGCGCTTGTCGAGCACCACCATGACCAGCGTGGCGATGACGGTGAAGGCGGCCACCACGATGATCAGCGCGAGCACGGCGCTCATGCCGATCTGCTGCACCTTGAGGGCGGTGAACAGGGGGTGGTTGAGCTCCTCCCAGTCCATCACGTGGTAGACGCCGTTCGCGAGCTGCTTCTCGATCTGGTCGCGGATCTTGCGGGCCTTGTCGATGTCGCTGACCCGCATCTCGACGCCGGTCACGCTGTCGCCCTGGTCCCAGAACGCCTGCGCCTCGTAGATGTCGGTGTAGACCAGCTTGCTGTCGTACTGGTCGAACCCGGCCTCGAAGATCGCGATGACCTTGAACTGGCGGGCGGTCGGCGCGCGGGTGCTGCCGGTGAACGAGAAGCCGATGGCCGGCGAGGTGATGCGCACGCGATCGCCGATGCCGACGGCGAGGTTCTTGGCGAGCGTGCGGCCGATGACGACGCCGGGGAGGTCCTTGTCGGCCTCCTTCATCGCCTCCTTCTTGGCGATCTCGTCGAGCTGCTGCGACTCGTCGGCCTCGTCGGGGAGCTTGCTCGAGTAGCCACCCTCGGGCTCGATCTCGCCGCTCGGCGCGGGCGCGGGCGCGGCGCTGCCGCTCGGCGCGGCGGCCGCGACGGCCTCTTCCTTCGCGGTGTTCGCGTTCTCCGCCTTGAGATCCTCGAGGCGCTTCTCCATGTGCTGGTGGAGCCAGTCGCCGCTCGCGCTGCCGGCCGCCGCGGTGGAGCCGGAGCCAGCGGGGACGATGGGCAGCACGCCGAGGGGACCGCCGCTGCCGCTGCTGCTCGGGATCGGCGTGGCGTCGAGCGGGTGCAGGCCGAACGTGCCGCCCTTGCGATCGGGGGGGTGCGCCCCCGGCCTGCGGAGTCCAGCCCGCAGGAGCGCATCGCCCTGGGCGAAGCCGAGCGCCTTGCCGCTGACCGGATCGACGATCTGCTTCGGCAGATCGAGCACCTGCCCCATGAGCTGCGGGTCGACGCCCTTCATGAGGACGCCGGTGGCCGTGCGATCGCCGGCGGTGACGAGCATGGGGTTGATGACGAAGGGCGCGACGGCGACGACGCCGGGCACCTTGCTCACCTCGTCCATCACGCGCTTGTATTCGTGGAACTCGGGCGTCCTCTTGAGGATGAGGACGTGCGCGTTCACGCCGAGCACCTTGTCGCGGAACTGCTTCTGGAAGCCGCCCGTGACGCTCATCACGGTCGCGAGCGCGGCCACGCCGAGGGCGACCCCGAGGATGGCGAAGAGGGTGCCCACGGAGATGGACGCACTCTTCTTCGAGCGGAGGTAGCGGAGGGCGAGGAGCCAGTCGTACGACATGGTGGGTGACGAGCGGAGCGGAGCGGCCTACCCTGGAGTGCCCCGCGGGGGAAGCGCGGCGCGAAACTCGCATGGCACCCGCCGCAACCAAGAGAATCGAGCGCGACTTCCCGTGAATCGCTTCCAGGCGTGAAGATCGGTTGTCCCTCAGGTCCGCAAAGATTGCCTAGGCCTGACCCGTATCGCCGACCCGAGACCGTTCTCCCCGTCTGTCCGTAGTCTCCGGAGTACCCCTGATGGCGCACCCCTCCGACCCGAACGCACCTCCGCCCCCTTCTGGATTCGGCCCACCGGGTTCCCAGCCGGGATCGCAGCCGGGATCCCTGCCGGGCTCCTTGCCGGGGGGGCTCGTGGTCCCGTCCCAGCCCGTGAACCTGCGCACCACCGCCGACGTGCCGTCGTCCGGTCCCGAGCGCTTCACCACGAGCCCGCAATCGGTGATCGAGATGCCCCCGATCGATCCCCGGTGGGTCAACGACAAGAACCTCGGGCAGGTCTTCGGCGGCAAGTACATCATCGACCGCGTCCTCGGCGAAGGCGGGATGGGCATCGTCTACCTCGCGCGCCACAAGGCGATCGGCAAGCGCTTCGCCATCAAGCTGCTGCACGGCGACGCGATCAAGGACGCGGAGGTCGTCGAGCGCTTCAAGGTCGAGGCGCAGGCGGCGAGCGCGATCGGTAACGAGCACATCATCGACATCACGGACTTCGCCGAGCTCACCGACGGCTCCACCTACTTCGTGATGGAGTTCCTCGACGGCCGCGCGCTCTCGAAGCTGTTCGACGAGCTCAAGCGCCTGCCGACCATGCGCCTCGCGCGCATCGCCAAGCAGATCGCGCAGGGCCTCGGCGCGGCGCACCAGGCGGGCATCGTCCACCGCGACCTCAAACCCGACAACATCCAGCTCTGCAAGCGCAGCGGCGGCGAGGTCGACTTCGTCAAGATCCTCGACTTCGGCATCGCGAAGGTCGGCCAGAGCTCGAACAAGCTCACCAAGGCCGGCGCGATCTTCGGCACGCCGCACTACATGAGCCCCGAGCAGGCCGCGGGCTCGCCCGTCGACCACCGCACCGACATCTACGCGCTCGGCGTCATCCTGTACGAGGGCGCGGTCGGGCGTGTGCCGTTCGACGCCGACAACTTCATGGGGATCCTCACCCAGCACATGTACAAGGCGCCGGTCCCCCCGCGTGCCGTGCCGGAGTGCCCCGCCGATCTGCCACCCGGGCTCGAGGTCATCATCATGCGATGCCTCCGCAAGAAGCCGGAGGAGCGCTACCAGACGATGGAGGAGCTGGCCGACGACCTCGACCGCCTGCTCCGCGGCGAGGTCCCCAAGGCCGCGCAGGACATGATGGCGCTCTCGGCCGGCTACCAGTCGCTCGCGCAGAGCGCGCTCGCGGCCTCGGCCATGCCCAAGCCCGTCCCCGGCGAGCCGCCCGGCGGGTTCACCAAGAAGACCCCTTGGCCCTTGTATGCCGGGATCGCGGGTGTCGTCGCCGCCATCGGCATCGCCGCCGTGGTGCTGGTCGGGCCCAACAAGACCAACGCCGACGCCAAGAAGAGCAGCAACGACGACTCGACCGAGACGCCGAGCAAGAAGTCGAACGTCACGCCGTCGACGACGACGTCCGCCGCGCCCACGGTCACGACCGCGCCCAAGAAGGCCCGCATGATCCTCGTGACCAGCCCCATCGCGGGCGCCAAGGTCTACGACGGCGACACCCTCGTCGGCGACGAGCCGCAGAACATCGAGCTCGAGGAGGGCAAGACCAAGTCGCTCGTCCTCAAGGCCCCCGGCTACAAGGACGCGACGGTCGCGCTCGACGGCAAGTCGCCCGCCAAGGTCACCGTCCAGATGACCAAGATCCCGGGCGCCAACGTGCCTACACCGGTGCCCACCAAGAAGACCGGCGGCTCCGAGGCCGACGATCCCTGGGCGAAGAAGTAACCCTCTTCGCGTCCGCGACGACGTCGTATCATCGGCGCCGCCATGCCCGGTACCGCCGCCCCCGGTTTCACGGACAAGGCGTCTTCGTCGAACTGGCGCGTGGGCATGGTCATCGGGGGCAAGTACGCCCTGCTCTCGCTGCGCGCGGAGGGTGGCGAGGGCCCGCTGTTCGAGGCGCAGAACACGTGGACCGGCCGACGCGTGGCCATCAAGCTCCTGCACGCCGCGCACGGCGACGACGACGGATCGATCGCGCGGTTCCTCGCGCAGGCGCGCACCGCGACCCAGCTCGAGCACCCCAACATCGTCGACGTCCTCGACATCGGGCAGGACCAGACCGACGGCTCGTGGTTCATCGTGCAGGAGTTCCTGCGCGGGCACGACCTGCGGGTGCTCATCGACCGCCAGCAGCTCGACCCGGCGCAGGCGCTCAATCTCCTGCTGCCCGTCATGGTCGCGCTGGTCGCCGTGCACGACCGCGGCATCGTCCACCGCGATCTCAAGCCCGAGAACATCTTCCTCGCCAAGAACTCCCTCGGGCAGGTGGTGCCGAAGCTCATCGACTTCGGCGTCGCGCGCAAGGTGAGCACGCTGACCCGGAGCCTCGCCCACCACGAGCGCGGCGTCGGCACGCTCGAGTACGCCTCGCCCGAGCAGGTGCGCGGCGAGATGCTCGACGCGCGCGCCGACGTCTGGTCGATGGGCGTGGTCTTCTACGAGGCCATCGCGTGGCAGCGGCCGTTCGGCGGCGAGGGGCAGAGCGAGCTCGTGCCGCAGATCCTCGGCGTCACGCCGCCGCGGCTCGACGCGCTCGTGCCTTCGGTGGGCGCGGACTTCGCCGACGTCATCGCCCGCGCGCTCGCCCGCGAACGCGACGAGCGGTGGCCGTCGATGCGCGACTTCCTGCAGGCCCTCGTGGCGTGTCGCTCGCTGCCAGGAGACGAGCTCAAGACGCGGCATCGCGCGGCGCTCGGGAGCCTGATGCCCTCGGCGCGCCCCCCGCGCAACCGCCACAGCGAATTCCCGCCCGGCGGCAAGCGCTCCATCTCGGTCATCGATCTCGACGGGTCGACCCACCTGCGCGCGGCCGACCGGCTCGCGAGCGAGATCGGGATCGAGTCCGGGTCGCGCGCCACCACCGAGGGGCTCGCCGACGCGGCCGAGCGCGCGCTGCAGACCAACGCCCTCGACGAGGCCGTGGCCGACGCCGAGCGCGCGATCCGTCGCGCCGCGGGCAAGCCGGCGATGACCGCGCGCATGCGGCTCGTGCAGGCC
>JAEUKC010000045.1:0-15047 GCA_016794445.1 Myxococcales bacterium
TCCACTCCTGGCACTCGGTGGGGTCGAAAGCGCAACCCTCGGGGCAGTACTCGCCCGCCTTCCCGAGGCGACCCACGCGGCAGCGGTGACGCAGGAAGTGACAGTACTCGCCCACCACGAGCTTCATCCCGGTGGGACACCGGCCCGCTCGGGCGACGCCCGTGTCGGCCTGCGCGACGGTGGTGTCCGTCGGGCTCTCGACGGCTGCGTCGATCGTCACGATCGGCGCCGGCTGCGTCGGGGGTTCCCGCCGCGTGCATCCCGCGAGCCCGCCGACGCCCAGCGCCGCCGCGAAGATTCGTGCTCGTCCCGTTGTCGTCACCCGGACCATCCGCGTCGCGACGACCCAGGTTTCGCGCATTCCTGCGACGAATCTCGTCACGTGGGTGTCAAGCATACACATCCTCTGGGCCAAGGGCTGCAGGAGTGGCGCTCTGGTCCGTACGAAGGAACGGGCCCTCCGAGTGCGCCCACCCCTACGAGGAGACACGCGATGCCTGGCACGGTCCTGGTCGTGGACGACTCACGAACGATTCGCACGCTGGTCGGGCGCGCGCTCACGAGCGGTGGCTACCAGATGGTCGAGGCGGTCGACGGCGTGGACGCCCTGGCGAAGATCGGAGGCGATCCTGCGCCGTCCTTGATCATCTGCGACATCAACATGCCCAACATGAACGGGCTCGATTTCCTCGACACCCTGCGCAACCAGGGGAGCGCGCTCCCCGTCGTCATCCTGACCTCGGATCCGCAGCCCCAGCTCGTCGACCTGGCGCGCACCCGCGGCGCGAGCGCCTGGGTCAGCAAGCCGTTCAAGCCCGACTCGTTGCTGTCGGCCATCCACGCGCTCCTCGCCGCCTGACGACTGCTGCGGCGCGGGCTTCAACGGCGCTTCGAGCGCCCAGGTGTAGGTCGGCATCGCCTTGCCCGAAGGGGGGCTCCCGTCACGCCTCCGAGCGCCGGCTTCGGCGGCAGCGGCTCCGGTCCGCGCTCGAACCCGCCGAAGTCGAACCCACCGAAGTCGAGCGTCGGGCGTCCGTCGGTGTTGCTCGAGGGCGCGATCGGCGTCTGGGCCACCTCCGTGGGGACCGTCGCGGGTGTAGGAGGTGGGAGGGCGCCGCGCTCCGTCGAGGGCGACGCTCCGCCGAGGTCCTTCAGCAGCAGCCGCAGCGTGCGCGTCGGAGCGGCCAGCGCGGCCGTGTCCTCTGCGTCGAGCGAGTCCCTCGACGAGGAGGCGAGCGCCCCGAGCGTGCCCGCATGCAGCAGCAGCGCGAGCACCCACGGCGTGAGGCGTCGGCGCGGTCCGCGCCCGGGGAGCTTGTCGGCCGCCGTCACCATCGCCACCTGCACGGTGAACCCGCCGACCTCGAACCGCAGGCGGACGCCGTGCGCGAGCGGGAGCCGATCGTCGACGATGTGGCCCGTGACGCGCGCGTCGGCGAGGGTCATCTGCTGGTCGCCGACCGCGACGAGTCCCCGGACGTGCGCCGGGACCAGGACCACGCGACCCTGCACGAGGTCGAGCCGCGAGGTCCCGAGGCGCTCGGCCGGCAGCGCGAAGTTGCCTCGATCGCCGAGCGAGAAGGCCGCGTTCGCGCTCGCGAGGTGGGCGACGTGCAGCACGCTCTCGCCCCACGCGACGACGACCTCGACGACGGTTCCTGGGTCGACCGCAGGCGTCGACGTGTTCGCGACAGCGACCATGAGCGCATGTCCTCTCGGGAGCGGAGGCTCCCGGCTGGGGTTGCGCACGGACCGACAGGCCCGCCGCCCGGAAGTTCCGCCCCGAGTGGTGGGGCGAATCGGACCCAGCGGGCAGCCCTCCGCACGGCCGGGCTTGCGGTTGCGAGGGGCCTCGCAGTTCCATACTCTCCTCGCGGCCACGGTTCGTGGCTCGACAAGGGGGCTCCTGATGCGTGCTCGACGATGGCTTTGCTTGGTGGCTTGGGTTGGTAGTGCGGCGGTGGCGGGCTGCGGAGGTGGCGACACCGCCATCGACGAGACCGATACCGGGACCGACGACGGTGGCAGCGACGGCACCGCGGACGGCGGCGACAGCGGCGTGGACTCGGGGAGCGACACCGGCTCCGACACCACGGTGGACGACACGTCGACCGCGGACTCGGGCGGGGACGGCACGGCGACCGACTCGAGTGGCGACACCACCGCGACGGACAGCACCGCGACGGACAGCACGGCGACCGACGGCACGACCGACGGCACGGCGACCGACAGCGGCGCGACGGACAGCGGCGCGACGGACAGCACCGCCGCCGACAGCACCGCCGCCGACAGCGCGTCCGATGCGGCCGACACCGCCGAGGCACCCGCAGTGCCGACCATCACCAACGTCACCATCAGCGCGCCCACCGGTTACACCGACCGTCAGGTCCGTCAGGGCCTCGGGGTGATCACGCTCGCCGTGACCGGCACCAACCTCACGGGCGCCACCACCGCGACCATGACCGGCGGTGTCACGTGCACCGTCGCGGCCTCGACGGCCACCACGGCCACCCTCACCTGCAACGTCCCGCACGGCGAGGTCGTCGGCCTCAAGAACCTCACCGTCAACACCCCCTCCGGCTCGGCCAGCTTCGCGGGCGCACTGGACGTCACGCGGATCACGGTGCTCGGCACCACCGGCAACGACACGACCGGCGTCGGGACGACCTCGCGCCCGTTCCGCTCGGTCAGCGCGGGCCTCGCCGTCGCCGCCGCGGGGGCCTCGGCGGGCGACACCGTGTTCGTGCGTTCGATGGGCGACGGCCTGGCCAGCACGACCGCTCGCTACAACACCGCCAACATCCCCACGCAGACGTGGGCGACCGCCGGGGGCACCGCCAACGTGTCCGCCGGGATCACCGTCGAGGGCGAGTCCGGGGCGGGCATCGTGCGCCCCGTGCTCGAGGGCGGAGCGGCCAACGTCGCGTTCAAGCTCACCGGCGGCGCGGTCCTCAAGAACCTCATCGTCCGCAACTTCGGAAACTCGGTGCTGGCCTCCACCGGCACCACCGCCATCACCGACGTGGAGCTCTCCGCGGCGAACGGAGGCGCCGGATACTCGACCGATCGCCACATCGTCGTCTCCGGCGGCACGCTCACCCTCGCGAGCACCGCGGGCACCCTCCCGGGCACCACGCGCCCCACCTGCGCGATCGACGGCGCGAACAACGAGCTCATCCGGATCACGGGCGCTCCGACGGTGGCCATCACCGGCTGCTTGCTGCGCGGGTCCAACGAGTACGCCATCAACACCACCGACGGCGCGTTCGCCCTGACCCTGCTCAACGACCTGGTCTCCAACAACGGCAACTTCGGCACCGGCGCCGCGGCCGATGGCGGCGTGCAAGTGAACGGTGGCACGACCACCGTCACCACGAGCCTGATCCAGGAGAACTACGGCTTCGGCATCCGCGCGTACGGCACGGCCAGCGTGACCGTCTCGTCCAGCACGCTCAGCGGCAACGGCCAGGGGGTGGGCAACGTCACCACCACCGGCTACACGCCGGTGACCGGCAACAACGGCATCGACTTCCTCGGCAACGGGAGGCTGGTCGTCGGTCGCGTCACGGGGAGCGTGCTCGACACGCAGATCACCAAGAACGGGTTCAGTGGCATCGCCATCCACACGGCGCCTGGTGGGGCGACGAGCACACCCACGGTGAGCATCCAGGGGGTCACGATGACCGGCAACGGGACCACCGCGCCCGAGCTGTTCATCGACACCGCCGCGAGCGTCACCGGGCGCAACCTGAGCATCACGAGCGGCACGGGTCCGGCCGTCCAGGTGGGCAGCGTCGCCGACCCGCAGAACAACCCGGCCGTCACCGCGCTGCTCCCGAGCAAGCTCGACTTCGGTACGTCGGCGGCCACGGGGGGCAACACCCTGCTGACCTCGGCCGGCAGCCTCGCCATCCTCGACCGTCGCGGAGCCATCGCGAGCGCCACGGGCGCGGTGTTCACCGTGTGCGGCACCAGCATGAACGGGGCGACGCTCAGCGTCGGCACCACCGTCGTCGGTCTGGTGACTTCGGGCTTCTCGTACAGCGTCCGCCACACCTTCCAGCGTCTCGGCTGCCCGTGAGCTGAACGTATCTCGAGGGTCACCGGGCCGTTCGCCGGCAGGTGACCCTCGCCCCGCCCCCACGGGAGCGTGTGTCTCGCCGATGTGACCGCGGCGAAAGGACGAGACAGCGGCCGCCTCCGAGGATGGCCGAATCTTGCGGCGTCGCCGCGTGTGACGCCTGGCCCGGCGTGTGCTCCACAGTGGCCATGGCTTGCGCTCGCCTCGGTCTCGTGGTGCCTGTTCTCGTCTTGCTGGCCACCGGGTGGGGGGGCTGCGGCGGGGGTGACATCGACGGCGGTACGCTCACCGAGGACTCCGGGTCGACCGACACCGGCGCCGCCGACGCCGCGACCGACGGCGGTGGCGACGAAGGGCTCAAGATCGACGGCGAGGTCAGCGTCGACGACGACGGCGACGGGATCCTCGACTCGGTGGAGGGGCGGTTCGATCCGGGCGGCCCGCGCGACACCGACAAGGACGGCATCCCGGACTACAAGGACCGCGACAGCGACGACGACGGACTCGACGACAAGATCGAGGGCGTGGCGGACTGGGACAAGGACGGCATCCCCAACTACATCGACCCGAAGAACGACGGGGCGCCTCCGCCGCTGCACTTCACCGCGATCTCGACCGCGTTCAACAGCCCGATCGGCATCGACTTCCACGAGCCCACGCGGACGGTGGTCATGTCGGTCAACTACGCGACCGGCGGCATCCCCTACAACTTCGAGCGCGTCGACGAGAAGGGCGAGCACGCGCCGCTGTCCACGTTCAGCGGCATGACCGACGAGGTGAAGATCGCGACGGTGCGCTCCGGCAACGTCGGCGGCTTCGTCACCGGCCAGCTGTTCACGGGCAACGGCAAGGACGGCGAGATCGTGCGCATCTCGGCGGACGGCGCCACGATCGACAACCCGTGGGTGACCTTGCCCGGCGGCGGCAACGGCCTCATGCGCGGCTCGCTGTACGTCGACCGCACCGGCGTGTTCGGCGGAGACCTCATCGTGGTCACCACGGTGGGCAAGGTGTGGCGGGTGACCTCGGCCGGCGTGCCGACCAAGCTCGCCGAGATCCCCGCCCACCTCGAGGGCATGATCGTCGTGCCGAACGCGCCCACGCGGTTCGGCCCCCTGGCCGGGCAGATCATCGCCGGTGCCGAGGAGGTCGGGTTGCTCTACGCGATCTCCAAGGAGGGCAAGGTCACCTCGTACTCGATTGGCGTGAACGTCGAGGACATCGATCTCATCACCCCCAACGAGAACTTCTTCGGCTCGAACTTCGGCACGAGCCGCCTCCTCGGCGTGCCCTACACCGAGCTGCTCCCGATGGCCGGTGACATCCTGCTCGCGCAGGAGGGCGTCGCCGCCGGCACCACGGGGCTCTTCCGCCTGCAGTGGACGGGGACCGCGCTCGCCGCCGTGCCCATCGTCGCGGACGCCACCTCGGCGCCGATCGGGCAGTGGGAGCACGTGACCCTCGCGGGCGCCGGCATCAAGGAGATCGCGTCTCCCATCAAGTGAGCGATGCGCCCCTGATCGGAGCCTGCGACCCGTGTCGGGTTGACCCAGCTGGGTCGATTCGACACACCGGGAGCGCAAAAAGCGCGGAAAATCCGGCGGTCCAGGCCTTGCGAGTGCAGACCGGACCATGACGTACTCCGAAGTGCACCGTGTCGCGCAGAGACGGCCCCGCATCCTCGTGCTGGAGGAGGACGTCGCGATCGAGCGCGCCCTCGAGGACGCCGGCTTCCTGACCCTCACGGGGTGCCCGGTGCCGCCCGTGCTCGTCCGCACGTGCGAGCTCGAGCGGCCCGACCTCTGCCTGCTCGACCTCACCCGCCCGACCGCGCTCGAGCAGCTCGGCTGGTTGCAGGCTGCGCGCATGGACCCCCCGGTGGTCGTGATCGCCGAGCACTTCGATCGCAAGCTCCTCACGAGCCACCTCCGCCTCGCCGGCTACCTCGTGCGCCCGTTCCTCGAGGCGCAGCTCGTCGCCACCGTCGTGCTCGCGACGTCGGCTTCGGCGATGCGCGACGGCCCGGCGCGCGCGGCGGAGCTCGCCGACCTGAGCCCGCGCGAGCGTCAGGTGCTCGGGTGTCTACTCGACCACCGGCGTCCCCCGACCATCGCCCGCGACCTCGGCGTCAGCCCGAACACGGTGCGCAACCACCTGAAGTCGATCTTCTTCAAGCTCGGCGTGAACTCGCAGCAGGAGCTCCTCGACTACGTGCTGTCGCACGACGCCCGTCCGGAGCCCGCGCTGGCGCGGCAGGCCTAGCGCAGCTCAGAGCGCGGAGCAGACGGTGGGGTCGCTCGCCACGGCGGCCTGCACCTGCTTCAGCATCGCGTCGCACTCGGGCCGGATCTCGGCGGCCTTGGTGCGCAGCGGGCCGTAGTGACCCTTGCTGCCACCCTGCACGCGGAGCATCACCGCCGCGTACTCGGCCGCGAACGCGGGGCAGGCCTTCTCGATCCGCTGGAAGTCGAGGCCGTCGGTGCCGGTGCCCCAGTTCTTCCAGTCCGCCGCGCTGCAGCTCACGCCCTCGCGGAACGTGTCGAGGTAGCACCCCGCGGAGCTCGCGCGGTACTTGGTGAACAGCTTGCTCAGCTCCACGCTGCTCGAGCGCGAGTCGTAGCTGGTCTGGAAGGCGCCGGCCTCCGCGCTGTCGGCCGACACGTTGCTCGCCGAGGCGTCGCGACCGACGCAGTGCTCGCCCGAGCTCTCGCGCATGCCGAGGCCGAGGAGCAGGGTGTAGAGGTGGCGAAGCGTGTCGACGCCAGCGGTGGTGTTCGACATGCCCGCGGCCGCGTAGTTGGAGGCGAACCAGGAGAGCGCGTCGCGGGCGTCGTCGGTGGTCTTCGCCTTGCTCGCGAGGACGACGTCCGAACGCGTGGGCTGACACACGGCCTTGGCGAAGGTGAGGGCCATGCCCTTCACGTATCCCTTGGGCGCGAGGCCGCGGTCCTTCCAGGAGTACTTCGCGCAGGCCGAGGTGGCCGCGAGGTTCTTGATGGTGTCGACGGTGGTGGATCCCGGGGTCGGCGCGGGCGGAGGCGTGGGCGAGCTCACCTTCTCGAAGTAGAGACCGTAGGCCCAGCCGGTCACGCCGGCGTGTTTCACGTTGTAGAAGCCGCTCTTCGGCGTCGTGCCGACGACGGTCACCGTCGCGCCGTTCGGGATCACGTGCAGGATGGTGTTGCTCGTCGACGGGCCGTTGCGGAGGTTGACCGTGGTGGTGGAGCGCAGCACGCTGCCGACGGCCACGGCTCCGACCACGCTCTCCGCGCCGTAGCCGTCGCCGCTCTCGTCGGCGCCCTCGAGGTCGGTCTGACCACCACCCTCGACGGCGCAGCCCGCGAGGAGCGCGGTGGTGGTCAGCGCGAGGGCGATCAGCGAGCGGCGGCCGAGCATGCGGGCACCGTCAGCAAGCCATGTGCCCCTGGGAAGCGAGCACCGCTGCTCGGAAATCCCGCGGGTGCGCACATCCGCCCACTGTCACGGGCTCTCCCGAGCCGTCATGTCGGAGAGACAGGGCCCCGCCCGGCGGAGCCCGCCTTCGCTCAGAACTTGATCGGCGTGGGCACCGACCGCGTGGTGTTGGTGCCGTCGCCGAGCTGTCCGTTGCTGTTGTAGCCCCAGCACACGCCGCCGCCGTCGGCGAGGACCGCGCACGTCTGGTACTTGCCGGGCGCGACCACTGCCACGTTGGCGAGCGAGGCCACCACCTTGGGGGTCGCGCTCTTGGCGGTGGTGCCGTCGCCAATCTGGCCGTACGCGTTGTAGCCCCAGCAAGCGACGGTGTTGTCGACGAAGCGCGCACAGGTGTGCTCGTACCCGCTGGCGAGCTGCGCCACGTTGGTCAGCGTACCGGTCCCGGACGTGCCGACCACCGTGCTCGGCGTGTTGCGGTCGGCGTAGGTGGTCGCGCCGTCACCGGTCTGTCCGTAGAAGTTGTCTCCCCAGCACTGGACGGTGGCGTCGGCGAGCCGCACGCACGCGTGGTAGTAGCCGACCGCGAGCTCGGTCGCGGTGGTGATGCCGATCACCTGCTGCGGCGTGTTGGCGGCGGTGGTGCTCCCGATGCCGAGCTGGCCGTCGCTGTTCTGACCCCAGCACCAGACGGTGCCATCGGTCTTGCGGGCGCAGGTGAAGTTGTAGCTCGCCTGGACCTCGACGACGCTGGTCAGCCCGGGCACGGCCGCCGCGGTGCTGCGCTGGGTCGTCGTGCCGTCGCCCAGCTGTCCGTAGGTGTTGCCACCCCAGCACCACACCGAGCCGTCCGACCGGCGAGCGCAGGTGTGGTTCTGACCGGCCGAGATCTGGGTGGCGTCGGTGAGTCCCGTGACGGTGACGAAGGCCGTGTAGGAGTTGGTCGTGGTCCCGTTGCCGAGCTGCCCGGTCGAGTTGTAGCCGATGCACTTGGCGGTGTAGTCGGGCAGCACGTAGCACGTGCCGTAGAACCCACCCGTGGAGAGCTGCAGGGCCGAGGCGACGAGCGTGTTGCCGGGCGCGTTGCGGCTCGTGGTGGTGCCGTCGGCGAGCTGCCCGTTCGCGTTGTAGCCCCACGACCGGTAGGTGCCGTCGGTCATCTTCGCGAAGTTCCAGTCGCTGAGCGGGCCGCTGACGATGCTCGAGAGCTTGAGGCACGTGCCCGCGGTGCACTTGCCGAGCGCGCACACGGTGCCGCAGGTCCCGCAGTTGAGCGGGTTGGTCGCGAGGTCGAGGCAGAGGTCGCCGCAGGCGCTCGTGCCGCCGCCGCAGACGGTCTTGCAGACGCCAGCGACGCAGCCCTTGCCGCTCGCGCACACGTTGCCGCAGCTGCCGCAGTTGGCCGGATCGACGCTGGTGTCCTTGCAGAGGGCGCCGCAGATCGTGAGGCCGCCGCACGAGACGGTCGACGGGACGCAGACGCCGGCCGAGCAGGCCTCGCCGGTGCTGCAAGAGGTGCCGCAGGTGCCGCAGTTGGCGGAGTCGCTCTGCAGGTTCTTGCAGAGCGTGCCGCACTTGGTGAAGCCGCCGCCGCAGGTGAGCGTGCAGAGGGAGTCCTTGCACACCTCGCCCTCCGCGCAGACCTTGCCGCAGAGGCCGCAGTTGGTCGAGTCGACCTTGGTGTCCTTGCAAGAGGTGCCACAGGTGGCGAGCGAGCCGCAGCTCGCGGCGCACTTGCCGGCGACGCACACCTGGCCGCTCGCGCACGCGTTGCCGCAGGTGCCGCAGTTGGCCACGTCGAGGCTCGTGTCCTTGCAGGTGCCGGTGCAGTTGGTGAGCGTGCCGCAGCTCGTCGTGCACTTGCCGTCGGAGCACACCTCGCCGGTCGCGCAGGCGTTGCCGCAGGCGCCGCAGTTGGCCTTGTCGTAACGCCCGTCGCGACAGACCGCGCCGCAGAGCAGGAGGCCGCCCGCGCACGAGACCGTGCACTTGCCCGCCGTGCACACCTCGCCGGCGGCGCAGGCGCTCGTGCAGACGCCGCAGTTCTTGTTGTCGCTCGAGAGGTCCTTGCAGACGCCGGAGCAGGAGGTGAGCCCGGCCCCGCAGCTCGAGGAGCACTTGCCCGCCGAGCAGACCTCGGTGGCGCCACACGTGGTGCCGCACGTGCCGCAGTTCTTCGGGTCGAACTGGGTGTCTCGACACACGCCCGAGCACTCGGCGAGACCCTCGCCGCAGCTCGCGGCGCACTTGCCGCCGGCGCAGATCTCGCCCGCCTTGCACGCCGTGCCGCACGCGCCGCAGTTGTCGCGGTCGCTCTTGGTGTTGGCGCAGGTGCGCACGCCCTCGGCGGTGCACTCGGTGAGCCCGGCCCCACAGACCGCCTGGCACTTGCCCGCGCTGCAGACCTCGCCCGTCGCGCACGCGGCGCCGCACTTGCCGCAGTGGCCGCGGTCGGTCTCGAGGGTCACACAGACGCCGCCGCACTCGAGCTGGGGCGTGGGACACGAGACGGAGCAGCGGCCCGCGGAGCAGACGAGGCCCTTGTCGCAGGCCTTGCCACACGCGCCGCAGTTCGCCTTGTCGTTGAGGACGTCCACACAGCGGCCGCCGCAGAGGCTCTCGCCCCCCGTGCAGCCGCTGTCGGCGCTGGTGTCGGTCCCGGCATCGACCCCCGGTGCCGGGTCTTCGCTGCTGGAACTGCAGCCGGTGGCGGCGATGGCGACGACCAGGGAAACGGCGCAGAAGACGGACGTGCGCATGGGTGGCTCCTCGTGATTCGGAAACAGGAAAGGACTACGAGGCAGCTACGGTCGGTAGACGGCGCCGTCGGCGTAGTAGGTGCAGCAGGTGTGGCCGTTGGCGCCGCCGAAGAAGAGGGCCTCCTTGCCGGTCCAGACGACGGTGGCGCGCGCGCGCGCCGTGGGCGCGCCGGTAGCCTCGATCGACGACCACGTCGCGGTGGCCTGATCCCACACGACGAACCCCGAGGCCGGCGTGTCGGAAGCGGTGCTCGGGATGCCCGAGAACACGTAGACCTTGCCGGCCGCCTCGAACGCCGCGACGTCGTACCGCTTGCCCGAGGGCGCGAAGAGCTTGTCGGCGTCGGGGAACGCGGTCCAGCCGACCGAGGGCGAGTAATAGGCGCCGCCGCCCTTGGCGCTGCTCGAGCTCGACGAGCTGCGCCCGCCGAAGACCCACAGCGTGGAGCCATCGGAGATCGAGGCCGCGTCGTAGCGTGCGTCGAGCACGGTGCCCGGGTCGGAGAACTTGGTCCAGACCTTGGTGACCGGATCGTAGCGGCCGCCGTCGCCGAGCGCTGTACCGACCGCGTTGCGGCCGCCGAAGATGACGAGCTCACCGCCGACGACCGCGAACGAATGATCCGTGCGCCCGGCGAGCGGACCGCTGGGGATCGTGGCCCAGCTGTCGGTCGCCGGGTCGTACGCCGCGCCGTCGTTCACGACGGCCGAGCAGTCGCTCGAGGTGCAGCCACCCCACACGAGCATGGTGCTCGTCGCCGCCGACCACACGACGGCCGCGTTGTGGCGGCCGCTCAGCGGCGAGGTGGCGATGGTCTTCCACGTGCCCAGCGCCGGGTCGTAGATCGCGCCGTCCTTGTACTGGGTGACGCCGTCGTACCCGCTCCACACGATCATCTTGCTGCCCGTCCACACGGCCGCGTGCTGCCGGCGTCCGGCGAGCGGCGAGGCGGGCAGGACGGTCCAGGTGTCCGCGGCCAGATCGTACGCGGCGCCGTCGAGCTTGTACGTGGGGCTGGAGCCGTAGCCACCCCAGACCAGCATCTTGCTGCCGGTCCACAGCGCGGTGTGCATCGTGCGGCCGGTGATCGTCGGCTTGGCCATCGGGAGCCAGCCCTTGGGCGCGGCGCAGGCCGAGAACGAGCTCCACTCGCACTTGTCACTGCACTTGCGGGTGCGCACCTCGCTCGGGCTCGAGCAGGAGGCCTTGGTGGTCTCGACGTCGTCGGGAGCGCACGCACCCTCGCCGCTGCAGACCCCCTCCTTCCAGGTGCAGGCGGTCGTGTCGCAGGTGTCGGTCTGCTTGCCGCAGTTCCCACAGTCGGTCGTGCGCTTCTCGCCGATGCTGCACTCGGCCGAGCCGAGCTCGCCCGTGCAGGCGGACCAGTCGGTCCAGGTGTTGCCGGGCAGGCAGAAGCGATTCTGCGAGCCGCACTTTCCGCAGGTGCGGGTGTCGGTAGCGCCGACCGTCTTGCACTGGTTGGCCGCATCGGCCGCTGCCTCGGGGGCGGCGTCTGCGGCGGTCCCCGTGTCGCCGGCGGCCGAGTCGCGCGTGTCGGCCGGGGAATCCACGGCCGAATCGGCGACCGGGGTGACGCTCGGGTCCTCGCTGGTGGTCGCGCAGCCGAGAGAGGTTGCGCAAGCGCAAACAATGGCCGGAATGAGTCGCTTGTTCATGGCTTTCCTCACGTGCAAGCGCTCCACTCACCCCAGACACATCCGTCGGAGCAAGTGCGGGTCTTCACCTTGGTGGCATCGAGACAAGTGCCGTATTGGGTCTCGGTGGTGCCCGCGACGCAGGCCTTTTCGCCCACGCACACGTCCGACGTCCACTCGCAGGTCGACGAGCAGGTCTGCTTTCGGGTGCCGCAGCGGCCGCACGGGACGGAACGCGTCTCGGCGGGGGCGCAGCTCCCCGACTCGTCGTAGCAGACGCCATAGTCGAGCCAGCTGCCACCGTCGCACAGGCGGCTGTGTTTGCCGCACTTTCCGCACGCCGTCTCCTCGACCGTGCCACTCTTGCAGGCGCCGTCGGGCAGGCTGGCCGTGTCGCCCGCCTCGCCGATCTCGGCAGCATCCGCGTCGGCGCTGGCGCCGTCCGCGTCCGCGTCGTAGCTGGACGAGTCGACGGTCGCGCTGTCGAGCGTGCTGCTGTCGAGAGCGCTGCTGTCGAGAGCGCCGCTGTCGAGCGCGCTGCTGTCGACGGTCTCCGTCTCGGCGCTGCCCGTGTCGTCGCTGCTCGTCGGAGCGGCGTCTTCGGTCGAGCAACCGCTCGCACCGAGGAAGCAAGCGAGCGCGAGGCTCGCGAAGGGAGTGCGTACCATGTGTCCTCTCTGCGTGACTGCCCCGCGCGCCGTTGCCGGTCACGCGGGGCGGGGCTCATAGCGCGCCGCGAGGGTGCGTGCACGTTGAAAAGTGACAGTGACAAGGCCACTCGTCCAACCAAAGAGCAAGCAGTGCCGACGGTTTGAGAAAGAACAATGCGCTGGAGCGAGCTGCAATCACAACGCAATGTCCGGGCCGCCTCCGACCGCCAGCGTCGCCGGTCACTTGTGGAGGTCGTCGGTTGCAGCCGTGCAAGGCGTCTTTTCAGATCTGCAGACGCTTGCCTGACCAAGATGGCCATCGGTTGACCGGGGCCTCGATCGGCGATGCAATGCGAGGACGTGTCGAACCCGGAAGTGCGTGCAGCGATGGTGAAGGACCTGCTCGCGTCGCTGCGCGCGGGCAAGGTCCCGCGCGGCGCCGAGATCCTCGGCCTCGCCGAGCCCGACCTCGTCCGTCGCGTCGACGAGGCCACGCGGCTCGAGTGGTTGCCGTCGCCGCCGATCACCCGGCTCGCGGACAAGGCGCGCGCGCTGCTGGGCGGGCCGCGCTGGCGAGCGGTGCATCGTGAAGCCGCGGACGAGCTCGCCGAGCGCGCGCTCTTCCGGGCCGTCACGCGGGGTATGCGCGTGGTGTTCGGCGCCACGCTGGCCACGCAGTGCCGCATCATCCCGCTCGTGCTGAACCAGGCGCACCGGAACTACGGCACCATCGACCTCACGACCAGCGGCCCCCGCGCGGCCACCGTACGCATCCGGGGCTGCCCGCCCGAAGGGCTCTCGCACGGACTGCTCGACGTGTTCGCGGGGACGGTCGAGGGGTTGCTGGCGGCGGCCTCGATCCGCGCCGTGGTAGACGTCGACTACGTGGTGGGTTCGTCCGAAGCGGCGCTCGCCGTGCGCGAGGAGGCGTGAGGCCCTGGTTCGCCGCGACGCTGTGCGCCGTGTCGGCCGTCGCGTGTCGAGGCGAAGAGCGCCCGCTGCGCCCGGACGACGTGCCGTCCAAGGCGCCGAAGAAGGTCGAGCCGCCGAAGTCGCCCGTGCGGCTCCCGAAGCAGCACCGCGCTTCGGCCGAGGCGTGTCCGCGGCTCGACGTCGCCGCCGCGACCGCGCCCTTCGGGAAGATGGCGCCTGGACCCGCGTGCACGACGGCCAAGGATTGCCCCGCTTCGAGTCGCTGCGTGCGCGGACGCTGTCACACCGACGACTGCTACGAGGACACGGACTGCGGGCCTTCGGCGGTGTGCGCGTGCGAGCCCGCGAAGCCGGTCGGCGCGAACTTCGGCCGCGGCCACCGCTGCGTGAAGAGCGCATGTCGACTGGACGCGGACTGCGGCCCGGGCGGCGCATGCTCGCCGACGTTCGACTTCGATTGCGGGAGCTACCACGGCGTCGTCGGCTACCAGTGCCACACTGCAGAGGACGTCTGCACCGACGACGCCGAGTGCCAGGAAGATGGAGGCGCTCCCTACTCCTACTGCGGGTTCGAGCCCAAGAGCGGCCGCTGGACGTGTGGCCACGCGAGTTGCAAGGGCTGATCTGCGCCGCGCGGCGCCTGTTGATTGCGCTGGCGCAAGGTCGCTGGTGGGGCCGGGCTCGATCGCCGGAGATCGATTGGGTACACCTCTCGTGTGCCGTATCGGTCGATGCTCCTGGGCCGCCTCCACTTCGTGCGCTGGGGCACCCCCGTCATGGACGATGTCGATCGGGTGCTGCACGAGGTGCAGCGAGGGTTCTCGACGAGCCGCCAGCCGCTGATCGGCATCTCGCTCGTCCCCGTCGACGCGGAGCCACCCAAGGACGAAGTGCGCGCCGCGATGGTGCGCAACATGGACAAGCTCCTCGCCTGCAGCGAGCGCCTCTACTTCGTGATGGAGGGCTCGGGGTTCCGCCACAGCGTGATGCGCAGCGTGCTCGCGGGCCTCTTGCTGGTCGGCGGCAAGCGCGGAAGGGTCGTGGTGCACGACAGCCTCGACACGGTCATCGCCCTCGTCGCGCCCCAGGTCGGGCGCAGCGTCGCAGAGATCGTGCAAGCGGGGCGCACGCACGGCGTCGTGCTGCCGGACCAGGCCGTGGCGGGCTAGAGCTCGCGCGGAAGGACCCTGGTCAAGGGAGGACCTCGATCGTGGCCGAGGCGGTGCCCGGGCCGTAGCTCGCGGTCATCCCCACGCGGCCGGGCGCGACGCCGCGGACCACGCCCGTGCTCGCGTCGACGGTCGCGAGGCCCGGGTTGCTGGACGACCACGACGCAGGGGCCGGATCCCAGGTGCCGTCGGCGCGGGCCATCCGCGCGACGAGGGTGACCGTACTGCCCACGCGGAGGGTCGCCGCCTCGGGCCGCACGACCAGCGTGATCGACGAGGTCTGCTCTGGGGGATTCGACGAGGCGTCGCCACAGCCCATCAACCCGACGAGGACCACGAGGGGACGCAAGCTGTGCCGCCCGAGCGCGGGGAGGGGCATGTTCCG
>JAEUKC010000052.1:0-35723 GCA_016794445.1 Myxococcales bacterium
GCCACTCCGAAGGTCGCGCCGCCCTGCGTCGGCGCGATCGTCGGGGAGAACTTGGCCTCGTCCTTCACGCGCGGACCGTCGTCGCGCGGCATGCTGCTCGTGAGGGCCCACGCGGTCCCGAGCCCTCCGAGCACGCCGAGCGCGGTGATGGTGCTGAACGCCGTCGCGTTCGAGGAGCGGTCCGCGGCGGCGTAGTAGAGCCCTCCCGCGAGGAGGCCGCCGGCCAGCGCACCGAGATCGAGGAAGCGCACGCGCGCGATCGAGGGAGACACCGCCTTGGCGGTGAGCAGACCGATCCCGGCACCGGCGGCGACGCCGATCGCGGCCGTCAGCTCGAACGCTGCGTCGTCTCCGCGACCGTCGCCGTGGGCAGCGAGCCCCGCGAGTCCGGCGACCACACCGGTCCAGAGGCCCGTCGAGCCGACCCAAGACGCACGACCCGGGGTCGCCGTCGAGGTGGCTCCGACGATGCCCCCCGCGAGCGCGCCGAGCGTGGCGCTGCCCCAGATCACCGCCGCCATGGTGCTCTCCTTCCAGCGGCTCGAGTAGCTGTTGTTCGCCTCTTGCCACAGCGTCCACAGGAGGCCCTGCTCGAAGCCGAGGTAGAGGCCGGTGGTGATCGACTGCGGCACGCCGTAGGGCATCCCCTTGCCGCGATCAGCGGCGTAGATGAGCGCCGAGGCCACGCCCGCGGTGCCGATCATCGGGAGGACGAACCCAGCGGGGCCCTTGGCGTCGACGACCGCGCCGACGAAGAAGCCGGTGCCGACGCCGTACAGCACGGCGTTGGTGTACAGGATGGCGAGCTCGTCGGTCGTGCGGATGCCGGTGGCCTTCGCGGAGAGGTTCGACTCGCCGAGATCCTTCTGGTGCACGAACGCGAGGCCCTTCTTCGCGAGGTTGCCGCAGATGTCGGCCATCTCGCTCGCGAGCAGGCGATCGCTCTCGCTCGGGGCCTCGGCGGCGAGCGTCGCGAAGGAGTCGCGGCACTCCTCGAAGTGGCCGGCGAGCAGCGCCTCGCGCGCCTCGACGTAGCGGGCGCGGTAGCTCCCGATCGCCGGCGTGGCGGTCGGAGTCGGAGGGGGGGAGGGCGCCGGGGGCGCAGAGGGCGCCGCGGGCAGGGGTGCAGAGGGCGGGGCCGGCGCCGCGTCGTCGGCATGCGCCGTCGCGCCGACGAGGAGCAAGACGGCCGCGAGCGGAAGGAAGAGCGAGCGCATGCCTGAGTCGGACAGCACGGGGGATGCCAGCGCGAAAACGCTGAAAATCGCGCTCTGTCGGCGCCGGATCGCCCGCCATTGGCGCAAAGCCACCACACCCGCGCGAACACACCCCCCGCGGGCGCTACCCGCGCAGCTTCCTGTCGAGCGCCTCGCCGAGCTCCGCCGCGCGCCGCGTGGCGACCTCGACGGCGTCGATCAGCGTGCGGCGCAGCCCCCCCGACTCGAGGGTGTGGAGCCCCGCGATCGCGGTGCCGCCGGGCGAGGTGACCATGTCCTTGAGGCGCCCCGGGTGTTCGCCCGTCTCGAGCAGGAGCTTCGCCGAGCCGTACACCGTCTGCGCGGCGAGCATCAGCGCGGTGTCGCGGTGGAGGCCGACCTTCACGCCGCCGTCGGCGAGCGCCTCGATCATCAGCATCACGTAGGCGGGGCCGCTGCCCGAGAGGCCCGTCACGGCGTCCATCAAGGTCTCCTCGAGCACGACGGTGCGCCCGACCGAGGAGAAGAAGCGCTCGGCCGTCGCGATGTCCTCGTCGGTCGCGCACGAGCCCTTGCAGATCGCGGTCGCCCCCGCGAGCACGGTGGCCGCGGTGTTGGGCATGGAGCGGATCACGCGCGTGCCGACCGGCAGCTTGGACTCCATGGCCGCGGTCGAGACGCCGGCCGCGACCGAGACCAGCAGCGAGCGGGGCAGGAAATGCGGGGCGATCTGCGCGAGCACCTTGTCGACGATCTGCGGCTTGACCGCGAGGACGATGACGTCGGCGGTGGCGCAGACCTCGGCGTTGTCGCTCGTGGCGTGCAGGCCCGGGTACTCGTGCTGGAGCTTCTCGAGGGACTTGCGCACCGGGTCGCTCGCGATGACCTGGCCGGGGGAGACGAACGCGCCTCCACGCAGGAGCCCACGGATGATGGCCTGCGCCATGTTGCCGGCGCCGAGGAAGCCGATGCGAGTGTCCTTCATGGTCAGGGCACCTTAGCCGCGCTAGCGTGCGACGGCGATGTCCGCGGAGCAGTGGCGCCCCGAGTCCTTCCGCGGCAAGCCCAACGCGCAGGACATCCGCTACCCCGACGAGGCCGCGCTGGCCGACGCGCGCGACCGGCTCTCGCGCCTCCCCCCGCTGGTCACCTCGTGGGAGATCGACAAGCTGCGCGGCCTCCTCGCCGACGCGCAGCTCGGCAAGCGGTTCGTCCTGCAGGGCGGCGACTGCGCCGAGAGCTTCGCCGACTGCCGCCCCGACCGGCTCGTCTCGCAGCTCAAGATCCTGCTCAAGATGTCGCTCGTGCTCATCCTCGGCAGCAAGAAGCCGGTGGTGCGCATCGGGCGGGTCGCGGGGCAATACGCGAAGCCGCGCTCGAGCCCCACCGAGCGGCGCGGCGACCGCGAGCTCCCGAGCTATTTCGGCGACCTCTACAACAAGCCCGAGTTCGAGGAGTCCGCGCGCAGGCCCGACCCGCAGCTCCTGCTCGAGGGGTACCGCAACGCGGCGCTCACGCTGAACTTCATCCGCTCGCTGTCCGCCGGCGGCTTCGCCGATCTCCACCACCCCGAGTACTGGGACCTCTCGTTCCTGTCGCGCGCGGAGCTCCCCGCGTCGCTGCGCGCCGACTACGCGCGCACCGTCGAACAGCTCGGCGACGCCCTGCGGTTCATGGAGGCGCTCGGCGACGCGAGCATCGGCGAGCTCTCGCGCGTCGACTTCTTCACGAGCCACGAGGGCCTCAACCTCGAGTACGAGTCGGCCCAGGTGCGCAAGGTCCCGCACCGCGACGGGCACTACCTGCTCAACACGCACCTGCCCTGGATCGGCGAGCGCACGCGCGCGCTCGACGGCGCGCACGTCGAGCTGTTCCGCGGCCTCGCGAACCCGATCGGCGTGAAGGTCGGGCCGAAGACGCGCAGCGAAGATCTGCTGCAGCTGCTCGACGTGCTCGATCCGAAGGGCGTGCCCGGGCGCATGGTGCTCATCACGCGCATGGGGCACGAGAGGGTGCGCGAGGCCCTCCCGCCGCTGCTCGCCACCCTCGCGCGCGAGGGCCGCCCGGTGCTGTGGCTCTGCGACCCGATGCACGGCAACACCACGACGGCGAGCTCCGGCCACAAGACCCGGTCGTTCACCGACATCCTCGCCGAGCTCGAGGGCGCGTTCGCCGCGCACGCCGCGGCCGGCACCATCCTCGGCGGCGTGCACTTCGAGCTCACCGGCGAGGACGTGACCGAGTGCCTCGGCGGCGCCTCGGGCATCACGGAGGCGGATCTCTCGCGCGCCTACGACACGCTCTGCGACCCGCGGCTCAACCACGCGCAGGCGCTCGAGATGGCCTTCTTGCTCGCGCGGAGGATGCGCGCTTGAGGTGGGCGGCGTGGCTCGTGCTGCTCGCCGCGTGCAGCCGTCGCGCGCCGGACATCAAGGCCGCGCCCGAGAAGGACGCCAAGAGCACGCCCGCGCCGCCGCCCTCGACGGTCCCGCTCGTCACCTACCTCGTGGGCCGCGTGGGCGAGCGCGTCGCGATCGAGGGCAAGGTCTCCAGCAAGGCGCCGCGCATCACGCGCGCCGCGCCGGGCAAGGTCGTCGACGTCGTGCTGGTCGACGGTTCGCAGATGCTGATCACCACCTACGCGCCCGAGCACCCGAGCTGCGACAGCGAGCACATCCGGCTCACGGGCGAGGTCGTGGTCGCCGCGGGCTACCTCGCGGGGGGCGCCGCCTACGCCGAGCCCCAGCTCGACGCCGACACCTGGACCTGCGTGAAATAGAGACTCGCGTCCCTTCGGATTCGCATCCATCTCGAACTTCGGCGACGACGAGCCCACAGCCCACCGGTGGTTCTCACCGTCACCGTGTGAAGGACCGACGAGGCCCGCATGCAACCCGAAGTGCGGGGAGCGGCTGCGACCGAAACAAAAAGAGTGAGCGGGTGATCCTCGGACCACCCGCTCACCGGTACTTCGGCCTCTGCGTGGAAGGACCAGCTGCGCTGGCCCTCGACCCACACGAGGAGGCGTCCGTTTGCTCAGCGCGGTTCGACAGCACGACCTGCGTGGCGTCGGTTTCGCGGCGAGAGACACTGCACGGAAAGCCGCATCAGCGACTAACCGACCGGACCCTCCTGTTCGAGGCCACTGGTACTTTGCATGATGTGTCTCCTCCTCCGGCGCTGGGGCCGGCGCGCGGTGAGCGCTCGACACGGACCCATCTGGCGACGAGGCCGAGCGAACGCGGAGCGCGCGTTCCGTAGCGGAGCGGTTCCGACCGACACGAAGCCGAGCGGAGAGAACGCTCGTCAGGCCGCGGGCGAGGCGTTGGTTCGCCTCGTGGACCGGTCCAGGGGAACCCCCCTTCCACGACCGATGGCAAGGGCTCGCGCCCCGACCATTGACGAGAAGTGTAGCGATGGCCGTCGACTTGGCCAGCAGGATTCGCAAAATGGAGCCACGCAGACTACCGTCTCCCACCGAGCCGAGCCGTGAGAACGCCATGTGGAAGAGCCTGCAGAAGCACTTGAGACACGACTCGGCGACCCTCCGCGGGTTCGCCGCGTGGGGCGCCACGCGCCTGCCACACTGGTGGTTGCGCGCCTCGCCCGGGCCCATCGCGCTCCTGGTCGGACTCACGCGCGCGCCGACGCGCGCGCAGCTGCTCGAGAACCACCGCTTCGTGCAGGGCCGCCGCGCCGCGCTGGTCGAGGCGCTCGACGTCGCGGCCACGCTCGCCAACTACGGGCACTGTCTCGCCGAGGGGCTCGCGGGCAGCGGGCCGAATCCGCCGCCGTTCCGCTACACCATCGAGGGGCGCGAGAACCTCGAGATGGCGCGCGATCGCAACCGCGGCGCGATTCTCGTCACCATCCACGCCGGCAGCTGGGACGTGGCGGGCGCCGTCATGAAGAACCGCGGCTTCGAGCTCGGCATCGCCATGGCCAAGGAGCGCGACGATCGCGCGCGAGAGATCAGCGACGCCGCGCGCCAGAAGGCCGGCGTGAAGGTGTTCCACGTGGGCGAAGACCCGCTGTCGGTCCTGCCGCTCGCCCAGCACGTGCGGCACGGCGGCGCCGTCGCGCTGCAGGTCGACCGCGTGCCCGCGGGCATGCGCTCGCGCGCGGTGCCGTTCTTCGGCCGTCGCTACCGCGTGCCGCTCGGGCCGTTCCAGCTCGCGCAGGTCACCGGCGCGCCGATCATCCCCGTGTTCACCGCGCGCCTCGGCTTCGCCGACCACCTCGTGCGCGCCGACACCGAGGTCACGCTGCCGCGGCGCGCGAACCCGGGCGAGCTCGACCGCGCGATGACCAGCGTGATGGCCGCCGCCGAGCGCTTCGTGCGGCGGTTCCCCGACCAGTGGTTCAACTTTGCCGAGCTCCCCATCGACGAGTCCACCACGACTCTCGGCGGCGAGGAGTCGAGCGTGGCGAAGGTCGGCTGACCTTGGGCCGTCAACGGCGCTCGACGGTCGACCGCCCGACCACCTTCCGCGAGCGGGTGCAGCGCCGCCTCGCGAGCGAGATCGGCGCCATCGACAAGCACGGAGCGTTCGGCGTCGCGCTCGTCTACCCCTCGGCGTACGGCGCCGGCATGGCGTCGCTCGGCTACCAGCGCATCTACCGCGCGCTGATGGAGGCCGACGGCCTCGGGTGCGAGCGCGCGTTCCTCGACGACGACGCGAAGCCCGGCGAGCCCCACCCGCCGCTGCACACCTACGAATCGGGCCGCGCCGTGGGGGATTTCCCCGTCCTCGCCGTGAGCGTCGCCTACGAGCTCGAGATCGCCGGCCTCACCCAGGTGCTCGAGGGCGCGGGGCTCTCGCCGCTGCGCGAGGAGCGCGACGAGCGTGGGCCGTTCGTGCTCGGCGGCGGACCGCTCACGTTCAGCAACCCGGTCCCCCTCGGCCCGTTCTGCGACGCGGTCGTGATGGGCGAGGGCGAGCGGCTCGTCGTCGACGTGGTGCGCGTGCTCGAGTCCGTCCGCGGCCGCGCGGCCCAGCTCGCCGCGCTCGCCGCGATGCCCCACGTGTGGGTGCCCGCGGTGCACGGCGAGGCGCTGCCGCCGCTCGCCCAGGTCGACGACGTAGACCTCCCCGCGTGGGGGCCGATCCGCGCCGCCGAGGCCGCGCTCTCGTCGATGTTCCTCATCGAGACCTCGCGCGGCTGCTCGCGCGGGTGCACCTACTGCGTGATGCGCCGCTCCACCAACGGCGGCATGCGCATCGTCCCCGAAGACGAGATCCTCGGGCGCATCCCGCTCGACGCGAAGCGCGTGGGCCTCGTCGGCGCGGCGGTCAGCGACCACCCGCGGATCGTCTCGATCGTGCGCACGCTCACGGCGCGCGGCAGCGAGGTGGGGCTCTCGTCGCTGCGGCCCGACAAGCTCAAGATCGAGTTCGTGCAGGCGCTGAAGCAAGCCGGGTACCGCACGCTCACCACCGCGATGGACGGCCCGAGCGAGCGCATGCGCAAGCAGCTCGACCGCCGCGCCGAGATCCGGCACCTCGAGGCCGCCGCCGAGAACGCGCGCGCGGTGAAGATGGATCGCCTCAAGCTCTACCTCATGGTCGGCCTGCCCGGCGAGACCGACGAGGACATCGACGAGTGCGTGCGGTTCTCGAGCGAGCTCTCGCGGATCGTGCCGATCGCCCTCGGGATCGCGCCGTTCTGCCCCAAGCGCAACACGCCCATGGTCGACGCCGCGTTCGCGGGGATCGACGTCGTGGAACACCGCCTCGAGCGGCTGCGCAAGGGGCTCCGCGGGCGCGTCGACGTGCGCGCCACCAGCGCCAAGTGGGCGTGGGCCGAGGCGGTGCTCGCCCAGGGGGGCTTCGCCGAGGGTCGCGCGGTGCTCGACGCGGTCCGCGCCGGCGGTCGCTTCGCCGACTACAAGCGCGCGTTCGGCGCCCTCGACGCGCCGAAGCCACGCCTGCGCCTGCCGCTCACCCAGTAGCTAGATCCGCGTCTCGGTCGTGAGCTCGTCGCGCTGGAGCGCCTCGAGCACGCGCGGGATCTCGTCGGCGATCTCGGACGCGAAGATGCCGCGGTCGCCCGTCCGGCCGCGGAGCACGTCGCCCGCGAGGCCGTGCACGTGGACGCCGGCGACGGTGGCGTCGAACGGGGCCATCGCGCAGAGGAACGCGCCGATCATGCCGGCGAGGACGTCGCCCGAGCCCGCGGTCGCGAGCACTGGATTGCCCGTGGTGTTGACCGCCACGCGGCCCTCGGGCGACGCGACGATGGTGCGCGCCCCCTTGAGCAGGACGGTGGCGCGGGTGGCGGCGACGAGCTTGCGCACGGCGCCGAAGCGGTCGGCCTCGACCTCGTCGCTCGTGAGGCCGAGCAGACGGCCCATCTCGCCGGCGTGCGGCGTGAGCACGAGCGGGCCGCGCGCGGCGGCGAGCTTCTCGGGCTGACCCCGGAACAGGGTGAGGCCGTCGGCGTCGAGCACCATGGGGCCCTCGAACGTGGCGAGCAGGTGCTCGACCACCTCGCGCGCCGGGGCGTCGAGGCCGAAGCCCGGGCCCACCACCACCGCGCGACGGTTCGGCAGCAAGAGGTCGATCAAGGCCCTGGGCGAGGCGCGGTCGAGCCCCTGCGCCATCACCTCGGGCATGCGCGCGTCGACCGCGGCGAGCGCCTCCGGCCAGGTGGCGATGCTCACGAGGCCCGCGCCCGCGCGGAACGCCCCGCGCGCCGAGAGCAACGCGGCGCCGCTCTTGCCGGCGGAGCCCGCGCAGACGAGGACGGCGCCGACCGAGAACTTGTGGGCGTCGGCCTCGCGTGGCACGAACAGCTCGGCGACCGCCTTGCGCTCGATGACCTCGGCCACGTGGCCGACGCGCCCGAGGATGGTGCTCGGGACGCCGAGGTCGCACACGTGGATGCGCCCCGCGTGCCGCGCCCCCTGCGGCGTGAGCAGCCCGACCTTGAGGTGGCCGAAGCAGACGGTGTCGTGCGCCTCGATGCAGGCCCCGAGCGGCGCGCCAGAGTCGGCGTGGAGGCCGCTCGGCAGATCGAGCGAGAGTCGATGCCCGGGCGCGCGATTGATCGCGTCGATCAGGGCGGCCATCTCGGGCGGGACGGGCCGATCGAGCCCGGTGCCGAACAGGGCGTCGATCACGAGATCCGCGAGGCCGAGGGCCGCCTCGAGCTCGGCGAGCTCGTTCGGGACCAGGAGGGTGACCTCACCGCCGAGGTCGAGGTAGGCGTCGTGGTTCACACGAGCGTCACCGAGCACGCGCTCCGGCGCCCCGGCGAGGAACACTTGCACGACTGCCCCCCGCGACCACAGGTGACGCGCGACCACGAAGCCGTCGCCGCCGTTGTTGCCCGCGCCGCAGACGACGACGACGCGGGCCGAGGGCAGCCGCGCGCCCAGGATCCGGCCGGCGACGTCGGCCGCGCCGCGCCCCGCGTTCTCCATCAGGACGACGCCGGGCACGTGGCACGTCTCGATCGCGTAGCGGTCGAAGGCGCGCATCTGGTCACGGGAGAGCACCGGAATCATGGGGACCTGGGTTTCCTATCACAGGCCGCCGCCGTAGACTGCTGCGCAATGCACGCGCCCAGGCCTCGTCTCTCCCGGTGGGTATCGGCCGCGATCCTCGGCACACTCGCGGGTTCGTTCGGCGGATTCGGCTGCTCGTCCGGTGACGCCGAACCACCTCCTCCCGACGCCGCGGAGACCGGCCCCCTCGATCCCGAGGACTACCGCTCCCCGCCGACGTCGTGCGCGTTCGACTGCGATCCCACCTGCGAGCCCAAGGGCTACGAGTGCCCCGCGCTCGGGCCCTACGCGAGCTTGCCCCACGCAGCGAGCTGCGGCGCGTGGCTCGGCAGCTTCCCCGCCATCACTGGCAAGTGCACGGCCTCGGTCGCGACGGGCGAAGCGGCCAAGTCGAGCGGCGTCGACGCGGCCGATCCGGCGACCTTCATCCTGCCGACCGGGCAGCGCGTGAAGCCGGCCGGCAAGGTCTCCACGTTCGGCGACTACAAGGGCGGGTTCCCGACCAACGTGGTGCCGGTGCCCGGTGGCGATCTCGTGCTCGTCGTCGACGGCGGCATCAAGGAGCAGAGCGTGCGCCTCGTCGACGTGACCAAGATCGGCACCGCCGAGGACCCGGTCGTGGGCCGCGACAAGTACACCGGCGACCTCGCCACCAACTACGGCGTGGTCATCCTCCCCACGGCCTCGGGGCCGCTCCGTGCCTACGTGAGCGGCGGACAGGGCTCGACCCTCTACGCGTACGCGATAGACGTCGGCGCCAAGAAGCTCACCCGCGACGCCGCGAACGATCTCAAGATCCCGCGCGAGGCCGGCGCGCCCGCGGGCGGAGGCCTCGCCGACGCCTACGAGATCTCGGGGATCGCGGCCACGCCGGACGGCAAGCGCATCGTCGTCGGCACCGGTGACGGCCGCGGCTCCACGACGACGCTCTTCACCGTCGACGTCGACACCAAGAAGGTGGTCGGCCGTGTCGAGATCGGCGGCCGCGAGATCTTCACGCCGTTCATCCACCCCGCCGACACCGAGGGCAAATACGCCTGGGTGAGCGCCTGGGACGGCGGTCGCATCGATCTGGTCGACCTCGTCGCGCAGAAGGTCGTCGGCAAGTTGACCCTCGGCAAGAACCCAGGGGCGATCGTGGCCCTCGGGCCGCGGCACCTCGCGGTGGTGTCGAGCGACGCCGACGAGATCGCCATCGTCGACACGCTGCCCTCCGGCGGCGCGGTGGTCGGCACGGTGCCCCTCGCCGAGGGCGGCCTGCACGGCCCTTCGCCGAACGGCGTCGCGTACGACGCGACCAGCAAGCGCCTCTACGTCACGCTCGGCGGTCGCAACGCGGTCGCGGTGTTCGACGTCGTGCTGCCCACGGGCGACGCCGCGCCCACCCTCACGCCCGCCGGCCAGTTCCCGACCGAGTGGTGGCCCACGGCCGTCTCGGTGCGCCCCGACGGCTCGGTCGTCGTCGTGAGCGGCAAGGGCCGCGGCGCGGGCAACATCCCCATCCCGTTCGGGCCGGGCGAGGGCGACATCACCGATCGCATGAAGGGCTCGATCCAGTTCCTCGCCACCGCGCCCGACGCGGCCGCGCTCACCGCGGGCAAGGACGCGGTCGCCAAGTACACCGACGTGAGCAAGCTCGAGGGCGCCTCCAAGGTGGACTGCGCGGGCGCGCCCTACGACTTCCCGGTGCCCGACACCAACACCGCGGGCCCGAGCAAGCAGATCAAGCACGTCGTGTTCATCGTGAAGGAGAACAAGACCTACGACGCGGTGTACGGCGACCTGCCGGGGGCCAACGGCGACCCGAAGCTCGTGATGGCGCCGGGCAAGATGGACTCCATCTTCGGCAACCAGCGCAAGGCGGCGAAGACCTTCACGCTGTTCGACAACTACTACACGTCGGCCGAGCAGAGCATCCAGGGCCACGTGTGGACCACGTTCGGGCGCACCACGGATTTCACCGAGCGCACCTGGCTCGTCTCGTGGGGCCGCGGCTCCCGCTTGCCGTTCCAGGGCATCAACGCGGTCGGCCGCCCCGTCGAGGGCTCCGTCTTCGACTGGCTGCAGCGCAACGGCGTGCCGTTCGACAACATGGGCGAGCCGGTCGGTGCGGCGGACGACGACGGCAAGAAGCCGAAGAACTGCTGCCTCGACAACGACTACCCCGGCAAGATCTACACGATGGACATGCCGGACACCGTGAAGAGCTGCTACATCGCGGCGCGCTCGCGCGTGCTGTGCAACCTCAAGTCCTTCACCTACGCGATCCAGCCGAACGACCACACGGCTGGCGGCTCGCTCAACAAGCCCACTCCGCAGACCTACATCGCGGTCGGCGACGAGGCCATCGGCATCCTGCTCGAAGGGCTCTCCAAGTCGCCGCTCTGGGGCTCGACGCTGGTCATCGTGACCGAGGACGACCCGCAGGATGGTGGGGATCACGTGGATGCCCACCGCACCCCGCTGTTCTTCGCCTCGCCCTGGGTGAAGCGCGGGTTCGTCGCCAAGGGCCACTACGACACCTCGTCGATCCACAAGCTCCTGGCGCACGTCTACGGCAAGCCGTATTCGAGCGACATCGTCGCCCGGGCGGCCCTCCCGCTCGAGATGTTCACCTCGACCCCCGACTACACCCCGTTCGACCGGCTGCCCCGCGCCGAGCCCCTCGCGTGCAACGTCGGGGGCACCAAGTCGGCCATCGAGGCCGCCCACATGAACTGGGACCTCTCCCAGCCCGACCAGGCGCCCGGCCTCTCCAGGCAGGTCTGGGAGATCCTCCACGACGGCGCGGCGCCGCCCATCGGCACCTACGTCGACGACGACGACGACTGAGTCACGCGGTTTCGAGAACCCTGAGCGTCGTACCGGCAGGACGGTCGAACCTGGGGAGCGTTTGACGAGGTCGTCACGCCGGCGCTACCGTCACGACCCACTGTCTCTGGGGGGTCGTCACGTCATCCGAGGTCACGAGTCCGTAGGGTCCAATCAACGCGCTGGGGACCCCCACCAAGGGGGGCGACTGGGGCGGGACCTCCGAGGTCAGCGAAGATGAACGGTCAGGTTTCGTGGGTCGAGCTGTGTGCGTCGAACGAGTATCGCGGTCGCTGGGTCGCCCTGGACGACTGCCACTACGACGAGGGCACCGCCAAGCCCGTGGTGGGCACCCTGGTCGACGCCGACGACGATCTCGTCGAGCTCTGCAACCGCGTGCGCGACGCCGATTGCCACAACTGCGCCATCCTCTACGTCGAGAACTGAGAGGCTCGCGGGGCCGGAGGAGGCCGCTGGCAAGCCCCGGAGCCTCCGTCCGGAGGGGAATCCGTCCCGGCAATTTCCCAAGGATATCCACAAGATATCCTGTGGATATCCCCGTTTCTTGACAGGATGGGGGGGGGCTTCTACCCCCAATCCATGGCCTCCGAACGAACCACCCGAACCGCCCGAGTGCCGAGCTCGGCGCTTCGCGTGGCGCAGGTGGCCCGCGTGAAGTCGGCCCAGGCCCTGCTCCCGCTCCTCGGGGGCGCCCTGCCGCTCACCCCGTCGGCCGGTCCCCTCGGGGTCGAGGTCGGCAACCAGCGGAGGCCCCGCGCCCGCGCCGCCGTCTCCCTCAAGCACCACGCCTTGCTCCGGGTCATCGAGCAGCTCGACCTGCGGTTCCCGCCCGGGTCCCCCGCCGTCTACGTCCACGAGGGCGCCCGGCAGGCCCTCGAGCGCCGGCTCGCCATCGTCGGCCGGAGCCCGGTCGTGGTGGCCATCCACGACAACCGCCACTCGATGATCCACGCGGTGCGCAAGGACGGCCTGTTGCGCGCCCGCCTCCACCACATGTTCCTCGACGCCCCGATCGACGTCATCGAGGCCCTCGGGCGGTTCCTGTTCTACCGCGACCGCGAGGCCTCCCACGTGGTCGGTCGCTACATCGACCAGAACATGGGCCGCATCCGGTCCCTCGAGCCCCACCGGCGCTCGAGCAAGCCCAACCAGGGGGCAGTCCACGATCTCGACGCCCTCTTCGCCGAGGTCAACCGCAAGTACTTCGGCGGGATGATCGACGCCTCGATCTGCTGGGCGGCCGAGGGGCGCGCCGGGGCGCGGGCCACCCTCAAGCTCGGCTCCTATTCGGCGCAAGAGCGGCTGGTCCGCATCCACCCCCGGCTCGACCGGCCCTGGGTGCCCCGGTACTTCGTCGCCTTCGTGGTGTTCCACGAGATGCTCCACCACGTCATCCCGGCGGTCCGGGTCGCGGGGCGTCGCGTGCTCCACCCGCCGCACTTCCGGGCGCGCGAGCGCGAGTACCGCCACTTCGAGCGCGCGCAGGCCTGGGAGCACGCCCACATCGACCGTCTGCTCCGCGGCTAGCAGCCTCGGTCGCTGGCTCGGTGGCTGGAGCTCAGTAGCTGAAGGAGGCTGACGCGAGGAGTGTGCGGCCCGCCTGCACGAGGGCGCGCTGCGTGTACTCGCGGCTCACGGGCATCGTCGTGCGCCAGTCGAGCACGTTGTAGATGCCGAGGGCGTAGCGGAGGAACCCGCGCTCGGCCTCGCCGGTGAACACGAGATCCCAGATCACGCCGGCCTCGGTCCTGGCCTGCGCGGGATCGGTGGCCTCGTCGTTGCGATCCCACATCGGGGCGACGTAGCTGACCCGGGTCGAGAGCAGGAGCGCGCGGGGCAGGATGGGCACCGCTCCGCGGACACCGACGAGGACCGGCGGCGCACCCGGCACCTCCCGGAGCCCGCTCGCGTTGTCGGCGTAGCGGGCCCGCTGGATCGAGCCCTGGGCGGCGACCATCCACCCGTCGCGGAAGTCGCGGCGGAGCTCCGCCTCGAAGCCGTAGGTGAACACCGGGACGGTGCTGTTCGCGTAGACGTTGGGGTCGGCTTCGGTGCCTCCCCCCACGAGCTTCACCAGGTCTTTCACGTAGTTACCGAAGAACGCGCCGGTGAGGACGACGGTCGGCGAGAACCGCTGCGAGACCTCGAGCTCGCCGCTCCACACCGTCTCCGGCGTGAGGGTCTCCGGGGTCTTCTGGGTCGTCGACGAGTAGTAGAGCTCGTAGGCGCTCGGCGCGCGGAACGCCCGACCGGCGACGAGCTTCACGACGCCGTCGGTCCAGGGCTTGCCGATGAGCGCGAGGCGCGGGTTGAGGCTGAGCCCGACGGTCGAGTACCAGTCGGCCCGCGCGCCGGCCGAGAGCTTGAAGCGGCCGAGGGAGAGGTCGGCGAGCAGGTAGCCCGCGGCCACCGTGAAGGGGTCGCTGCGCTCGGGCAGCTCGAGGCCCGTTTCGTTCTCGACCTTCTGGCGAACGAGGAAGTGACGCACCACCTCGCCACCCAGGGTGAGCCGCAGCCGCTCGACGGGGCTGACGATGAAGCGTTGCTCGAAGCCGACCCAGTGACCGCGGAACGTGTCACGCTCCTCGCCGCCGTCGACACGCTCGTAGAGCGAGGTGCCCCGGTAGTCGTAGAGGTTCGCGTGCAGCCGGGTGAACGACTGCAGGGTGTCCCCGATCTTGGGCTCGAAGCGCGCCTCGACGAACGAGCGGGTGTCACGGATGGTCGTGCCGTCGCTGCCGAAGACGGTGCCGTAGGCGCCGGTCGGGAGCGTCTTCTTGCGCTGGGTGAAGAACCACTGGACCGTGAAGTCCTGGTGGTAGAAGCGGCCCGAGGCCGTGCCGGAGCGGAAGCCGTCGAGGTCGCGCGCGACGCCGTCGACGCCGGGGCCCACCACCTCGGGGAAGAAGAAGTCGCGGCCCGCACCCTGCGCCACCGCGAACGACGTCCAGACGCCGGTGTCGGGCCCGAGGCGCACGTTCGCCGAGGCGCGGGCCCGCGACACGCCGTACTCGACCGTCGAGATCGCGCCCTCCACGCGGGTGGGCGCGCCGCGGCTCCGCGTGACGAGGTTCACGACGCCGAAGAACGCGCCGGTGCCGTAGAGCACCGACCCCGGGCCGCGCACCACCTCGATGCGCTCGACGTCGTCGATGTCGGTGCGCGCGTCGAACCCGACGTACGACGAGCCGCTCCAGTCGTCGTTGGTGGGGTGTCCGTCCACCAGCACGAGCACGCGGTTGCCGTAGTCGCCAGGGCGGAAGAAGCCGCGGAACCCGAGCGCGACGTAGGTGCGGTCATCGGCCACGTAGAGCCCGCGCACGCCGCGCAGGGCCTCGGCGACGGTCGGGTACATCATGCCGCGGAGCTCCGCGCTCGGCACGATGCTGACCGAGCTCGGCGCCTCCTCGACCGACTCCGAGGCGCGCGACGCGGCGTTGACCTCGCTCACCTCGGTGAGGGAGACGTCGACCTTGGCCTGCCCGGTCTCGGTGACCAGGACGTTGCGCTTGACCGCGCGGAAGCCGCTCCGCGACACGATCATCACGTGCGGGCCCACCGGCACCTGCACGACGCTGGGCGTGAAGCCCACGGGCTTGCCGTCGACCTCGATGAGCGACTCGCTCACGTCCGCCGACACCACGACGCTGCCGCTGATTCGATCGAGCTTCACCTTGGCGGGGACGCTCTGCTTCGGGCGCGCCTCGACGCTCACGTCGGCGCGCTTCCAGCCGTCTTTCTCGACGATCAGCGTGTGCTTGCCCGGCGCGGCGGAGAGCGTGCACGGCAGGACGCACGCGGCGGCGCCGGTGTCCTTGTCGAGGCGGACGGTGGCCCCCACGGGCTCGCCGGTCACCTCGATCGTGCCGAGGATCGGCACGAGCGCCAGGTTGATCGTGGTGGTGGCGCCCGCGGTGAGGACGACGTCCGCCTTCTCGGCCGATTCGTGCCCGGCGAGCTCGACGATCACCTTCACCTTGCCGGGCTCGAGGCCCAGCTTCTTCGGCGCCTCGCCGCGCGCCCCGAGGTCCTTGCGGTCGAGGTAGATGGTGGCGCCCGGGGGGTCGGTCTTGACGTCGAGCAGCGCGACCTTCGGGGCGATGCGGCCGAGGGCCTCCTCGATCTCCTTCTTCTGCTGCGGGTCGGGTCCTTGCTCGAGTGCGCGCGCGTAGGCGCGATACGCGTCGGGGTAGCGCTTGAGCTGCTCGTAGCAACGCGCGATGTTGAAGAGCACGTTCTTGTTCGGCACGAGCCGGTTGCTCGCGAGGAAATGCTCGAGGGCGCCGAGGAAATCGCCGGACTTGTACTTCGTCGCGCCGAGCTCGAACTGCACGTCGGCCTCGTCCGCGAGGTCGTCGGCGCGGAGCGGCGCGGCGAGGCCGGCGAGCGCGAGCAGCAGCGAGAGACTCCACGCACGCGAGCGGGAAAGGGGCGAAGGCATCGTGCTCCGTTCAGCGCTTCAGCAGGATGTCCACGGGCGGAGGGGCGGTCGACGGCACACTGCTCTTCGCGGCGGCGGGCTTCTGGAGCACGGGATCGGGCTTGCTGGACACCACCGTCGGCGCCGGATTCGAGGGCGCGCTCGGCGCGACGGGGGCGCTCGGCGCGATCGCGACCAGCGCCGCCACCACGCGCACCGTCTGGGTCGAGGGCCCTTGCACGATCGTGTACGGCTGGTGCCCTTCGCGGACGATCACGAACGTGCGCGGCGCCTTGGCCAGCGGCTCGCTGTCGAGATCGAGCTGCAGCGGGGTCACGCCGAGCTCGTTCTGGCCCTCGAGCACGCGGGCCCCCGCGGGGATCGACTCGAGGACCAGGGTGAAGTGTCGGCTCTCCTTCGGGGTGCTCGCCGCGACGGCCGGGGCCGCGTCGGGCTTGCGCGCGAGGTAGGCCGTGAGCGTGACGACGACGAGCGCGAGCGCGACGAGGCCCACCCACAGGGCAGCACGCGATCGCGCGGGCTCGGGCGGCGGTGGCGGTGGCGTCATCACGGCCTGCTCGGTGTGCGGCGTCGGGGCCTGCGAGCGGGCCATCTCGGTGGTCGCTTCGAAGCCGGAGCGGCTGCTCGGCGGGCTCGGCAGGAGCGCAGCCTGGGAGGCGGGCAGGCCGAGGCTGTGATCGGCGAACGCGCGCGCGATCTCCTCCATCGACTGCGGCCGCGCTTCCTTGCGCTTCGCGAGGCAGCGCATGACGAGCTCGCCGAGCCAGGGGGGCATCTCGGGATCGGCGACCGTGGCCAGATCCGGAGGGTGATCGTTGAGGTGCGCCAGCATGATCATGGTGACGCTGTGGCGGTGGAACGGGTTCTTCCCCGCGAGGCAGCGGTAGAGCATGACGCCGAAGGAGTAGACGTCGCTGCGCTCGTCGATGCCCTCGCCCGTCACCTGCTCCGGGGACATGTACTGCGGCGAGCCGACGAACCGGCCGTCGCGGGTGAGCTCGTCGTCGCTGTTGGGCGGGTTGGTGTCGCCGGTGGGCGGCAGCGAGGGGCTCCCCGGGTCGTCGAGGATCTTGCCGATCCCGAAGTCCAGCAGCTTCACCTGCTCCTCGCCGTCGCGATCGCGGACGATCATCACGTTGGCCGGCTTGAGATCGCGGTGGACGACGCCGACGGCGTGGGCCTCGCGGAGGCCACGGGCGATCTGGCGGAACAGGCGAACGGCCTCGTCCCAGGGCAGCACCTTGCGCTCGACGAGGCGCTGCTGCAGCGTGCGCCCGCCGATCAGCTCCATCACCATGTAGAAGCGCGGACGTCCCCCCTTCTCGGGGTCGTCGTCGGCGCCCTCGATCGCGCCGTAGTCGTAGACGGTGACGATGTTGGGGTGCTGGAGCTTGGCGAGGATCGCGGCCTCGCGGGAGAATCGCTTCTCGAGGACCGAGAAGTCGTCGCGGGAGGCGGTGGAGTCCTCACCCTCCATGTTGCCGGGGTGGAGCAGCTTGAGCGCGACCTCGCGACCGAGGGCCTGCTGCTCGGCGCGGTAGACGGTGCCCATGCCCCCCGACGCGAGGCGCGAGACGATGCGGTACTTGCCCGCGATCACGGTTCCGAGGACCGGATCCTTCTCCGGGCTCCGGGAAGGGGGCGGACCGAGTGTCTCGCTCACGCGGGGAGAATACCCCAGTCCGGCCCCGGGGGTCGGCCGGCGTCAGCGGCTCTGCGGTACGGAGTCGCCGAGAATCTTCCCGGGATTGAGGATCCCGCGCGGATCGAGGGTGGCCTTGAGCCCGCGGAGGAGGGCGATCTCCGCCGGGCTCCGCGAGTACGACAGGTAGGCTCGCTTGAGCAGCCCGATCCCGTGCTCGGCGGAGATGCTGCCGCGGTGGCGCTTCACGATCTCGAACATCTGGGGGTCGAGGCGCTGGGTGGTGGCGAGGAACTCGGCGCGGTCCATCGACTCGGGCTTCATCACGTTGACGTGGAGGTTGCCGTCGCCCATGTGGCCGAAGATGTTGACCTCGAAGCCCGGGTACTCGGCGGCGACCAGCGCCTCGAGGTCCTGCGTGAACGCCTCGAGCGCGGCGACCGGGAGCGCGACGTCGTTCTTGTGGGGGAGGCCCGTCGCCGAGAGGCTCTCGGAGATGCCCTCGCGCAGGGCCCACAGCTCGGCCGCCTGGCCACCGTGCTGGGCGAGGACGCCGTCGACGGCGAGCCCGTCCTCGAACAGCTTCGTGGTGAAGGCCTCGAGGTCCTCGGCCGCCTCGGCCTCGACGAGCACGTAGTAGCCGTGGCGCTGGGCGAACGGGTCGCGCAGCTTGCGGTGCGAGAGCAGGCGCGCGAGGCAGCGATCGGAGAACACCTCGAAGGCCGAGAGCGTGAACGGCCCCTTGCGCGCGGCGCGGAACAGCGCGACCGCCGCCGACAGATCGGCCACCGCGAACAGCATCACGTCGAGCCGGGCCGGCAGCCGGGTGAGCTTGAGGGTGGCCTCGGTGATCACGCCGAGCGTGCCCTCGCTGCCGATGAAGAGCTGCCGGAGATCGGCGCCGGTGTTGTTCTTCTCGAGGGCGCCGTTGAGCTCGAGGACGGTGCCGTCGGCGAGCACGACCTCGAGCCCGAGCACCCAGTTGCGGGTGAGGCCGTAGCGGATGACCTTCACGCCGCCCGCGTTGGTGGCGATGTTGCCGCCGACCTGGCTCGAGCCCTTGGAGGCGAAGTCGACCGGCCAGGTGAGGCCGAGCGGCGCGCAGTGCTGGTGCACCTGCTCGGTGACGGCGCCGGCTTGCACGCGGACCGTGGCGCCGAGGGTGTCGACCGGGTCCATGCGGCGCATCCGCTCGAGGGAGAGCACCACCTCGCCGCGCGCCGCGACGGCGCCGCCGGCGAGGCCCGTGCGGCCACCGGAGGGCACCACCGCGACGTTCTCGGCGGAGGCGAGGCGCAGGAAGCGCGAGACCTCGTCGGTGGTGCGCGGGCGCACGAGGAGCGAGGGGGCGGGGGTGTGCACCTTGGTCCAGTCGCGCCCGTATTCGGCGAGCGTGGACGGGTCGTCGGTGGCGAAGTCGGCGGGGAAGTCGGTGAGTCGATCGCGGAGGTTCACAGGCACGCGACCCCGATCTTCGCCATCTCGGTCTTGGCGGTCTCGTCGTCCATGTACGACTTGGCCTGCAGGTGCTTGGCGGCGCCGTCGGCGAGGCCGCAGAGGGCCTTCTTGGTGGGCGCGCCCGGCTTCTTGGCGAGCTCGGCGAGGGCGGCGCGGAGCACGCCGATCGGGCGGTCGTAGTCGCACGTGCGGCGGGCCTCGTTGCTGAACTTCACGGCCTCCGGGTGCGGCTCGCCCGCGAGCCACGCGACGCCGGTATGCACCTTGGCGCAGGCCTTGTCGAGCGATTCGGCGAGCGCGCCGATCGAAGCCTGGCTCGCGGCCTTGGGGAAGTCGGCCACGGCGTCCTTCGCCGTCTTGTAGTCGGCGCGGAGCTGCTCCCACTTCTTGACGCTGTCGGGGTCGCGGAACGCGAGCGGCCCTGCGCTCGGGGCCACGGTCGGCGTGGGCGCTGGCGCCTGGGTGGGCACGGGCGGCGGCGCGGGGGGCTTCTCGGGCGTGGGGTTGATCGCGCGCAGCACGACCACGAGGCCCACGACCCCGCCGATCGCAGCCACCAGCATGGCCCACGTGACGGCGATCGTGCCGCTGCCTCCGCGGGCCATCAGGTGGTCACCCGGACGACTTCGTCGACGGTGGTGGTGCCTTCCATCACGCGATCGTAGCCCGCGCGCCGCAGCGAGCGCACGTTCCGCTTGCGCAGCAGCTCGCGGTACTCGCGCACGGCGGCCTTGGTCTTGATCATGTCGCGGATCTCGTCGTCGAGCTCGACGAACTCGAAGATGCCAGTGCGGCCACGATAGCCCGTGCGGTGGCACTGCACGCAGCCCTTGGGGCGGACGATCTTCGAGCCCGCCGGGAGCAGCACCTCGTCGGCGTCCCAGAGGTCGCTGTCGAGATCGACGATCTCCTTGCAGGCGGGGCACGCCACCCGCACGAGGCGCTGCGCGAGCACCGACGTGATGGCGTTGGCCACGATCCACGGCTCGATACCGAGGTCGACCAGGCGCACGATGGTCTCGACCGCGTCGGAGGTGTGGAGGGTCGACATGACGAGGTGGCCGGTGAGCGCGGCTTGCAGCGCGATGCCCGCGGTCTCGGCGTCGCGCACCTCGCCCACCAGGATCACGTCCGGGTCCTGGCGCAGGATCGCGCGGAGGCCGCTCGCGAAGGTGAACCCGGTGCGGACGTTGGCCTGGCCCTGGGTGATGCCGTCGATCTCGACCTCGATGGGATCCTCGAGGGTGACGACGTTGATCTTGGTGGTGTCGATCTTCTGCAGGAACGCGTAGAGGGTCGACGTCTTGCCGGCGCCGGTGGGGCCGCAGGTGATGATGAGGCCCTGCGGCGCGGCGAGGTGCTCCTCGAGGCGACGCTGCACGTCGATCGCCATGCCGAGGCGATCGAAGGCGTGGATGCTCTGCTGACGCAGGATGCGGAGCACGACCTTCTCGCCCTGCGAGGTGGGGAAGGTGGAGGCGCGCAGGTGCGTGCGCGTCGGCAGCCCGACCTCGAGCGTGAGCTGGCCGTCCTGCGGCAGGCGACGCTCGGCGATGTCCATGCGGGCGAGCACCTTGACCCGCGAGGTGACCTGCGAGGCCACGTCGTTGGAGACCGGGCGGTGATCGATCATCGTGCCGTCGATGCGCAGGCGCACCTGCATGCGGTCGCGCTTGGGCTCTAGGTGGATGTCGCTCGCGTTCACGTTGACGGCCGCGCGGACGATCTCGTCCAGCACGATGGTGGCGTCGCCGTCGTAGGGTTGGAGCCGCGTCAGCGACGGCCGGGTTTGCATCGGGGCGGAACATACCGGGCCGTCATCCTCGCTGCCATTGTGAAGCGGCGATTACGGTGTGTCGAAATCGAGCCAGATTCGTGCAGAAAGCGCGCGGCACGCGGCTCGCACCAAGGAGGGCTCATCGCACCTTCCCGCAGCCGACTCCCGTCGGCCCTTCGAGGTCCCACCATGTCGATCGCCCGCACCGCCGCCCTCTCGCTCGCCGCCGCTTCGCTGCTCGTGTCGTCCGCCGCTCTGGCCGAACGTCAAGTCGGCGTGGACGTGAACGTGCAGATCGGCGCGGGTGCGCAGCCCGCCCCGCCTCCGCCCGCGCCCGCCCCCGGCCCGGTCTACGCGCCGCCCCCTGCGCCCGGCCCCGTGTACTCGAGCACCCCCGCGCCCGCCGGTGAGCCGGGCTGGGTGCCGCCGCCGCCGCCGCGCCGCACCGAGTACGACCACAAGAGCCTCACGCTCGACATCAACCCCTTCGCGCTGCTCATCGGCCGCGTCGGCCCCAACATCCAGATCTTGCCGACGCCGCACCACGCGCTCGTCATCAACCCGTTCTGGGTGGTGACGGCGGATCGCGCGATCCGGTTCCGCTCGGAGACCAGCTACAACGGCTCGACCACCACTTCGACCACGGACTCCGAGGCCCGCTACGGCGGCTACGGCGCCGAGATCGGGTACCGCTTCTACACGGCGAGCGCGAGCGCCCAGGGCTTCTACATCGGGCCGTCGCTGGTGTTCGCCAAGTACAACTCGAGCGAGGACGACGGCTTCGGTGGCCGGATCAAGACCGATGCGACGCAGGTCGGCTGGGCGCTCGACGCGGGCTTCCAGAAGGTGTTCTGGAGCGGCTTCACCATCGGCGCGGGCATCGGCCTCCAGAGCACGCAGGTGGACAAGGGGCTGCAGCAGTCGCACCCCAACACCTACAAGGCGCTCAACGGCGTGCTGCCGCGCTTCCTGTTCGCGCTCGGCTGGAGCTACTGAGCCCCATCAGGCGCTGGCGAGCGCGTTCGCGAGCGCCTGCAGATCCGAAGGACCCTCGAGCGCGCGCGCTGCCACGGCGGCGCGCTCGCGGGCTTCGCCGTCGAGGCCGAGCTTGTCGCCGAGCGCGTGGAGCACCTCCCGCTCTTCTTCGACCACCTGCCCATCGGCGCGCGCGAGCATGGTGGCGAGCGCGTAGACGTACTCGCGCACCTCGGGATCGAGCGCCGCCTCGTCGAGCGCGTCCAGCGAGGTGGGCGTGCGGGTCGCGTGCTCGACCGCGAGCAGCTCGGCGCCCGCGAGGCCGCTCGCCTGGGCGGCGCGCACGAGGGCCGCGGCCTCCTCGGGGGTGACTCGACCGTCGGCCCACACCACCGCGGCCAGCGCGACGAAGACGTCCTTGCCGAGAGTCATGGTCCCGAGTCTAACTGAATGCCCGGCGAGGGCCCAACGTCGATCCTCCTGCTAAGCTGCGTCTCTCCGGAGGATCCCCATGCCCTTGCCCAAGTCCTTGTTCGCCGTCGCTGCATCCGTCGCCGTGGTCGTCGCTCTGCCTGCGTCTGCTTCGGCCTCGATCATCGACCTCGGCGGACAGGCCGGTGGCGTGCGCCGCAACCTCTCCGACACGGACTACAAGACCGGCTTCGGCTGGGAGCTCCACGGCGAGTTCGCGATGCTGCCGCCCATCCTCATGGTGGGCCCCTACTTCGGCATGCAGACGCTCGAGCCCGACACCAAGCTCGGCGCCCAGAAGATCAACTTCCGCACGATCGGCGCGCACGCCAAGCTGAAGATCCCGCTGCCCGGCGGCTTCCGCCCGTACGGGCTGCTCGGCATCGGCTGGGTGCACGGCGACTTCCCCGATCTCGTCGTCGACCTGCCCACCGTCGCCGGCGTCACGCCCGACAAGAACACCGTGTGCATCTCGCCCGCCTCGCCGAACCCGGGCAAGGCCGCGTGCAACATCCCGTCGGCCACCGCGAACTTCGTCGAGTTCAAGATCGGCGGCGGGCTCATGATCCAGCTCGGCGACTACCTCGCGTTCAACGCCGAGGTCACCTGGCGCCCCACCACGGGCTACAAGAACGACACCTACGAGAACGCGCTGCAGGGCCAGATCGGGCAGCAGTCCAAGCCCTCGAACCAGCTGCCTCCGCCCGGGCGCAACGGCTACGCCTTCACGGGCATGGCCGGCCTGCAGCTCACGCTCTGAGCATGCGCCGTCGCGAATCGCTGTCGGCCCTCGTGGCGCTGGGGGTGAGCGCGCTCGCGCGTCGCGCCCCCGCGGCGCCGCTCGACGACGCGCTCGCCGACGTCGCGAAGGCCCGCGCCTCGCTCGTCACGCTGCAGGGGCCGTTCGTGCAGGAGCGCACGCTCTCGCTCCTCGCCTCGAAGGTGAAGTCCACTGGCAAGATGTGGATGGTGCGCAAGGACAACCGGCTGCGCTGGGAGCTCGAGCCCCCGGACGCGGCCATCTACTGGGTGCTGCCCGACGCCCTCGCTTACCAGACCAAGCAGGGCAAAGGGCGCATCGACAAGAACACTCCGGGCGCCGGTCCGCTCGGCGGCGTGCTCGGGGATCTGCTCGTGCTGCTCGGCGGAGATCTCGCCACGCTCAAGGCCCGCTACGACCTGACCCTGGTGAAGCGCGACGCGACGGGGCTCGTCCTGCACGCGGTGCCCAAGGACAAGGCGATCGCCAAGAACACCCAGCGGATCGAGCTCTCGCTCGGCAAGGATCTCGCGCAGCTGGAGCGCGTGGTGCTGGTCGAGAAGGGCAACGACAAGAGCGAAATCACGTTCGGAGCCTTGACCAAGAACCAAGCGGTCGATCCCAAGCTCGTCGCGGGGCCCACTTAGGCTATCCTGGCCGGCTCCATGAACGGGGGCCTGGTCCAGCTCAACGAGGGCGCGCTGTTCGCGAACGACTTCCGGGTCGTGCGGCCGCTCTCCGAGGGCGGCATGGGCGCGGTCTACGTGGCCGAGCAGCTCAGCACCGGCAAGCTCCGCGCCCTCAAGCTGATGCTGCCGCAGCTGGTCAACGATCCGCGCATGCGCGAGCGCTTCGTCCTCGAGGCCAAGGTCGGCGCCCGGATCGAGAGTGACCACGTGGTCGAGGTGCTCGGCGCGGGCATCGACACCGAATACGAGGTGCCGTGGCTCGCCATGGAGCTGCTGCAGGGCGAGACCTTGGAGCGGCGCATCGAGCGGAGCGGGCCGGTCTCGGTCTCGGAGCTCATCGAGATCTTCTCGCAGCTGGGGCACGCCTTGAACGCGGCGCACTCGGTCGGCATCGTCCATCGCGATCTCAAGCCCGAGAACGTGTTCCTCTCGGTGCCGCGCCGCGAGGGGGTGCCGTTCACCGTGAAGGTGCTCGATTTCGGCATCGCCAAGATGATGGCCGAGCAGAGCACGCACACGACGCAGGCCATCGGCAGCCCGCTCTGGATGGCGCCCGAGCAGGGCAACGTCGAGGCGAGCGTGACGCCGGCGACCGACGTGTGGTCCCTCGGGTTGCTCGCGTTCTACGCGCTCACCGGCACCTACTTCTGGAAGGGCGCGCACGCCGAGACCCCCAACCCGATGAGCATCGTGCTCGAGGTCTGCTACGACCCGCTCCCGACCGCGAGCGAGCGCGCGCGCGAGTGGGGGGCGCCGCCGCTGCCGCCGGAGTTCGACGAGTGGTTCTCGCACTGCGTGGTCCGCGATCCGAGCCTGCGGTATCCCGGGGCGCGCGAGGCGCGGGCGGAGCTCGAGCGCATCCTGCGGCCGGCGACCAAGCGCCAGAAGGCGCTGCGCGAGGCACCCACGGGTGAACATCCGATCGCGCGGCCTTCGATGGAGGCACCGGAGCTCGATCTGCCGAAGCCAGCGGTGAAGTCGCCGTCCACGCCGAAGCCCGACCCGCCGTCGCCCGCGCAGCTCGTGATCGAGACGGCCGAACCCGTCGCCCGGATCTCCAACCCGCCGGCGTCGAACCCGCCCACGTCGGCGCGCACGGTGAGCTCGCCGGGAATGGCTGCGGTCGTTCCGCCGCGTGCCTCGGGGGTGTCTTCGGGAGGCATGCCCGCCGTGCGTCCGAGCACTCCGCCGGTCGGTCGACCGCTCGGGATCTCGGGCATCGAGCGGCCGAGTCGCTCGGCGCCGTTGCGCGCGACGGCCACGATGGTCTCACCGGGTGAGCCCGCGGGGCTGCCCTGGAAGTGGGTCGTGATCGGGCTCGTCGTCTTCGTGGCGGGCCTCGCCGTCGCGCAGCGGGTGTTCTGGACCCGGAAGCCGGAGCCGGTGGCCGTGACTCCGAGCGCCGATCCCCCCACCAAGGGCTCGGTCTCGTCGCCGAGCGCGCCGCTCGGGCCGTGCCCGCCGGGGATGGCGCGCATGCCGGCGGGCGAGCAGATCGAGAGCTTCTGCCTCGACCTGCGCGAGGTCACCGTGAAGGACTACGGCGTCTGTCAGAAGAGCGGCAAGTGCACGGCCGCGAGCCTCACCGGCAACTGGGGCGCGGTCACGCCCGAGGAGAAGCTGCAGCGCAACGGCTCGTGCAACGGCGCGCGCGCGGATCGCGCGGAACACCCGGCGAACTGCGTCGATTTCACGCAGGCCGAGGCCTACTGCGAGGCGCAGGGAAAGCGCCTCCCGACCGAAGCGGAGTGGCAGTGGGCGGCGCACGGCGGCGGCGCCAAGTGGAAGCACCCGTGGGGCAACGAGCAGCCCGACATCCAGCTGTGCTGGTCGGCGTTCACCAAGCGCACGAGCACGTGCGTGGTCGGCTCGTATCCGAAAGGCGCCAACGGGTGGGGCGTCTCCGACCTCGAAGGCAACGTGCGTGAGTGGGTGTCCACCGGCGCCGGCAACGACCGCACGCTGTGCGGCAGCGACTGGACCGACAAGATGGACAGCCTCGCCACCGCCGGCGGCTGCGGCCAGGCACCTCGCTCCAGCAAGGCGAGCTTCGTCGGCTTCCGCTGCGCTCTATAGCTGCGGGGGGCTCGCGCCCCCCGCGGTTCGGCGCCCGCGCCCCTTCCCTCGCTTCGCTCGTCGGGTCGCAGCTCGGCCGAACGCCCCCCCGCGCCGCTTCGCGGCGGGAGGCGCGCGCTTGGAGGTTTCGCATCGGGACTCTGGTGCGGAAGCGAGATGTCCAAGCGTGGGTGGCCACGGAACGACGCCACGTGGGGACAGCCCGCGCGCGAGCCCCACGAGCGAAGTGAGGAGGGCGCGGGCGCCGAACCCGCGGGCGCCGAACCCGCGAGACGATCAAGCGAACCCTCCCGCCGCGCGGCGCGCGGGGGCGTTCGGCCGAGCTGCGACCCGACGAGCGAAGCGAGGGAAGGGGCGCGGGCGCCGAACCCCGGGGGGCGCGAGCCCCCCGCACAAACCTAGTTCACTTCGCAGTTGGCGAACTGGACGAAGGTGCTGGCTGCGCCGCTCGAGTTGATCCCACATGCGCCGCCGAGGTTGCGGTCGTAGACGTAGTCGCAGGCGAAGGTGGCCTTGAAGCAGCCCTCGCCCATGGTGCAGCCGGTGTTCTCGTTGACCGTCACCGTGCAGGCGGGCTTGCCGGTCACCTGGCGGTAGCTGTTGCCCCCGGGGGTGAGGACGGTGAGGCTCGTGGTCGTGCCCTTGGTGGTCGAGGCCGTGCCGCTCGTGACCTTGCTCTTCGGATCGAGCGTGCCCGTGAGCAGCAGCGAGCCGCGGGTCGCGCTGCCGACCGTGAGGTCGAACGTGCTCGCGCTGATGGAGCACTTGACCGTGGCGCCGTCGGCGTTGTCCAGGATGAGCTTGTAGATGGCGGAGCCATCCGGGTTCTTCTCGGTGGACTCGACCGCGATCTTGAGCTCCGTGCCGCCGTCGTTGCAGCGCTCCGGGCACGGCGTGACCGCACCTGCGGCGTCCTTGCAGACCGGGGTCTGCAGGCGGAGGACGGCGCCACCGCTGACGGTCGGCTTCGGATCTTCCGAGCAGCTGGCAGTGAGCACGGCGACGGCGACGAAGGGGAGGAGACGGGCAAGCGACATAGGCGGCGACCTCAGGGAAGGCGGACCTGCGTAACGTACCTAACGTTTCCGCGTTGGGCCACTAAGAGCGGGTGGCGGTGGGATGGGACTCCGCGTCGCTCCGTCCGAGAGCGCCATTCTCCGCCCCGTTTTCCTGTTCCGCGCGCCTCGCTCGCACGGAACTTCGCGTGCGCCGGGCAGGCTCGGTACGATCGGAGGGTCGTGCCTCCGCAGGTTCGTCGAAAACGCCCGTGGACCCCGCGCCTCCCACCCGGGGACGACGTGACGTTGCAGCTCGCCATCGGTCGCGAGCTCGGGGTCGGGCTCGAGCTGTCCGGGCCGCTGGCGCTCGGCCCGGCGCTCTTGCTGCACGCGCGTTCACGCCTCCTCGGGGTGGGCTTCCCGCTCGACGTGAGCGGGGGGGTGGAGCGCTTCCGCCACCGGAGGACCGCGCTCGACGCCGCGGAGATCGCCGTCGATCACGGGCCGGCCGAGCGGCTCCTGTCGTCCCTGGCCAGCGATCTCGTGGCGCCCGGGCCCGCCGAGGTGCGGCTCGCGTGGCCCGCGCCGGTGCTGCCCGACAGCGATCCGACGGATGCTCCGCACGACCTCCGGGTGTTCGTGACGAGCGCCGTGGTGCGCGGGGACGGCGCGATCGATCCCGCGATCGTCGCCGCGGATCTCTCGGTCGGCGCGGTGGGCACCGGCCTCACGATCACCGCCCACCGGTTGCGCGGGCTGGGGCTCGGGCGCTCACCGCTGGTGGTGATCGGCGCGCTGATGGCCCGCCTCGCCCACCGGGTCGGCGGGCGCGCCCATGGGCTCGTGCTCACGCTCCCCGACCCGTTGCGCGACGCGCTCACCGAGGCCTTCGCGACGCGGGGGGCGCGGGTGCCGCGGCGCGAGGAGGTGGTGATCACCCACGTGTCCCGCGACGCGGAGCGGCTGCGCGTGCGGTTCTCGCGCGGGGTGCCGCTCGATCCCTCGCGCGCGGCCACGTCGCTCGCGGAGGTGGGGCGCATGGTCGGCGACGCCGACGCAGCCTTCGTGGCGGGCGACGAGGACCGCGCGCGGAGCGGGTACCTGGCCGCGATCGAGCGCGCGCCGCGCCACCGCGCCATCCTCGGTCGCCTCGCGGAGCTCGACGCCTACGCGAGCCGGGAGCGCGCCGAGGCGGCCATGTTCTGGCTGCGCGAGTCGCACGCCGCCGCGCAGCAGGAGCGCCGGGGCGACGACGGCAACGCGCTCGGCCGACAGCTCTTGCTCGCCTGGCTGCACGAGCGCCTCGGTGCGCGCTCGAGGGCGCGCAGCGCGTTCCAGCGCGCCGGAGCGGAGGCCGAGGATCGCGGCGAGTCCCGGCTCGCGGCGCGCGCCTTCGATCGCGCGGCGGCCCTGCTCGGTCCGGACGATCCCGAGCTCGCCTCGCTGCTCGATCGCGCGCTCGGCAACGACCCGACGCAGAACACCGCGCGGTGGCGACGGCTTTCGCTGCGCGCGCGCATCGGCCACGACGGCGGGGCGATGGAGGACATCCAGCACCTCGAGGCGCAGGCTCGCGGCGAGCAGGCGCGCAAGGCCACGCTGCTCCGCGCGGCGCGCACGTTCCACGAGGCCGGGCGGCTCGAGCACGCGGTGCCGGCGTACGAGCGGGCGCTCAAGTACGCGCCGGACGACCGCGACACGTGCGCGGGGCTCGGGGCGGCGCTGCTCGCCGCGCGCGAGGTGGGCCGCGGGGTGATGCTGCTCGGCAAGGCCGCCGATCTCGCGGGCGACGGCGCGGTCACGCTCGTGCTCGCGCGCGCTCTCGCCGGGCCGGTCGGGGACGCACCGGCGGCGATCGCGCGGCTCCGGGAGATCTCCGGCGACGACCCGCACGCGGCGCACGCGCGCCTGCTCGAGGCCGCATACCGGCTTCGCCTCGGCGACCGTCCCGGCGCTTCGCGCGCCCTCGGGTTCGGGCTCGAGCTGCTGGAGGCGCGACCTCCCCACGCCGACGACCGCAAGCCGCTGGTCGAGTTGCTGCTCGGCGCTGCGATCGCGGTGCGCGAGGACGATCCGGGGCTCGGGCTGCGGGCGGCGCTGGCGGGGCTCGCGCTCGATCCGCAGCACCAGAACCTCGCGACGCTGGTGCAGGCCCTCGGCCGCGGGAGGAGCGAGGACGACGACGAGGAGCCGCCGGCCACCGACCCGGGCCGTGACGGTCAGGGGCCGCTGCCCTCGATCCCACCTCCACGCATGCTGCTCGAGGACCTCCCTCTCGCGGAGGACGATGACGCCGAGGTGCAGGCGGAGGCGCTGCTCGCGCGCGTGAAGGCGAACCCGGAGGACGACGCTGCGATCGACGCCCTGGTCGACGTGCTCGGTCGGCTCGGCCGCGACTTCGAGCTGTTCGCGCTGCTCGCGGCGCGCTGGGACGACGCCGACGCGGAGCAGCGGCGGGTGCTGCGTCCCAGGCAGGAAGCGGTGTTGCGGCGGATGGCAGAAGCCGCGGAGCGCGATGGTCGCGTGGCCGAGGGTCAGGTGTACCGCGACGCGATCGCCCGGCTCTGACCCTAGAACGGCGGCTTGGTCACGAGGCCGCCGCTCGACGAAGGGGCGCTCGTCGTCGTGGGGCTCGCCGGAGCACTCGGCGTGGGACTCGGCGCGGGCGCAGGCGTGGAAGCTGTGGTCGACGGGACGATGGGCGCGATCGCCACCTTGGTCCCGACGACGGGTGGAGCCTGGGTCGGCGCGAGGGCAGCGCTCGTCGAGGCGCTCACGACGGGTGGGGTCGGCATCGGCAGCGCGACGCTCGGCACAAGGCTCGGGACCACCGATGCCGCGGTGCTGACGGCGGGTGGGGCGCTCGAGGCTGCCGCGCTCGGGGCCGCCGTATCCGTGGGCTGCTTGCTCGACCAGACGGCCCGGGCACCGACGCCTGCCGCCACCAGCACCAGGACCAGCGCGACCCAGCGGAGCGGCGACGGGTTCGTGTGCAGGTCCGCCGTCTTCGCCACCGCGGCCACCGTGCCCGACGGTCGCTGCGGCGCTGGCGTGTCCTGCAGCGTCGCGGCGCCCGGGTCCGCCTTCGCGCCCACGACGACCCGCGCGCTCTCGGGGTTCTTCTTGGCAGGCGCGCCGAACGACGGGCGCGGCACCACGCCGTGTCCGGACAGGACGTCGGCCGCCTCGCGCAGATCGGAGAGGCGCTCGCTCCGGTCGCGCTTGAGCATGTGCGCCACGAGCTCGACGACGTCGGCGGGGACCTCGGGCTTGTTCTTGTCGACGCGCGGGATCACGCCGGACAGCAGCTCCTTGACCAGCTGGCCGTAGTTCTCGCCCTCGATGGGCCGCTTGCCGACCAGGGTCTCGTAGAGGATCGCGCCGATGGCCCACACGTCGACCCGGTGGTCGAGCCCCTTCTCGCCGAGGAGCTGCTCGGGCGCCATGTACGCCGGAGTGCCGACGACGGCGCCGCTCTCGGTGATCGAGGAGAGCGCCTCCTCCATGCGCGTCGACTTGGCGATCCCGAAGTCGAGGACCCGCACCACCTCGCCAGTGGGTGTCTGCGAGAGGAAGATGTTCTCGGGCTTGAGATCGCGGTGGATCAGGCCCACCGCGTGCGCGGCGCCGACGGCCGAGATGACCGGCAACAGGATCTGCACGGCCTCGGCGATGGGCAGCGGGCCGACCCGCTGCATCCGCGCCGCCAAGGTCTCTCCTTGCAGCAGATCCATCACGATGACCGGGGTCTCCTCGTGCTCGAGCACGTCGCGGACCCCGACCGCGTTCGGGTGTTCCACCGACGCCGCCGCGCGGGCCTCGCGGATGAACCGCCGGCGCGCCTCGCCGTTCGGATCGCTGCCCTGACGCACGAACTTGAGCGCGACGCGGCCGCCGGTGATCTGGTGGGTGGCCGCCCACACGGTTCCCATGCCGCCCTCTCCGAGCGGGTGTTCCAGGACGTAGCGACCGGCGATCACGGTCCCTGCTGCGAGCGCGGCCAAGACCGGAGAGACTACCACCGCTTCTGCCTGTTTTCCCGCGAAACCGCGTACCATGCCGGCATGCGTCGCGCGTCGCTCCTCGCCTCCATCCTCTCTGTATGTGCGCTCGGCGTCGTCAGCACCCCGGTGCCGGCCTCGGCGGACGAGTCGGCGAACCTCGAGGCGGCGCGGGCAGCCTTCGAGCGCGGCGCCAAGCTCGCGAGTGAGGAGCGGTGGCTAGACGCCCTCGCGGAGTTCGAGGCCTCGGCGAGGCTCCGGCCCCACGCGACGACCACGTACAACATCGGCTACTGCCTGCGCGCGCTCGGGCGGCCCACCCGCGCGAAGAAGAACTTCGCCGAGGCGTTGACCCGCGACGACGCGACGGCGGGCAAGGAGCTCACCCCGCAGCTGCGCGCAGCGGCCCAGAAGTACCTCGAAGAAGCGAAGGCGAAAATCGCGACGCCGTGGCTGTCGATCGATCCCGGAGACGCGACCGTGACCATCGACGGCAGCCCACTCGAGGCCTCGGGCGTGGGCCACTACCTCGCGGGCACGCGTCCCGCGGGGCCGGGCGAGAAGGTGACCACCCCGCACGGCTTCGTCGTCGAGCTCGACGGCGGTCCGCACGAGATCGTGGTCGTCGCCCCGGACGGTCGCAACAAGGTCGTGCACGAGGACTTCGCCGCGGGCACCACCAAGTCGGTGCGCATCGAGGTCCCGAAGCCGGTCCTGCGCAGCGACGGCAACCCCACCCGGCGCACGTGGGGGTTCGTCCTCGGTGGCGTCGGCATCGCGGCGCTCGGCCTCGGCAGCTACCTCGGCCTCCGCGCCCGCTCCACGTGGCACGACGCGCTCGATGCGTGCCCGGGCAAGACCAACTGCAAGGACGACCGCGGCTCGGAGCTCGCCGCCGACGCCAAGGTGCAAGCGAACCTGTCCACGCTCGCGTTCGTGGCCGGCGGGGCCGCGCTGCTCGGGGGGACCATCCTCGTGCTCACGTCGGGCGGCAGCGAGCCCAAGGCTGCGGTGAGCGCGTCGGTCGCGCCGAGCGGCGGGTTCGTGACCGTGTTCGGCCGGTTCTAGGCGTTCAGCGGGCAGGGGACGGGTACAGATCGAGCCACGACACCGTCCCCGCGCGCACCTCGAGCGGGTGCTCGCCGACCAGCTGGTCACCCCGAAAGGCGCGCACGATCTGCTGTCCGACGGGCAGGTTGGCGACGAACGCCATGCCGTCGCTGGTGGTCTCGGTGCGGGCGAGATCGATCGTCGGTCCGGCGAGGTAGAACGTGCGCGTCGAGCCGTCGCTCGTCGGCGTCTCGAGCCGCACGCCGACGAACGGATCGAGCGCACAGTCGTGCACGACCACCAGCGCGTGCCCGTGGTCGTCGAGCTTGGTGAGCTTGGCGGTGGCGAACGCTCCGTCGAGGCTCTCGGTGGGGTAGAGGAAGAACGCGCCGTAGGGGAGGAGCTCCTGGTAGACGGCGGGACGTCCGAACTGCAGGAGGCCGGGTGCGAAGCCTGGTGCCGAGGCCTTCAGATACCCCTCGTACTGCCGCGCGAGCGCGAGCTCGACGATCCCTTCGGTGTTGGTGGCGCTCTCGGTGACGATGGTCGTGCAGAAGGCGTCGAACGGGTCGCACGCGCGGACGGTGATGGCAGGGAGCGGGTTGCGGTTGATGAGGTTGCCGACGAACAGCTTCACCTCGAGCTTCTCGCCGGTCTCCGCGCCCCAGCGGTAGTTGCCCTTGCAGGCGTCGGCGTGGCTCGTGCCGACCTCGCACCCCGCGCAGCCGTGCGCCTGCCAGCATCGATAGAGGGGCGTGAACTGCGCGGGCGCCTTCGCGCTGGACCAGCGGGTCGCGCAGAGGTCGATGCGGTCCGGGTTCGGGTTGCCGCCGCCGTAGCCGCACGCCACGAAGCGGTCGCAGTCCGGCTCGCCGGCGCAGGCGATCGCCTCGGCGCGACAAGCATCGTCGAGGCACTGGCAGGGGCCGCCGATCTTGCTGGGGCCGAAGCACTCGGCGGTGCAGGTGCGGCGGCGACAGGCGTCGAGCTCGGCGAACGCCTCGCTGGTGCCGAGGCGCGTCTGGCAGGCGTCGCGGCAGGCGCCGTCGGCGCAGGCGTCGACGCACGCGAGCAGCAGGTTGCACGACGGCTCGCCCTGGCAGGTCGCGAGATGGGTGCTGCAGTCGCGGGTCGAGCAGGTGGTGCAGGTGGTCGCGCGGGGCAGGTCCTCGATGCCCAGGAGCGGGTCGCAGGCGGGCAGGGCGACCGCGAGGGTCATGAGGAGCGTCGTCAGAGGTCGCATGGCGCGAGACAGACGGAGAAGCAGAGGGTGGGTGCATCGCAGCCGCCATCGGTGCCGATGCACGACGGGTGACCGACGCACCCCGGCGGCGCGCCGTACGCGGGACACGTGAAGCCGCTCGGGCAGGCGCCGCTCCCCGCTGCGCAGGTCTTCCGGCAGCCGTGGTTGGTGCAGTACTCGTCCGCAGCGCAGGTGGGCGTGCACTTGCTCGGCGACAGCACGACCAGGCCGCCGCACGCGTCGCCGCCCTCGGCCGCGTCCGCGTCGCCGGCCCCGGCCGCGTCGGTCGTCGCGTCGGTCGCGTCGGCCGTGGCCGCGTCGGTCGCCGTGTCGTCGACCTTCGCCGCGTCGACGCCGCCCGCCTCGGGTGCGGGACCCGGGGTGCCGGTGTCGACGCTGAAGCTGCCGTCCGCGGTGGCGTCGGCGGTCTCGTCGCTGGTCGCCGGGTCTTCGGGCTTGGGACCGATGACGCATCCTGCGCTCGTGAGAGCGAACAGCCAGACGCTGCCGAGGCGACGCGAGGACATCACCGCCAGTCTAGCACCGTCGATTCAAGGGCCGCTGCACGGGACGTAACACTTCGAGGAGACGCAGCTCAGGAGCGGGCTCACCTTGCTCGACGGGTAGTCGACCGCGCACTTGTCCGCGCACGCGGAGTCGAAGCACTTGCTGAGGCAGTCCATCTGCGCGTTGCACGCCGAGTCGGTCAGACACGTGGTCAGCTCGGCGCCGCACGACACGTCGACGCAGTCGTTGCACGGGTCTCCACTCCCACCGTCGTAGGCGCCGGTGTCGGCGACGCGGCCCGTGTCCTCGGCGCCCGTGTCCTCGGTGCCCGTGTCCTCGACGAGCCCGGTGTCGGTGGCCGTGTCGTGCGTGGTGTCGGTGCGGCCGTCGGCCACCCCGCTGTCGCGGCGTACGATGCGGGAGGCGTAGTTGGGGTCTTCTTCCACGGACGCGCAGGCGACGAGCGTGATCGAGCCCACGACGACGCCGAAGGCCGTGACGATACGAGAGTGCATGGGTCCCCTCCAGGGTGTGTCGGCCGTCTCCGTTGCGGGCCGAGCTCGCGCGATTCATCTGCATTTCGCCCGGCGCCGCGCTGAATGTCGCCCGGAACCCATGCACCGAGCGTCCTCTTCGGCAGGGGCTTTACGTCCGCCCTCGCGCCGTACAAAGAGCACCCCGGAGGTGCCGTTCGATGCTGGTGATGAAGTTCGGCGGGAGCTCGGTCGCGAACCGGGAGCAGATCGAGAAGGTCTTTCACATCGTCGAGGGACGAAGGGTCCGCCGGCCGGTCGTCGTGTCGTCCGCGCACAAGGGGATGACCAACGCGCTGATCGCTGCTGGCAAGGCCGCGGCGCAGGGGCAGGTCGACGCGGGCGCTGCGGCGATCCACCTCCAGCGCAGCATCGCCGAGGGGCTCGGCGCGCCCGAGGGGCTCCTCGCGCCGTTCTACTCCGAGATCGAGGATCTGCTCCGGGGCGTGCGCCTGGTCAAGGAGCTGAGCCCGCGGAGCCTCGACTACATCGCGAGCTTCGGCGAGCGCATGGCGGTGAGGGTCATCGCCGACTTCTTCGCCCGGAAGGGCCTGCCGTCGAGCGCCCACGACGTCTGGGACCTCGGCTTCGTCACCGACTCGGTCTTCGGCGGCGCGCGCCCGGTCGACGGCTACGAGGCGCGGATGCAGGCAGCCTTCGCCGCCTTGCCGGCGGACGTCGTGCCCATCGTCACCGGCTTCGTCGGCAAGAACGAGGCGGGCGAGATCACCACCGTCGGCCGCAACGGCAGCGATCTGACGGCCACCCTCGTCGCCGCGGCGCTCGGGGTCGACGAGGTGGAGATCTGGAGCGACACCGACGGCGTCATGAGCGCCGATCCGGCCCTCGTGAAGGTGGCCCAGAACATCCCCACCATGAGCTTCGACGAGGCCGCGGAGCTCGCCTACTTCGGGAGCCGCGTGCTGCACCCGGAGACCCTGCTGCCGGCGATGAAGCGCAACATCCCGGTGCGCGTGCTCAACACCAACCGCCCCGAGCACCGCGGCACGGTGATCGAGCGCCAGCCCGGGCCGCGCTCGGCGGCGGTCACCAGCATCGCGTACAAGGAGGGTCAGCGGATCCTCACCGTGACCTCGCCGCGCATGTTCGCGCAGGCCGGGTTCCTCTCGCGGATCTTCGAGGCGGCGTCGCGCAGCGGCACGGTGGTCGACATGGTCGCCACCTCCGAGATCAGCGTGTCGTTGACCGCCGCCGACCCGGAGGCGCTCGACCGCGCGGCCGAGAACCTGAAGCCGCTCGGCGAGTGCCGGATGCTCTCGGGCAAGACCATCCTCGTGGTCGTCGGCCACGATCTGCCCTCGCGCGCGGGCATCGGCCGCTCGATCCTCGGCGCGCTCGCCGACGCGCAGGTCAACGTGGAGATGATCAGCTACGCCGCCGGCAGCATCAACTTCTCCATGGTCATCGACGACGCGGACGTCGGGCGCGCGGTGACCGCGCTGCACGGCACGCTGTTCGAGCTTCGTTAGCAAACCCCCGGCCGCCGGCGGCCGCCGGCGACCGCCGGCGGAACGAGGGCGGAACAGGCTGAATTCTCGACAAT
>JAEUKC010000061.1:0-20185 GCA_016794445.1 Myxococcales bacterium
TACCTGCTCGATCTCCTCAACGAGTGCGGGGGCCGGGTGCGCGACGCGGCGGAGCGCGCGCAGATCAACCACGTGACGCTCTACCGCCTCATGCGCAAGCACGGCCTCGTGCTCGACCGCGCCGCCCGCGCCCGCGGCTGAGCACGGTCACTCGAGGCGGCAGGGCTTGTGCTTGCCGCTGCAGGTGCACTCCCGACGCGCGCTCATCTTGTCGACGGAGAACGTGGTCTTCCCCCCGGAGGTCTGCTCCTTGACGAGGAGCCCGAGGTTCCGCGAGCCCTTCCGCGTCGAGAGCGAGACGTTCAGGCAGTGCGTCGTCACCCAGTCGGAGAAGGGCGTGCCGGTCCCCTGGGAGTTCACGAACCAGGGCAGCGAGTGCGCCGTGCTGCGCCCCACCAGCTCCCACGCCTCCTGCTTCTCCGCGTCGTCGGTGGCCTCGACGAAGGGGTCGGGGTCGGCGCGGGCCTCGCTGAGCCGCCGGTCGACGAAGGCCCTCGCGTCGCGGCTCACCCACCACTGGATGCCGCCGACGGCCAGGAACGGCCCGCACGACCCGACGATGCCGAGCGGGATCAGGACGAGCCACGCCTTCTTCGACAGGGCCATGGGAGTCAGGGTAGCCCCGCGCGTTGCGCGCCGGCACCAGACTGCTGCGCCGACGCTGCGGGCCCCGTGCGCGCGCTCCGCTACCATCGACGAATGATCTCGCGTCGCGACGCGCTCCGCCTCGGTCTCGCCGGCCTCGTCGGCGGCGCGTGTCGTCGCGCGGGAGTCCCCGTCGTCGACGCGGCCCCGGTGACGGGCCGCATGCCGGTGCTGTTCGTCGGGCACGGCTCGCCCATGAACGCGATCGAGGACCACCCGTGGAGCCGGGCTTGGCGCGCGCTCGGCGCTGCGCTCCCGCAGCCGCGCGCGATCCTGTGCGTCTCCGCGCACTGGTACGTGCCCGGCACCTTCGTGACCGGCAACGTCGCGCCCCGCACGATCCACGATTTCGGCGGGTTCCCGAAGGCGCTCTTCGAGGTGCGTTACCCCGCCAAGGGCGACGTCGCCCTCGCCGGTCGCATCACGAGCCTGCTCGCCGCGCACGAGGCCCGCAGCCGCGACGACTGGGGCCTCGACCACGGCAGCTGGTCGGTGCTCGCGCGGGTGCGGCCCGCGGCCGACGTACCCGTCTTGCAGCTGAGCGTGCACCGCGGCCTCGCCCCCGAGGCGCACCTCGCCCTCGGCCGCGCGATCGCCCCGCTGCGCGACGAGGGGGTCCTCGTCCTCGCGAGCGGCAACGTGACCCACAACCTGCCGCACGCGTTGTCGGGCGACGGGCAGCTCCCGGCCTGGGCCAGCGCGTTCGACGCCGACGTCGGCAAGGCCCTCGAGCAGCGCGACGCCAAGTTCCTCGGCGGCGCGCTCGCCACGAACCACGGCCGCGACGCGCACCCGACGCCCGACCACTACCTCCCGCTGCTGTACGCGGCGGGCGCTGCGAGCCCGGCCGACCCGATCTCGTTCCCGTCGACGGGCTTCGACCTCGGCTCGATCTCGATGCGCTCGGTTCGCTACGGTTGACCGGTGACGACGCCGCAACGGGAGATCGTGGAGGCCGACGCCCTCGCCTGGCTCGCCGAGAACGCCGCCCGCCCCGACGCGAGCGTCGTCACCTCGCTGCCCGATCTCTCCGAGCTGGCCGAGCCCTTCGATGCCTGGCGGGCGTGGTTCATCGACGCCGCGCGCCGCGTGATCCGCTGGATTCCGCCGGGCGGCGTGGCGATGTTCTACCAGAGCGACGTCCTCCACCAGGGCGCCTGGATCGACAAGGGCTACCTCGTCGGCCGCGCGATCGAGGAGGAGCGCGCCGCCCTCGTGTTCCACAAGATCGTCTGCCGCAAGCCGCCCGACGCCGCGTACCTCGGGCGCCCGAGCTACTCGCACCTGCTGGCCGTCGCCCACGCGCCGCGGCCCGCGCGCAAGCCGAGCCCCGACGTCCTCTCGAGCGCGGGGCAGATGCCGTGGAGCAAGGCGATGGGGGTCGAGGCCTGTCGCCTCGCCTGTCGCTGGCTCCTCGACGAGACCGACACCCGGGTGGTGGTCGATCCGTTCTGCGGCCACGGGACCGTGCTCGCCGTGGCCAACGCGCTGGGCCTCGACGCGATCGGCGTCGACCGGAGCGCGCGCCAATGCCGCGCCGCCCGGCGTCTCGTCGTCGAACTCGGCTGATCAGCGCTTCGCGGCCGGGAAATCCTCGCGCTCGATGACCTTCTTCTCGAGCAGGAGGTCGCGGAGGGCGACGAGCTCCGCGCGGTGGGTCGCGAGGATCTCGGCCGCCCGCCGGCGCTCCTCGGCCAGGAGCTTGCGCACCGCCTCGTCCACGAGGCGCCGCGTCTCGTCCGCGAGCGGGGTCTCCTTGGGGCCCGGCAGCGTGCGCACGCCGATCGCGTCGCCCCCCTGCCCGAGCTCCTCCACCAGCGACCGCGCGAGGTGGGTCGCGCGATCGAGGTCGTGCGCCGAGCCCGCGGAGAGATCGTCGAGCAGGAGCTGTTCGGCCTCGCGCCCGCCGTAGAGCACGCAGATCGAGTCGTGCAGCTGCCGGTGGGTGACCACGTACCGGTGCGCGGGATCGGCGTAACGCACGTAGCCGAGCGCGCCCGCCGAATCGCCGCGGATCGAGATGCGGTCGATCGGCGGCGCGTGCGGGCAGAACATGGCGCAGATCGCGTGCCCGGCCTCGTGGGTCGCGACGACCTTCTCCTCCGCCGGCGTCAGCGCCGGTCGCTCGAGGTACTCGGTCAACGCGCGCTCGACGTCCTCGAGGTCGGTGGGGCCGGTGCGCGCCTCGCGCAGGCGCATGCGCGCGAGCTGCCGGCAGAGCGCCTGCAGGTGGTCGCCCGACCAGCGCAGCGGCGCGCCGTCGAAGGTGGCGCTCTGGCCCTCGAGCGGCTCTCCGCTCCGCCGCACCGCGTGGTTCATCCCGCGCTCGGTGAGGCCGAGCTGCAGCTTCTGGTCGTAGATCTGCAGGATCGCGCGGCGATCTTCGGCGTCCGGGTACGGCACGTGGAGGTGGAACTCGAAGCGCCCCGGACGCAGCAGCGCGGCGTCGAGGCTCTCGACGAAGTTGGTCGTGCCGACGACGAAGACGAGCTCCTCCTTGCGGAAGCCGTCCATCTCGGTGAGCAGCTGGTTGACCATCGAGTGCTCGACGCCCGAGCCGGTGTACGTGCCGCGCGCGGAGGCGAACGAGTCGATCTCGTCGAACACGATGATCGCCGGCGCGCTCTGCCGGGCGCGCACGAACAGCTGGCGGATGCGCTCCTCGCTCTCGCCGACCCAGCGGCTCTTGAGCTCGGGGCCGCTCACCACCAGCACGGCCGCGCCGAGCGAGGTGGCCATGGCCTTGGCGAACAGCGTCTTGCCGGTGCCGGGTGGGCCCCAGAAGATCATCCCGCGCGGCAGGAGCGCCTCGATCGCGCGCACCGACTCGGCCTCGCCGAGGCGATCCTTGTGCGCGAGCACCTGCAGGATCTCCTTCTCGAGGCGATCCTTGACCTTCGCGTAGCCGCCGATGCCGCCCTTCAGATCGACGTCCGGCAGCGCGAGGCTGGCGCCCACGGTGGCCGCGCGCAGCTGCGCGAACGCCGGGCGCGCGTCGTCCGGGTAGTCCTCGCCGACGAGGCTCGAGAGCAGCCGGCGCAGGCGCACCGCGTGGACGCCGGAGACGTGCTTGTAGAGCACGTAGGGGTCGAAGGCCTTGCCGAGCTTGCGCGCCTCGCGCCGCGTGACGAGGTGGCGCAGCCGATCGCGCGAGACGCCGAGCAGGCTCTCCTGCGCCGGGAACAGGTTCCCGATCACCTCGGGGAGCGGAAAAGAAGGGTCCTTGAAGCCGATCCAGAGGATCTCGGGGTTCTCGTAGAGGAGCGGGATGACCTCGCGGGCCTCGCTCGTGAGGCCGCCGCTCGAGGTGGTGAGCAGATCGAGGTGGGGCAACACGACCAGTCGATCGCCGGTGCCGCCGCGCACGGCGTCGCGCAGCTGGCCGATCATGGTGGCGACGATCCCCATCGGGGGCGCGTCGGGCGGCGGGCGCCCGTCGAGGTAGAGGCAGCGGAGGTTCTTCTCCTTCAGGCGGTCGCGCAGCACCTTGTAGAAGAACGGGACCAGCTCCTTCTCGCACTCGACGAGCACGGGGAGCCGCCGCGCGATGGCCTCCTCGCAGCGCGCGAGCTCGGCGGGATAGGCGGCCTCGACCGCGGCCGACAGCGAGATCTCCTGCGGCAGCTCCGCCTCGGGCACCAGCATCTAGACCCTCACCTTGATGGTCAACGACTCCTCGTCTTCGGACAGCTCCTCGATCTCGCCGAGCTGTCCGGCGCGCTCCTTCAGCGCCGCGGCGGTCACGCGATGCACCACGCGATCGAGCTCGCGCCGCGCGTCCTTGAGCTCGCCCTCGAGGCGAGCCGTGGCGCGCTTGCGCATCTCCTCGGTGGCCTCCTCGATCTTGCGCTCGAGGGTCTTGCCCACGTCGACGCGCAGGCGCTCCTCCTCGACCGCGCGGCGCTCCTCGCCGACGGTGCGCGTCGCCTGCGCGTTCACCTCGACGTCGGTCTCGTGCTGGATCCGCACGGTCACGGTGCCGGTCTCGATCTCGACCTCCACCGTGACGGTGCCGTCGTCCGAGGGCGTCGTGCGACGGGCCACGCCGTCTTCCACCACGAGCCCCGCGGCGGCGAGCTCCTCGGCGAGCAGCGCCCGCATGCGCTCCTTGGGCAGGACCGGGAGCAGCTCGATCTTGGTGGCGACGCCGTCGTCGACGTGGATGACGCGCTCGAGCGACTCGGAGATCTGGATGCGGTAGGCGCGACTCATGAAGGTTCCTCCCAGGAGAGCCCCTCGACGTGGGCCCGGAGCGTCTCGGCGCGCGCGAAGCGGCCTTCGTCGAAGCGGGCGTAGAAGCGGACCATGCGCTGCGCCTGGTCCCAGTCCTCGTCGACGAACCCGACGCGGCGCGCGCGGTCGGCGGCGGCGGCGAGCGCGAGCGTGGCGCGGACCGACGCGAGGCCCGACCGGCGCGCGTCGGTGCGCACGGCGAGCGAGGCGGAGGGGTCGAGCGGCCGGGTCCAGGGCGTGCGCACGAGGTCGAACGGCGCCGACTCGGGCGGGATCCACCGCGCGAGCGACGTGAGCAAGAACGCGCAGGCGTCGGGGCGGTTCTCGGCGAGCGCGCGCGCGACGAGCGGCTCGAGCACCGCGGCGCGGGCGGCGGCGACGACCAGCGCGCGCTTCGGGTCGGTCGTCGCGCGGAGCTCCTGCGCCGACCAGCGCAGGGCAAGGTCTTCGGCGAGGCAACCGAGCAGATCGGCGCCGGCGCCCGTGGCCCAGCGCTCGACCGCGGCGGCGGTCGGCAGCGGCCCCTCGCCGGCCATCACGTCGAGCGCGACCCACCACACGAAGGGGCTCTTGCGGAACAGCGGCTGCGCCGCGACGACCGGCCCGAGGCGCACCGCGGCGAGCAGCTGCGCCGCGCACCCCAGCACGATCTCGTCGGCGAACCCGAGGTCGAGGTCACCCATCGGGTCCGGCTTTCCGCTCCCGAGCTCGGCCTCGACCATCCAGGTGAGCGTGCGCAGGCTGGCCGCGCCGACGACGAGCGCGGGCGGCGAGATGCGCTCCCAGGCACGCCCCTCGCGGAGCTCACCCGCCTCGTCGAACGACACGCCCGAAGAAGCGCCGCTCCGCGCGAGGAGCCGGACGAGCCCTTTGCGCAGGATGTCTTGCAGCGCGCGCATCGTCCGCCGGGACCACTTCTCGGGGAGCTGCGCCTTGCGGCGGAGCACCGGCCCCACCATCGCCGCGGTGCCCGGCTCGAAGAGCGCGCGCGCGACGGCCACCAGATCACGCTCCGCCGGCGTCATCGCCGCCCCTCGAGCAGCGGCGCCCCCGGCCAGCCGTGCACCTCGAGCAGGCCGCGCCGCAGCGTGATCACGACCTCGTCGCCGAGCTGCCAGGCCGGGTCGTGGGCGTGGCGGTCGGTGAGCTGGTGCACGCGCTGGTTGGCCGAGCCGATCCAGCGCCGCGTGCGCTCCGGCTGCGCGCGATCGTAGGGGCCGTCGACGAGCACGTCCGTCGCGGCGAGGAGCGCGCGACCGCTCGGCCGCTGCTCGAGATCTTCGCGCCGGTAGCCGGTGAACACCATCACCGAACGCCCCGTGGCGCGCACGGCCCGCGCGAGCTCCGCGCACGCCTCGGCCTGCTCGAACGGCTCACCGCCGAGCAGCGTGAGACCCTCGACGTCGGCCGCGACGACCTCCGCGAGGAGCGCCGCGACCTCGAACGTCTCGCCACCCTCCACGGGGAACATGCCCGGATTGCAGCACCCAGCGCAGCGGATCGAGCACCCCTGCACCCAGAGGGCGTAGCGCACGCCGGGGCCCTCCGCCGTGGTGCGGGGGACACGGTGGGCGACGCGGAGGGACATGGGCCGCACAGCGTATCAGATGGTCTGCGGTTCTTCCTCGGAGGCGGTCTTCCCCGGCGGTCGGGGTCACCGGCCACGCTCGCCGAGCGTGCGCGCGGCGCTCGTCCAGGCGTTCCGTCGCGCCTCGTCGGCGTAGCGGACCTCGTCGAAGACCGACGTGCGCACCGGCCGCACCCCGCAGAACCGGAGCACCGCGCGCTCCATCGCGCGCCGCGACGACCCGGCGTACACGAAGCGATCGAACCACGACGGCGCGTCCATCGTGACCAGCAGTCGCGCCGAACGCCCGGCGAGGAGCCCGTCGACCCGCTTGCTCCCGTCGCGGTAGCGGAACGCGAAGCCGGGCAAGAACGTACGATCGAGGAAGCCCTTGAGCAGCGCGGGCGCCCCACCCCACCAGGTCGGGAACACCCAGACGAGGTGCTCGGCCTCGAGGATCGCCCGCTGCGCGGTCTGCAGATCGGGCTCGAGCTCGGTGCGCGCCCGATACCCATGGGCGAGGTTCGGGGAGAACGAGAGGGAGCGCAGATCGAGCCGCGCGACGTCGTGACCGCCGGCGCGGGCACCCTCGGCGTAGGCGTCGGCGAGGCCACGGCAGAGGCTCTGCGCGTCGGGGTGACCATCGAGGACCAGGACCTTCATGCGCACCATGGATGGAGGCGGCGACCTCCCGGCGCTTGAACGCAGCGGCTACGCCGCGTCGGGTCGCGCCGCGAACGGCGAGAGCCCGAACATGCCCGAGAAGGTGCGCGAGAGGTGGGCCTGGTCGCTGAAGCCAGCCTCGTGCGCCGCGCTCGTGAGCGACGCTCCTGCGAGGGCGAGCTCGACCGCGCGTCGCAGCCGCGCCCAGCGAAGCCATCGACGCAGGGGCGTGCCCACCTCGATCCGGAACAGGTGGCGGAAGCGCTCGGTCGACAGGCCCGCGCGCGCCGCCAGCGTCGCGAGCGTCGGGTCCTCGGAGAGGTTCGCGCGGGCCCAGGAGAGCGCCTGCGCGACGCGCGGATCGAGGGGCGCGAGGGGCGCGTCCGCGGGCACGATCTCGGCGAGCAGCGCCCGTGCGCGCGCCTCGACCAAGAGCCCCTCGGTGCGCTCGACGAACGACGCGACCCACGCGGCCTCGAACGGAGCGACGTCCGTCGACGAGAGCCGGGCGAGCGTGATGCGGCGGCCGAGCGGCGACTCGGGCTCGACGAACACGCTGAGGATCCGGCTGCCCTCGGCGCGATACCCGTGCGGCACGTGGGGCGCGAGGACGAGGCCGGTGCAAGGCGCCATCGCGCTCCCGCGCGCCGAGAACCCGTACGGGGCCCCGAGCGCGAGGCACACGAGCAGCGCCTGGTGCTCGACGCGCGCGGCGTCGGCGCCCGGCCCCTGGAAGGCGAACGCCTCGTCCCAGATGGCGACGTGGCGCCCCGCTTCGCTCATGGCTTGCGGAGCAGCGTGGAGCTCGGCGCGGTCGACGCCGCGAGGTCGGCCAGCAGCCAGTACTTCGTCGGGGCAGTGCTGGGCGCCGCGTAGAGGCCGTCGGTGAACGAGCCCGCGTAGAGCCCGGCGTAGGTCCACTGCCCCGCGCCGCCGACGCCCTCGTTGAGCATGAGGGTCACCACCCCGAGCTTGGCCGGCGTGCCGCCGAGCGCGGTGTAGGGGATGCGCATCTCGACGAACGAGCCCGAGCGGGCGACGCTGACGCTGGTCGAGTCCGCCGTCGTCCAGGCCCCGGCAGCGTACTTCTTCAGCTGCGAGAACGTGCCGTCGGTGCGCCACGCGAAGTAGGCCTCGGCGCCGAAGCCCGTGCCGAACGTGGCCGCCTGGTCCTTGTACTGCTCTGTCTTGCTCGCGCCGGTGGAGGCACCTGGATCGGTGTCGAGGTAGACGAACACCCACTTGCTGGCGCTCGCCCCCGAGCCGATGTCGGGGCCGGTGGTGCCGACGTAGAGCGCGCTCGCGTCCCACGTGAGGTGCGCGGAGTAGCCGGTCGACGTCGTGGTGAACGTCTCGTCGGTGGCGGAGAAGTCGTTGGTGCCGTCGATGGTGATGGTCTTGCGCCACGGGGCGCCCGCGTCGGTGCCGGTATCGGTGCCGGTATCTGCGCCCGTGTCGGTGCCCGTGTCGCTGGCCGCGCCCGAGTCGACGCCGGTGTCGACGGGCGCATCGGGCGAACTGGTGTCGAGGCCGCCGTCGGCCGCCGCCGTGTCTGCGGGGGCGTCGGTCGCCACCTCGGTGGACACCTCGAGCAACACCGCGTCGGGCCCGATGTCCGGTCTCTTGCCGCTGGCGTCGTCGCCCTCTGCACAGCCCACGCACACGAGAGCCAGGAGCCATGAACCACGCACCGAGGTCATGCCCCAGGATATCATCCGCGCATGCACCTCCGGGGGATGGTCGTCGCCGCGGCGTTTGCGCTCCTCGGCTGCAAGTCCAGCGCGGACGAGGGCCCCGCGCCGAGCCCGTGTGGCAAGGAAGAGGTCGCCGACCCCGACGGGCACTGCCTCTCGACGGGCGTGCCCGAAGGGGGCTGCGCGCCAGGGTTCACGTGGGCCGAGCGCGCCTGCACCGCGAGCCTGCCGGCCTGTGGCGTCGGTACGGTCGCGGTCCTGGGCGAGGCGGCGTGTCACCCGGTCGGCCCGGGCACCTGCGCCAAGGGCTTCACCGCCGACGGCGAGGGCGGCTGCGCAGCGGTGCTCCCGAAGGGTCCCTGCGGCCCGCTCGAGCTGGCGCTCCCATCCGACACCGCGTGCGCGCCGCTCGACACCTGCGAGCCACTGCCCGCGTCCGCCAAGGGGCTCGTGTTCGTCGACGCCGCCGCGGCCACGGGCGGCGACGGCACCCGCGAGAAGCCGTTCTCGACGCTCGCCGCGGCCCTCGCCGCCGCCGTCGACGGCGACCGTGTCCTCCTCGTCGACGGCACCTACCCGGCCAACGTCGTGGTCGACAAGGCCGTCACGCTCAGTGGCCGCTGCGCCGCCAAGGTCGAGATCGTCGGCGTCGACCCGACCCAGCCCGTCGTCACCCTCGTGGGCGGCGCCAAGCTCGCGCACCTCTCCGTCACCGGCAAGGGCGCGGTCGGCGTCGACGCCACCGGCACCCCCTCGCTCGAGGCCGTCCGCATCCACGACGTCGAGGGCAGCGGGCTACGCACGACGGGCAGCTCCACCGTCACGACCGCGACCAGGATCCTCGTCGACCACGCGACGGCGTTCGGCGTCGAGGTCGCCGGCGGACGCCTGGAGCTCGCGAGCAGCGTCGTGCGCGACACCGCGCCGCGGGCCGACGGACAGCGCGGCATCGGCCTCTCGATCGAGCGACCGAGCTTCGGCACCGCGACGACCGAGGTCCACGCGAAGGACGTCGTGCTCGAGCGCAACGCCGACGCGGGCATCCTCGCGCACGCGTGCAAGCTGGTGCTCGAGCGCGCGGTGGTCCGCGACACGCGCCCGCGCGCCGACGGCACGTTCGGGGCCGGCCTCTATGCGCTCGCCTACTCCGACTCCAAGGCCCCGGCGGGTGACGTGCAGGTCAAAGACTCGGTGTTCGCCGGCAACACGTACGCGGGCGTCGACGCGGCGGGCGCGGTGGTCACCCTCGATCGCGTCACGATCCGCGACACCAAGGCCCAGGCCGACGCGCGCAAGATCGGAGGCCGTGGCGTGATCACCCATGACCACCCCGTGGCGAAGCAGCCGGGCGTCGTCACCGTCCGCCACTCGGCGATCCTGCACTCGCGCGAGGCGGGGGCCATGGCCGCCTCGAGCACGCTGCTGCTCGAGGACACCCTCGTCTCGGACGTCGTCCAGGGCGGCGACGCGCTCGGCGCGGGCGTGGCGAGCGTGGCCTCGATCACCCAGAAGACGCAGGGCTCCGTCACCGTCCGCCGTTCGCTCGTGGACGCCGCCGATCTCCTCGGGGTGTATGCGCAAGGTGGCGCCCTGCGCGTCGAGGGCTCCACGGTGCGCAAGACCCGCGCGATCCGGCCCGACTCGGGCTGGGGCATCCACGCCCTCCCCGACGATGCGAAGAAGGTGCCGAGCGAGCTCTCGGTCGAGGGCAGCGTGATCGAGGAGAACACGCAGTACGGCATCTTCGCCTCCGACGTCCCCGTGACCATCGTCGGTACGCTGGTGCGCAACCAGCGCCTCGGCCCGAGCGACACCAGCTCGGGTGCCGGGATCATGGTCCGGGTCACGGATCTGGCGCTCGGCAAGGCGACCACGCTCGATCGCGTCGTGGTGGAGGACGTGCAGGAGCTCGGCGTCTTCCTGTCCGGCGCCAGCGGCACGGTGGAGAGCGCCACGATCCGGAAGGTCACGCCCGGGCCCAGCAAGTACGCGGTGGGTCTGGTGGGGTATGCGTTCGCCCACGACGACGAGTCCACGACCGGTGGTGTGCTCACCGTCCGCCACTCGACGCTCACCGATCTCCTGGGCTCGGCGCTGATGGTGGCCCACGTCGACATGGACCTCGAAGACTCCCTGGTCCGCCGGGTGGTCGGGGTGCCCAGCTACGGGGACGCACTGACGATCGAGCGGAAGTTCGGGCCCTCGGTCGTCCGCATGAAGCGGGTGGTGCTGACCGACGTCGCGCGGGCGGGCCTGCTCGTGATCGGCTCCCACGTCTCGCTCTCGAGCTGCCGCATCTGCGCGAAGATCTCGATCGACGTGGAGAAGGACATCGACCCCTCCACCCTCGAGGACCAGGGCGGCAACGTCTGTGGGTGCGACACCGACGCTGTCTGCAGCGCCACCAGCATCCAGCTCGAGCCCATCTCGCTGCGCCCCTGAGGCTGGCGTGGTTGTTGAACGGTGGGTCGTCATGGTGGTGGAAGCTGCCGCGAGAGGCATGTTCGTGCGCAGACGTTGCCCGAACCGCGCGCGTTCTGCGCCAGAGGCCCCATGAGCGCACCCGAGGCGCTCGCCGCGCAACAGCGCCTCGACGCCCTCGAGTCCGAGCGCGAGCGCCTCGAGAGCGAGCTCCGAAGGAGCGAGGCGCGCTTCCGCGAGCTCTTCGACACCCTGTCGCGAGGGGTGGTCTACCTGGACGCGAACGGCACCATCGAGGACGCGAACCCGGCCGCCGAGTGCATCCTCGGTCACTCCCTGGACGAGCTGCGTTCGCGACATCCACTCGACCCCCGCTGGGACGCGCTGCGTGCGGATGGCAGCCGTTGCCCCGACGCCGAGCGCCCCTCGGAGATCGCGCGGACCAAGGGGCAGGTCGTCCGCAGCGCCGTCGTCGGCATCGAGCATCGCGGCGGCCACCGCGTCTGGGTCCAGATCGACGCGGTGCCGCGGCGGAGCGAGGTCTTGCCCTGCTCGGTGTGCGTCACGCTCGAGGACGTGTCCGTCCAGCAGGAGGCCGAGCGCGCGCACCTCGAGCTCCAGCGGCGAGCCCAGCAGCTCGACCGGCTCGAGAGCCTGCGCGTCCTCACGGGCGGGGTGGCGCACGACTTCAACAACATCCTCACGACCGCGCTCGGCTACCTCGAGCTCGCCAACCAGGACCTGCCCCCCGACTCGCCCGTGGACGAGGACCTCGGCAAGGCCCGGGAGTCGATCGCCCGCGCCACGCAGCTGAGCCGGCAGATGCTGGCAGCATCTGGCAGCAACATCCTCGCCGTGGCGCCCAGCACCTGGCAGGACATCGTCGCCGGTCAGGAGGCCACGCTGGCGCGCAGCATCCCCGCGCACATCCAGCTGGAGATCGTGCACGGCGAGGCCACGCCCGTCGCCGCCGACGCGGGTCAACTCCAGCGGGTCGTGCAGCAGCTCGTGACCAACGCCGTCGAGGCCCTCGGCGAGCTGTCCGGCGAGATCCTGGTCGTGACGGGTGCCGCGCACCTCGAGGGGTCGGACGAGGAGCTCGCCTCTTCCAGCTTCGGCGAGCCACTCGAGGCCGGGCGCTACGCCACGCTGTCGGTGAGCGACACCGGACACGGGATGAGCGAGGCGGTGCTCGCGCGCGCCTTCGATCCGTTCTTCACCACGCGCTTCGCGGGTCGCGGGCTCGGTTTGCCGGAGGCGCTCGGGATCGTGCGCGCCCACCGGGGCACCATGACGATCGCCAGCGCGCCGGGCCGCGGCACCACGGTGCGGGTCCTCCTCCCGAGCACCGTGAAGAGCGCGCGCGTGCCGACCCCGCTCCCCGCCGCCGTCGAGGCCGAGCGCGTGCAGGTGCTGCTGGTGGACGACGAGCCCGGCATCGGCGCCATCGCCAAGCGCGTGCTGGAGCGCGCCGGCTTCACCACCCTCGTCGCGAGGAGCGGCCCCGAGGCGATCGAGCTCTTCCGGGCTCGCGCCGGTCAGGTGGGCATGGTCGTCCTCGACGTCTCCATGCCCGACATGTCCGGGGCCGAGGTGTTCGCGGCTCTGCGCGCGCTCGATCCGCGGGTGCGGATCGTGATGTCCAGCGGCTACTCCGAAGACGCCCTCGCCCGCGACGTCGAGGCCCTCCGCACGCAGGGGTTCCTCTCGAAGCCGTACACCGCGCAGCGCCTCCTCGAGGTCGTGCGGGGAGTGCTGGGAAAGGGCTAGCGCCCTCTCCGGAAGGTGAGGTTGATGCGGGCCGCTCCGACCCGCGCGTGATGGCCGTCGGCGACGGGGAGCACGCCGTGGAAGCGCAGGCGCGCGGGGCCGCCCCACACCACCACGTCGCCGTGGACCAGCGGCACGCGGGCGGGACGAACGGCGCGTGTCTCGCCCCCGAACAGGAACGTCGCCGGCAGGCCCAGCGAGACCGAGACGATCGGCGCCGCGAAATCCCGCTCGTTCTTGTCCTGGTGCAGGGTCATGCGCGCGCCGACGGCGTACCGGTTCACGAGGCAGGCATCCGGCGCGAAGCCGGAGAACCCCGCGCGCTCGGCCGCCCGGACGGCGAGGTCGAGCAGCGAGGCGGGCATCGCCGGCCACGCTCGCCCCGTCGTGGGATCGACCTCGGTGTAGCGGTAGCCGCGCGCGTCGGTGACCCACCCGACGGCGCCGCAGTTGGTCATCGCGACGGACATGCGGAACCCGCCGGGGGTGTGCATGTGACGCCAAGGCGAAAGCGCAGCCACGACGGCGACGTCCGCGAGCAGCTGCGGCGCGGCGTCGAGGGCGAGGCCCGGCAAGAGCCACGCCCCCTCGCCGAGCGCGCGGGGCACGCGTGGGTCGGCCAGCAACGGGAGCTGCATCAGCCTCGCTCTCGCTCGAGCAAGCGGCGCTTGCGCTCGACCCCCCAGCGGTACCCCGACAGGCTGCCGTCGGTGCGCACGACGCGGTGGCAGGGGATGGCCACCGCGAGCGCGTTGGCCGCGCACGCCTGCGCCACGGCCCGCGCAGATTTCGGGGCGCCGAGGGCGCGCGCGAGCGCCGAGTAAGTCGTGGTCTCGCCCGGCGGGACGGCGGTCAGGGCGCGCCACACGCGCTGCTGGAACGCGGTGCCGCGGATGTCGAGCGGCAGGTCGCTCTTGCCCGGGCGCTCCACGAGGCCGACGACCTCGGCGACGAGCGCCTCGAACGCGGGGTCGGCCCCGAGGAGCTCCGCGCGCGGGAATCGACGCTCGAGGTCGTGCGCCAGCGCCTCGGGGTCGTCCCCGAGCAGGATCGCGCAGACGCCACGCGCGGTCGCGGCGACGAGGATCGAGCCGAGCGAGCACTCGCCGATGGCGAAGCGGATCGGCTGCTCGGCGCCTCCCTCGCGGAAGGCGGTGGGGGTCATGCCGAGGAGCTCCTGTGAGCGCTCGTAGAAGCGGCTCGACGAGGAATACCCCGCGTCGACGATGGCCTCGGTGACGCTCGCCCGGGCGCGCAGCCCCTCCCGGACCCGGCTCTCGCGATGGGCCGCGGCGTACGCGCGCGGCGTGAGCCCGGTGACCGCCTTGAAGGTGCGGTGGGTGTGGAACGGGCTCCACCCGACGTGGCGCGCGAGGGCGTCGAGCGTCAGTGGCTCGGGGCTCGCCTCGAGGAGCCGGCAGAGCGCGGTGACCTCGCGCACCTTCGGATCGACGCCCTCTCGGTCGGGCTTGCAGCGCTTGCACGCGCGAAAGCCCGCGCGCTCGGCCTCGCTCGCCGAGGCGTGGAACGCGACGTTCTCGGGTCGCGCGAGCCGCGCGCCGCACGACGGACGGCAGTACACGCCGGTCGTCGCGACCGAGTAGAAGAAGGTGGCCGTGCGATCGCGGGCGCGCACGGCGGCCCAGCGGGGATCGGTCTCGACGGCCATGGACAGGTCGGTAGCGGGGGTCATGGAGGGACGGTAGGTCCCCGACTGTGCCTCCACACTCCGCGGCTTGCTCGTGAATCCTAGAAACCGACGAACTCGTCCCAGCCGAAGCGCGCGGGGTATTCGCGCCACGGGCCCTCGCACGCCTCGCGCCGCGCGCAGCGCCCGCAGGGAGGGCCGTGCGCCTTGCCCTCGACCTCGCGCCAGCGCGAGTGATCGCCGACGCGACCGTCGAGGTCGACCACGGTGGTGAGCGGGATGTCGTCCTCGACCGCGAGCTCCTCCATGCCGCGCAGGAAGCAATACGGGATGGCCTCGGTGACGAGCCGCATCGACGCCGCGCGCGCCACCGCGCGGGCCGCGCGCACGGGCTCGACGACGGTGGGCAGGCGCGGCACGACGGCGTCGAACTCCACCTCGGCGGTGCCGACCGGGTGCACGAAGGCGAGCTGCGCGTGCCGCACCCCGAGCGAGGCCAGGAGCGCGACCAGCGCTGGGAGATCGTGCAGGTTCGCGCGGGTGATCACCGAGTTGGTGACCACCACCGCGCCTGCGGCGACCACGTTTCGGATGCCCTCGACGGTCTCCGCGAAGCTGCCCGGGGCGCGCGTGAGGCCCTCGTGCACCAGCGCGGTCGAGCCGTGCAGCGAGGGCGAGAACTCCCGCGCCCCCGCGGCGAGGAGGCGCTCGACGACGCGCGGATAGCTGAGCATGCGGCCGTTGGTCTGGATCTGGATCGGGTCGAAGCCCATCGCGCGCGCGGCCCGGACGAGCGCCATGAGCTCCTTGTGCGCGGTGGGCTCGCCGCCCGTGAGCACGAGCCCCTGGCTACGGTCGCGCACGAGGCCGAGGCGGCGAACCAGCTCCTCCAGCGGGAGGGTGGGACAGTCCGAACGCTTGTCGCCTTGCGCGCAGAACACACAGCGGTTGTTGCACGCGAACCCGACCTTGAGATCGGCGCGAGGCAGCGGCCGCATCGTGGGGATCTAGCGCGGCCCCTCGAGCGCAGCTCCGCACGGGACGATTGGTCGTGTCGACGGGTGGGGGAAATTGACGCTGTTCGGCCATCCGGAGCTCTGCGCATGGGCCGTTCTGTGTTCCGATGCCCCCACCCTCCGCTCTGCAGGAATCCGTGGCGCTCGAACAGAGGCTGGTCGATCTGTTCGAGTCACCGACCTACCGACCCCCGGTCCTCCCCGACGTGGCCCTGGAGCTGATGAGCCTCTCGCGTCGCGCCGGCTTCACTGTACGACCGTTCCTCCGCACCCTCGAGAAGGACCCGATCCTCACGGCCACCACGATGCGCATCGCCGGATCGGCCGCGTACAGCCGCGGACAGCCCCCCAAGAACCTCCGCGAGGCCCTGGTCCGCCTCGGCGAGAAGACCCTCGGTCAGATCGTCCTCGTCGCCGCGATGTCCCAGCGCGTGTTCCGCGCGCCCGGGTACGAGGTGCCGATGACGCTCCTCCGTCAGCACAGCGTCGCGACCGCGCAGGCCGCGCGGGTGTTCGCGGACGCGGCGAAGAAGGACGGCGACACGGCCTTCCTCGCCGGCCTGCTGCACGACGCGGGCATCGCCGCCGCGCTGATCGCGCTGACCGATCGCGTGCGCCACCCACCCGCGTTCGAGCTCGTGTGGCCGGTCGTGGACGGCATGCACGCGCGCCTGACCGCGCGCGTCGCGACGCTGTGGAACTTGCCCGGGGACGTGCGGGCCGCGGTGGCGCGTCCCGCTTCGCCGCCCGGCGGCCTAGAGTGGCTCGTGGCCTCGATCGCGATGGGCGAGCACCTCGCCCAGGACGTCTCGGCGCCGGGGATCCCCTCCACCGAGCTCATCCCGTCCCGCGACATGCTCGCGGCGCGCCTCGGGCTCGACGACAACGCGCTCGCGCTCGCGTGGGACAAGGCGCGCGTCGCCGCGGTCGACGCACTCGTGAACTGAAGGCCAGTGATTCGGGACGTGATGCCACGCATCGAGGCCTCACGCGTCGCGGTGCGGTCTCGGCGTGTCCACGCGCGGTGACAGCAGGTTGTGGACCGCGCGGCGCAGCGTGTCCGGCTCGAACGGCTTCGGGAGGAACGCCGCGCCCGTCGGTAGCTCGTGCCCCGACACCGCGGCGTCCACGTGTCCCGACATGAAGAGCACGGGCAGCGAGGGCCGCTCCGCGCACACCCGCGCGACGAGCTCCGGCCCGCTCATCCGCGGCATGACGACGTCCGTGATGAGCGCGTCCAGCGTCGAGAGGTGCTGGCTCACGATCGAGAGGGCCTCGAACCCGTCGCTGGCCTCGAGGACCCGATACCCCGACGCCCGGAGCACTTTGGACACGACGGCACGCACGCTCTTCTCGTCCTCGACCAGGAGCAGGGTGCGGGCGGGTTGCGAGACCGGCACCGGCGACGGCCTCGCGCCGACGCCCTCGGTGGCCGGCGCGCAGGTCGGGAACAGCATCTCGACCGTGGTCCCCTGCCCGACCGTGCTCCGCACCTGGATGGCGCCACCACTCTGGCGCACGATGCCGTAGACGGTGGCGAGGCCGAGGCCCGTCCCCTTGCCCACGCCCTTGGTGGTGAAGAACGGCTCGAAGACGTGCGCGAGCGTGGCCGCGTCCATGCCGTGGCCGGTGTCGCGCACCGACAGACGCACGTATTCGCCCGGGGGCACCCCATCGTGCCCGACGAGCGTGGTGCGCTGCAGGGTCACGGCCTCGGTCGCGAGGGTGAGCTGTCCGGTGCCCGACATCGCGTCGCGCGCGTTGATGGCCAGGTTCAACATCACCTGCTCCATCTGCCCCGGGTCGGCCTTGATCGGCTTGACCGTGGGGTCGAGCGCGGCGTGGATGGAGACGTTCTCGGGGATGAGGCGACGCAGCATGCGCGCGAGCCCGGTGACCACATCGTTGAGGTCGAGCACGCGCGGCTTGAGGACCTGCCTCCTGCTGAACGCGAGGAGCTGCTGGGTCAAGCTGGCGGCGCGCTTGGCGGCGCGGAGGATCTCGTCGATCTCCTCGTTGACGCGCTCGCCCCTGAGCAGCGCGCTCGCGATCAGCTCCGCGTAACCGATCACCGCCGTCAGGAGGTTGTTGAAGTCGTGGGCGATGCCGCCGGCGAGGCGACCCACCGCCTCCATCTTCTGCGCCTGACGCACCTCCTCCTCGAGCTGGTGCTCGCGCGTGACGTCGTGCAGGAGGGCGACGAAATGGGTGATGGTGCCGTCCGCGGCGCGCACCGGCGCGATCACCTCGTCGACCTCGAACGAGGTGCCGTCTGCGCGGCGGTTCACGAGGCGGCCGGACCACACGTCTCCCCCGAGGATCGTCCGCCACATCTCGGCGTACGTGTCCGGCTCGTGACGATCGCTCTTGAGGATCCGGGGGCTCTTGCCCCGCACGTCCTCCGCCTTGTGCAGCGACATGCGCTCGAAGGCGGGGTTGACGTATTCGATCGTCCCGTCGCGGGCCGTGACGACGACGGCCTCGCCCGCCTGATCGACGGCGGTCGCCAGCAGCGAGCGGGTGAACTCGGCGCGCACCCGCTCGGTGACCTCGCGGTAGGTGAACACGCGGCCCGCGTGGCGGCCGCCGACCCACAGCGGCACGGAGTGTCGCTCGAGGACGCCGCCGTCGGAGAGGTGCACGGTCGAGGACTCGCGGGTGTCGGGGTCGGCGCAGAGCCGCTCCCACTCGGCCACGAGCGGCTTCGGATCGGGCACGGTCCGCGCCGCGGCCCGGAGCGCGTGGATGTCGGTCGGATCCACGCCCTCGGGCACCCGCCACAGCTCGAGGAGGTGACGGTTGAACCGCAGCGGGCGGCCCTCGAGATCGACCGCCAGGACGCCGTCGGCGGTGGCCTCGAACGTGGCCTCGAGGAGCGCCATGGTCTGACCGAGCGCCTCGTCCCGACGCACGCGCTCCGTGACGTCGCGGTAGCTCATCACCCGCCCGATGGACTCTCCCGCGACCTTCAGCGGGAGCGAGTAGCGCTCGAACACCCGCCCATCGCGGAAGCGCACGGTGCCGAACACCTCGCTGGACTCGTCGGCGTAGAGCTCGACGAGCTGCTGGACGAACGCGAACGGCTCCTCGACGAGCGACAGGCGCCGGCGGGCCAGCTCCTGCGGGTCGTCGCCGGGCGCGGAGTCGGTGCGCCACATCTCCTGCAGGCGGCGGTTCTCGCGCAGCACTTGGCCCCGTCGGTCGGCGACGAGCAGCCCGTCGGCCGTGGCCTCGAACGTCGCCTCGAGCAGGGCGAGCGCGTGGCGCAGCTCCTCCTCGCGCCGCACGGTCGCCGTCACGTCGCGCACGGTCCACACCCGCCCGCGGTGCTGGCCGTCGACGAGGAACGGCACCGAGGTGCGCTCCAGCGTCCGCCCGTCGAGCATCTCGAGGGTGGAGTCGTCGGTGCTCGTCGCGTCGTCGTAGAGATCGGCGATCCTGGTGAGGTAGGCGAACGGGTCCTTCAGCTGCGAAAGGCGGTGTCGCCCCATCGCCTCGAGGTCGCCGAGGATCTCGGGGGGGACGCCCCAGATCTCGAGGAAGCGCCGGTTCTGGCGCAGGGGCACGCCGGTACGGTCGGCGACGAGCACGCCCTCGGCGGTGGACTCGAGCACGGCCTCGAGCTCGGCCAGGGTGTGCTGCAGGGCGCGCTGGGCCGCGGCCCGCACCTCCTCGACGGCCAGGGCGTCGGCGACGGCCTCGAGCAGCCGCACCTGCTCGCTGGTCGGGGTGAACGCACGCACGAAGCCGAGGCAGAGCGCGCCGACGCGCGCCCCCTCGACGACGATGACGCGGCCGACGAACGACCCGATCCCGTGCGCCAGGATCTCGGGATCGGCGGCGAAGGCCGAGAGATCGTGCTGGGTGACGAGGCGATCGGTCGGACCGCGGAGGATCTCGTCGCAGAGGGCGCTGCCCTCGCCCTTGTCATCGCGGCGCACGTAGCGCGCGAACGTGGCGCCGACGACGTCCTTGGCGAACACGGTGAGGCGCGCGAGGTTCTCGCTGGTGTCGGCCCCGATGCCGCGAAAGCAGTCGAAGAGGCGGGCCCAGTCGCGCTCGGTGCGCGCGCGGACGAGCGCGCCGGCGAGGAGGTCGGCGACGGACCGCGCGATGGCGATCTCGTCGTCACCGAACGTGCGTTCGGCGTGGATCGTGCCACACGAGAGGTAGCCGATGGCCTGGCCGCGTTGCACGAGGGGGATTAGGAGCATCGAGCGCACGCCGACGGCGGCGCTGGCCGCGCGCTCGCCCACGGCCTCGGGGGGGAGATCGGCGGTGCGCGGGACGTGCACGGGCTGGAGAGCGCGGATCTGGCGGTCGGTCCACGCGAACTCGGCGACCGGCATGGCGGGCGGCGGCACGTTCTCGAGCAGCGGCCAGGTGTGCTGGGTCTCGAGGTGGGCGCCATCGCGCGAGAAGAGGCCCACGGAGCAGAGGTCGACGCGCGCGAGACGAGCGAAGGTCTCGAGGGCGCGCGGGATGGCCTCGCCTCCGGCGTCCACGTCGGCGAAGGCGGCCACGACGG
>JAEUKC010000068.1:0-3136 GCA_016794445.1 Myxococcales bacterium
GGCGCCGAGGGCGATGACGATGTCACCAGGGCGCACGAGGGCCTCGAGCCGCTCGGTGACCGCGGCGCGCGGGCCGACGTAGGTCACGTCGTGGTGGCCGTGGGCGCGGATGTTCCTGGCGAGCTCCTCGGCCGAGGCGCCCGGGATCGGGTCCTCGCCGGCCGCGTACACGTCGGCCACCAGCACCACGTCGGCGCGGTTGAACGCGCGCGCGAACTCCGGCATGAGCGCGGCGGTGCGCGAGTAGCGGTGGGGCTGGAACGCGACGACGATCCGGTGCTGCCCGGCGTCGTAGGCGCGGCGCGCGGCGTCGAGGGTTGCCTCGATCTCGGCGGGGTGGTGGCCGTAGTCGTCGACCAGCACCATGCCGTCGACCTCGCCGACGATGGTGAAGCGCCGCTGCACGCCGCCGAACGAGGCGAGCGCGTCGCGCACGAGGTCGAGCGGGCACTCGAGCTCGTCGGCCACGGCGATCGCCGCGAGCGTGTTGAGCACGTTGTGCTGCCCCGGCATGCGGACGGTGAACTCGCCGAGGTGGTCGCCGCGGAACCGCGAGACCTGGAAGCTCGTGGAGAGGCCGTGGAAGCGCACGTGCGACGCGCGGTAGTCGGCGGCGGCCGAGAGCCCGTAGGTCACGTGGCGCCGGCGGATCCGCGGCAGGATGGCCTGCACGTGCGGGTGGTCGAGGCACAGCACGCCGAGCCCGTAGAACGGCACCCGCTCGACGAAGTCGACGAAGGCCTGCGACAGGCGGTCGAACGTGCCGTAGTGGTCGAGGTGCTCGGGGTCGATGTTGGTGACCACCGCGATGGTGGGGGTGAGGCGCAGGAACGAGCCGTCGGACTCGTCGGCCTCGGCGACCAGGATGTCCCCCTGCCCGAGCCGCGCGTTGGACCCGAGCGCGTTGACCTTGCCGCCCACGACCACGGTCGGGTCGAGGCCCGCCGCGCGGAGCACGGTGGCGACGAGCGAGGTCGTGGTGGTCTTGCCGTGCGAGCCGCCGATGGCGACGCCGTGCTTGAGGCGCATGAGCTCGGCGAGCATCTCGGCGCGCTGGATGACCGGGGTCTCCTTGGCCCGCGCCTCGAGCACCTCGGGGTTGTCGGGGCGCACCGCGCTGGAGATGACGACCACGTCGGCGCCCTGCACGTTCTCCGCGCGGTGGCCGAGGTCGACGCGCACGCCGAGGCCCTCGAGGCGCCGGGTGACGTCGGAGGCCTTGAGGTCGGAGCCCGAGACGTCGAAGTCGAGCGAGCGGAGGATCTCGGCGATCCCGCTCATGCCGATGCCACCGACGCCGACGAAGTGCACGTGGCGAACGCGTCCGCGGAACATCAAGCAGCCCTCCGGTCGAGGTGGAGCGGGAGCACGTCGTCGGCGATGCGCAGCGCCGCGTCGGGCACGCCGCGGGCCCGCGCACGATCAGCCATGTCGACGCGCCTCCCATCGTCGGTGGAGAGCTCGGCGATCGCGTGCACGAGCGCGTGCACCGTGGCGTGCTCCTGGCGGAGGGCCACTGCCGCGCCGGCCTCGGCGAGCGCCTCGGCGTTCTTCGCCTGGTGGTCGTCGGCGGCGTGCGGATACGGGATGAGCACCGCGGCGCGGCCGATGGCGCACAGCTCGGCGCAGGTGAGCGCGCCGGCGCGGCACACGACGAGGTGGGCCGCGCGGACCTGCGCGGGGACGTCGTCGATGAACTCGGTCACGGTGATCGGCGCGTCGACGCGCGCGTACGCCTCGCGGACCGGCTCGGCGCGGCCCCGGCCAGCCTGGTGGAGCACGGTCAGCTCGTGGCCGTCGGCGACGAGCGCGCCGAACACGGCGGGCAGCGTGCGGTTCAGGTGCTCGGCGCCCTGGCTCCCGCCCATGACCAGGATCGACAGCGGCTCGCCCTGCGCGCGCGCCGGGGAAGGAGCCGGCGAGAAGCCCGCGCGGAGCGGGATCCCGAGCGCGCGGCCCTTGCTGCCGACCGACCCGAGCAGCTCAGGGAAGGCGACGTAGATCCGCCTGGCGAGCGGGCCGAGGAGGCGCTGGGTGAAGCCGGCCACGCGGTTCGGCTCGAGCAGCGCGAGAGGGATCCCGAGCGCCGATGCCGCGAGCGCCACCGGGCCCGCCGCGTAGCCGCCGATCGAGACGACGAGCCCGGGACGAACGCGCCGCAGGAGCCCGAAGGCCTGCCCCGTCGCGGCCGCGGCGATGGCGCCACCGCGCAGCGCGCCGAACACGGAGCGCCCCTTGAGGGGCTCGATGGCGAGCGTCTCGAGGCGGTGCCCCCGCGCGCGGACCACCTTGGCCTCGAGGCCCTTCTCGGTGCCGACGAACACGCACTCGGCCTCGCGGGCGCGCACGGCGAAGCCCTCCTCGACGAGGCCGAGGAGGGGGAACACGTGGCCGCCGGTGCCACCGCCCGCGAGCAGGATCGGCCTCACGCGGGGGCTCCTTGGGTAGGGGCTTCGTGCGCGCCGGCGCCAGCCGTGGCCTCGGTCGCGTGGCGCGACACGTTGAGCAGGACGCCCGCGCCGATCGCGTTGACCAGCAGCGACGAACCGCCGAACGAGATGAACGGCAGGGTGAGGCCCTTGGTCGGCAGGAGCGACATGGCGACGGCGAGGTTGATCAGCGCCTGCAGCGCGAAGAGCGTCGAGATGCCGAACGCGAGGTAGGTGCCGTAGTCGTCGGGGGCCTTGAACGCCGAGCGGATCCCGCGCGAGACCAGCGTGACGTAAGCGAGGCAGAGCATGGCCACGCCGACGAACCCGAGCTCCTCGCCGATGACCGCGCCGACGAAGTCGGTGTGGGCCTCGGGCAGGTAGAGGATCTGGAGGCCCTTGCCGAGGCCGAGGCCGAACGCGCCGCCCGAGCCGAACGACATGCGCGCCTGGAACGGCTGGTAGGCGAGGTCCTGGCGGTGGGCCTCCATCTCGAGCCAGGCGACGACCCGTTGCCAGCGGTACTCGCGGAAGCGGACGACGGCCGCGCCGGCCACGCTGCCGATCAGCAGCGCGCCCATGATGTAGCCGACCTTCGCGCCCGCCACGAACAGCATGGTGAACGTGAGGAGCAGGAGCACGACGGCGCTGCCGAAGTCGGGCTGCTTCATGCAGAGCAGCACGAGGAAGCCGGACATGAGCAGGTG
>JAEUKC010000099.1:0-23619 GCA_016794445.1 Myxococcales bacterium
CACCTCGCCCGTGGCCGCGGCGGCCTCGCGGCACACCTCCTCGACGACGCCCGCGTCCGCGCCCATCACCGCGCTCATCGCGCCGACGCCGGCCGGCACGGCCTCCTGCATGGCGCGCCCGCGGCGGTGCACGACCACGCACGCGTCCTCGACCGAGAGCGCGCCACCGGCGACCAGGGCCGCGTACTCCCCGAGCGAGTGCCCGGCGGCGAACGCCGGCGTCGGGAGCGAATCCCCGTGGCGCTCGCGGAGCGCCGCCAGGAGCGCGATCGACGTGGCGACGATCGCCGGCTGGGTGTTGGCGGTGAGGGTGAGCTCGGCCTCCGGGCCCTCGAAACAGAGGCGCGAGAGCAGCCCCGTGAACGTGGGCTCGCCAGCCAGCGCGGCGTCGACGCGCGCGTACACGTCGCGCGCGGCGGGCGAGGCCTCGGCCAGCGCCTTGCCCATCCCCACCACCTGCGACCCCTGACCCGGGAACAGCCACGCCACCTTCATGAACGGCGCGGGGTAGATTGGGCGGCGCTGCCCGGCAAGGCCTCGGGCGCACGACGCAGCGCGTTTTCGTGACGATGGGCGCGTAGCCGGTTACGCTGTCACCCCACATGGGCGCGGAACACGACGCAACGATCAGCGCGGGGGACATCCCCAACGTCGCGCCGGACGAGGATCTCCCCGGCGGGACCCAGGTCGGCGAGTACGTCATCGAGAAGAAGCTCGGCGAAGGCGGCTTCGGCACGGTCTACCGCGCGAACCACCCGCTGATCGGCAAGACGGCGGCGATCAAGGTCCTCAACCGGGCGATGTCGTCGAACCACGAGATGGTCGCGCGCTTCGTCAGCGAGGCCCGCGCGGTCAACCAGATCCGCCACCGCAACATCATCGACATCTTCGCGTTCGGGCAGCTCTCCGACGGGCGGCAGTACTACATCATGGAGATCCTCGAGGGCGAGCCGTTCGACGCGCTCCTCGAGCGCACGCCGCGCCTCGACCTCGCGACGGCCCTCCCCATCCTGCGGCCGGTCGCGCGCGCGCTCGACGCCGCGCACGAGAAGGGCATCGTCCACCGCGATCTGAAGCCAGAGAACATCTTCCTCGGCAAGAACGAGGACGGCACGATCTTCCCCAAGCTCCTCGACTTCGGCATCGCCAAGCTCTCCGGCAAGCCGGGTGACACGAGCGCCAAGACCCGCACCGGCCTGCAGATCGGCACGCCGTACTTCATGTCTCCCGAGCAGTGCCGCGGCGTCGGCGTCGACCACCGCACGGACATCTACGCGTTCGGCGTGATGATCCACCGCGTCCTCACCGGGCACCTCTTGTTCGACGGCGAGACGATGATGGACATCATGATGAAGCACGTGTCGGTGCCCCCGCCGGCCGCTTCGTCGATCGCCCCCGACCTGCCCGTCGCGCTCGACGCGCCCATCCTCGCGATGGTGGAGAAGGAGCCCGACAAGCGGCCCCGGACCATCACCGCGGCGCTCGATGCGATCGAGGCCGCGGCCATCGCGTCGGGGATCGACCTCGGCGCGATCGGTGGCGGGCCCGGCGGCCGGGGCACGAGCACCGGCGCCACCATCCAGGCCCAGACCCTGAACAAGCCCTCGATCACCGAGCTCGCGATGGCGCCCTCCGCGCTGGCCCCGCCGCCGAGCAAGGCGAGCAAGACCCCGATGTTCGTGGGCGTCGCGCTGCTCGCGTGCGTGGCGGTCGGCGCGGGGGTCTTCGCGCTGAAGGGGGGAGGGAAGGAGCCCGCACCCGCGGCAGCCGCATCGGTGAAGCCGTCCGAGAAGGCCGACAAGCCGGTCGCTTCGGTGCCCGTCGCCTCCTCGGCGCCCGCGCCTTCGGTGAGCACGCCCCCGGCGCCGGTCGCGAAGATCGACGTGAAGGTCGAGGGCATCCCCAAGACGGCCGAGATCTTCGCCACCACCGGCAGCGGCGCCGAGGTGAAGCTCGGCGTCGGGCCCGGGACCTACCCGTTGCCCAAGGGCGAGAAGTCGGTGCTGCGCGTGGCCGCGCCCGGCTTCGTCGAGAAGAAGCTCGACGTCCTGCCCGAGCAGGGCGTGCCGCTCAAGATCCTCCTCGTGCCGGCCGGCAAGGTCGGCGGCGGGAACATCAACAAAGACCTGGAGAACCCGTTCTGATGCAGAACCACTCACTCGCGCCCCGCAACCTGCGAGGCGCGCTCCTCGGCGTGGTCGCGGCGACGCTGTATTCGTTCGGGGGTGCGTGCACTTCCTTGCCCGACGTCCCGGCCGGGCAGTGCGGCAACGGGATCATCGAGTCCGGCGAGGAGTGCGACACGTTCGCGGCCAGTGGCGGCCGCTGTCGCTCTTCCGACGAGGTGTTCGCGTGCCGCTTCGACTGCACCAAGACCGCGGATGGCAAGCAGCCCACGTGCCCAGCGGGGTATGTGTGCGGTGCGGCCGAGGGGATCTGTCAGAAGCCCACGGGTCAGTTCGGTGAAGCGGCGATCAGCTTCGAGGCGAGCGCCGGGCACATGGCGCTCGGTGACTTCGACGGCGACGGTCGCAAGGACGTGGTGGCGTCCACGAAGCCCGACCTGCTGCAGGTCAGCGGGGCGCGCGTCTTCTACTTCGACAACCTGCAGAACACGCCTCGCTCGCTCTCCCTGCCGACCCTCGGCTTCCAGCCAGCCGTCGGCGACGTCAACGGCGACGGCCTGGACGATCTCGTCATCGCCGCCTACTCCGGGATCAACGTCTTCCTCGGCGTGGGCGATCGCACCCTCGAGCCGCAGGCCTTCGGGCGCTTCCCGTTCCCGCCCAAGTCGAGCCTCACGGCCATCATCGCCAAGGGCATCAAGGAGCCGGTGCTGGCGCCCTACGGCGAGGCAGCGATCCTGTTCGTGGACGCGCTGATCGGCGGCAAGCCCACCAAGTTCGTCACGCTCGGCTCGCAGTCGGCCGACCCCGGCGCGAAGGTCTTCTCCGGTCTCACGAGGAGCCCCTCCGAGCTCGTGGGGCTGCCGCTCGCGGGCAACTTCATCGAGTCGTCCTCGTGTGAAGAGATCATCTACGGGTGGAAAGGCGACGCCCAGCTGCAGATCCTCTCGCTCTGCGAAGACGACGGCAGTTTCCGGAAGGTCCCCGAGGCGCTGCCGAAGAAGGCGCTCACGCTGCCCGGGGGAGCGACGGCGATCGGGCTCACCGCGGCGGACCTGAACGGCGACGGTCACCTCGACCTGCTGGTCGGCGGCCCCGAGGGCTCGATGATCGCGTTCGGTCGGGGCGACGGCACGTTCGCGGGGCGGGTCGACCTGTCGCCAGGGACCGACATCGCCAAGCTGCGGTGCGAGGCGTTCGACTTCCAGCCCTGCCCCCTCCCGCTCGCCGTCGAGAGCGCCGCCTCCAAGAAGTTCGGTGGCCCGCTCATGGTGCTCGGCAAGAGCGCAGCGTTCCCCGCCGCCGTGGTCCGCGTCACCAAGGTCGTGCAATCCGGTCTCAGCATCGACCTGAGTGGCACCGTGCTCGCCCAGAAGCTGAGCGGCGACTGGACGTCGGCCGTGGTCGCCGATCTGAACGGCAACGGCATTCCCGACGTCGTCGGTGCCTACAACGCCGGCCTCGACATCGACTTCTACAACGGCACGCCGAGCGGCGAGCTGAACCCGAGCAAGATCGCGACCGACTTTCCCGTCGCGCACCTCTCCGTCGGCGATCTGGACGGCGATCTCATCAACGACCTCGCGTTCGCCGAGCTGGGCTCCGGCGAAGACGGCGACGACGAGGTCTCCGTCTCGTTCGGTCGGCCGGCGGGCGCGCCCGAGAGTCCCCTCCCGCTGGGTGGCTTCCCCGGCATCAAGCAGATCCTCGCCGGCAAGTTCGACAGCGCCGACGAGATGTCCGAACTCGGCGTGATCTACGTGCGCGACGGTGACCAGATCACCGCGCTCGACGGTGACGGGAACCGACAGCTGCTCTCGCCGTTCGGCCTGTCGAACACGGACGGGACGCGCCCGGTGTCGGGCATGCCCCTGTCGGTCGCCGTCGGCAAGTTCGACAGCGACCCCCTGCCCGACATCGGGGCCTTCGCCGGCGAACAGGCCAACGATTTCGGCAAGGGGCTCGTGCTCCCGCGGGTGTGGTACGCGCCCGTTCGCGCCGCGAACCCCCTGCTCAGCAACGCGGGCATGAGCGAGCTGGTCAAGGGGGTCGTCCCCGTCGCCGAGTTCGGCATCACGGTCCACAGCGCCACCGGTGACCTCGACGGCGACGGCATCGACGAGCTCGTCACCCTGTTGCCCCGCGAAGGGGGCTCCGGCATGGCCGTGGTGATCGGCAAGATGGGCAAGGTGAAGTCACCGGGGCCGGGCGCGCCCACCGAGAGCTTGCTCGCCGGCCCCGCGATCCCGATCGACAAGGCCAACGCGGGCCCCGCCTCCGATCTCGCCATCGTCGACCTCGACGGTGACGGCAAGAAGGACGGCGTCGCCTACCTCGATGCCCGCCCCAGCGGCAAGCTGGTGGTGTTCTGGAACGACGGGGTCGGCACGCTCGGCTCGCCGCTGGTACTCGAGGCACCCACCGGTAAGTGGCGTGGGTTCGCCGTGCTCGACTTCAAGGGTGCGTTGCCCACGGTCCTCCTGGGCGTCACCGATCGCAACGTCTACGTGCTCAGCGGCGGAACCGACAAGCGGGCCCTCGTGGCGACCGCCATCCCCGACGTCGCGGGAGGGCAGGCCGTGGCCGCCGGCGACGTCAGCGGCGACGGCATCCCCGACCTGCTCGTCGCCAACGGCGGGCGCATCACCGTCTACCCGGGCCTCGCGAGGAAGCCGTGAAACGATCCCTGCTCCTGCTCGCCGCGCTGTCGATCACCACCCCCGTGCTCGTGTCCGCCGAGCGTGTGCATGCGCAGTCGAAGGAAGACCTCGACAAGGCCAAGGCGCTGTTCAACGCCGGCGCGCAGGCCTACTCGCTCGGGCAGTACCTCCCGGCGATCCAGGCCTTCGAGGAGGCCTACAAGATCGCCCCCAAGCCGGCGATCCTGTTCTCGCTCGCCCAGGCGCAGCGCAAGCAATACGTGATCGACAAGGACCCGACGCGCCTCGAGGCCGCGGTGAAGGGTTTCCGCCAGTACCTCGCCGAGGTGCCGAGCGGAGGCCGTCGCGCCGACGCGGTGCAGGCGCTCTCGGAGCTCGAGCCCCTGCTCGACGCGATGAAAGCCAAGGGCATGCCCGCGCCGAGCGCCGCGCCGGCCGTGAAGCAGGCGGCGCGCGTGATGGTCACCTCGCCCACCACGGGGGCCGTGGTGTCGCTCGACGGCGCGAGCACCAGCGAGGCGCCGTTCATCGGCGAGGTGAAGCCGGGCAAGCACACGGTCGTCGTCTCGGCCAAGGGCCACGACGACGAGAAGCGCGAGATCCAGGTGCTCGACGGCGGTCTCGTCGCGGTCGATCTCACCCTCAAGGAGAAGCCCGCGCTGCTCGAGATCCACGCCCCGTCCGGCGCCGAGATCACGATCGACGGCCGCGTGGTCGGGGTCGCGCCGCTGACCACACCGATCCCGTCGACCCACGGGCGCCACTTCGTCGCGGTCATGAAGAACGGCTCGCTCGCGTGGACCAAGGAGGTCGATCTCGTGCGCGGCGAGAGCCAGAAGCTCGACCCGCAGCTCTCGACCTCGGCCCAGCGCACCGCCTCGTACGTGGTGCTCGGCTTCGCCGCGGGCGCCATCGTCACCGGCGGGGTGTTCACCGTGCTCGCGCTCGGCAAGCAGAGCGACGCGCAAGGGGTGCTCGACGAGAAGGCCGTGGGCAACATCTCCCCCGGCCGGCTCGCCGACTACGAGGACGCCCGCGCGGCCCGCGACCGCTGGAAGCTGGGCGCGATGATCGGCTTCGGCGTGGGCGCGGCCCTCGCCACGACCGGCATCTTCTTGTTCGCCTTCGATCGCCCGAAGACCCCGGTCATGGGCCTCGAGCCGAGCAAGCCCGCGCCGAGCAAGGAGCCCCCGAAGCCCTCGATGGAGGCCATGGTGGTGCCGATCGTGTCGCCGAGCTTCGCCGGCGCGAGCTTCCACCTCGCGTTCTAGGCGCCGTACACGCGCCTGTCGCGGGCCAGCAGCGCGGCGACGTAGAGCACCAGCAGCGGCACGAGCTTCGACATGTGGGCGATGGCGATCACCTTCGGCGTGGCGCCGGCGGGCGGTAGGAACGACGCCTCGTGCTCGGTCAGGAGCGCGAGCGCCGGGAGTACGAGCCACGTGAGCGGCGAGCGGAGCGCGCCCCGCGACACGAGTGCCACGACGAGGGCGATGGGGAGCACCACGAACGAGACGTGGTGCTCGAACGCGAACGTCGGCGCGAGGATCATGATCACCACCAGCGCCGCCGCCCGGCCCTCGCGCGTGGCACCGCGCCAGGTGGCGAGGGCGAACCCGGCGAGCAGCGTCGCGACCGCGGCGAGGTGGAACTGGGCGGCCTTCGGGGAGAGCTTGAGCGGATCGGCCCAGGGCTCGCCGCGGTCGAAGATCCAGTAGGCGAGGGCGCCGAGCGAGTGGTTGCCGAGCAGATCGATCGGGACCCGCAGCCCGTGGTAGCGGTGGCCCGGCAGGAACCCGAGCAGCACGTCGCCGAGGAAGCGCATGCCGTGGGCGCCGATGAGCGCGCACGAGCCGAGGACGAGCACGCCGCCGCTGAGGGTCACCACCGCCGCCTCGCGGAACCGCTTCTCGGTGAGCGGCACCAGCACGAGCAGCGCGGGGCTCATCTTGATGGCCGCCGCGGCGCCGAGGAACACCCCGGCCCACGGGCTCTTGTCGCGCCCGACCCACCAGGCCGCGAGCAGCACGAGGACGACCGCGTTGACCTGCGCCATCATGTTGGTCGAGCGCAGCGGCCAGAGCGCGCACACGGCGACCACGAAGGCGGTGCCCGCGACCTCGTTGCGGCGCGAGACCCAGCGCTGCAGGAGCGCCACCGTCGCCACGAAGCAGGCGGCCGTGATCCAGAACCAGAGGAGGCGCGCGTGCAGCACCCGGTAGTGCGTGAGGGGCTGCAGGAGCTCGGCGAGGAACGGCGGGTAGAAATACGGGTGGACGGCCGGCAGCCCCGAGAGGTGGGCCGCGCGCTGCAGATCGTCCGGCGTGTAGGGATCCAGGCCCTTGCGAATCGCCATGGCCGCCGCGTGGAACGAGCCGTAATCGTTGATGCTCTTGGCGCGCAGCACCTCGAGGCGGTCGAAGAGCCCCAGGCGGACGAGGAGGATCGCCCAGGCGATCCGGCGAGCGAAGGCGGACATGCGGCGGCGCGCAGCTTACTCCGCTCGGCTCCCGCAGCGCTGCGGGTTTACCTCACCCCCCGAGTTTGGCATCCTGCTCGCGATGCCCACCTGGTCCTCGGTGTGGCTGCACTTCGGCGCCACCGTGCTCATGGTGGGTTGCGGCGGTCAGGTGGTCGGCGATCCGGACCGTGTGGGGGACAGCGGTGCAGCTGTCGATGGCGATGGCGCGGTGGACGCAAAGGCCGACGGCGCTGCAGCAGGCCTCTGCACTGGGGGCGGCACCCCGCCAGCGAGCTGTCCCGCAGGCTCCACGTGTACGCTCAGGTCTTCAACAACCTGCGTGGTCGGCTCAGATGGTGCGGCCTGTGGCGTGATTCGTTGTGGTCATTGCTACAGCTGTCTCGACCCAGACAGCTCGACGTGCCTGGCTGTGGAGTTCTGCGCTCCGTAGCTGGCGAAATCAAGCCCTGCCTGGTGAACGGTCCGAACAAGGCGGCGCGACGTACGGCGTCAACGCCGACCCGCGGCGCTGCGGGTTTACCTCACCCCCCGAGTTTGGCATCCTGCTCGCGATGCCCACCTGGTCCTCGGTCCGAAACGTCGCCTCCTCCTTCGCAGTCGCCGCCGTGCTCGTCGCGTGTGGCGGGGCCGGGCGGTGGGGGCACGCCCGCAACTACGTGCCGAACTCCGAGGAGAAGTCGCAGATCGAGGGCGCGCGCGAGCTCGACGCCCCGATGGCGCAGCTCAAGCCCGAGCAGTGGAAGGGCGCCAAGGTGCGCTTCTTCCTCGTGGTCAGCGAGCGCAAGCCCGCGCCTGGCGGCGCCGCGTACCTCACCGGCAAGATCGCGACCTTGAACGAGGTCAACAACTGCGAGAACAAGTACGACGACGACAGCTGTCGCGTCACCATCAAGCCCACGCTGCACGAGACGGTGCACGCCACCATCGCGCTCCGCGCCGAGGACGACGTGGGCGAGCTGCGCGTCGGCACCGGCAGCCTCGTGCGCGTGGTCGGGCAGATCTCCGACGCGACCGACCCGGACGACGGCAAGCTCGTCGTGCAGGGCGCGTGGTACCGCCAGTGGCCCATCGGCTACTACATCAAGGAAGGCGACTACAAGCAGTGACCGAACCGGAACGCCCCCTCGACGCCGCGGATCTCTGGGCGCTGCGGCGCGTCGGGGCGCCGATCGCCACGCGCGACGGCCGCGTGATCCTGACCACCGTCAAGACGTACGACGTGCAGGCCGACCGCGGGCACGACGTGATCGTGCGCGTGGGCGAAGAGGGCGTGGTCGCGCTCACCGCGGACGACGTGTCGAGCTCGAGCCCCACTGTCTCGCCGGACGGTCGCCGCCTCGCGTTCGTGCGCACGCCGCGCGCGGGCGGCGAGCGGCCGGGCGCCACCTCGGGGCAGCTGCACGTCATGTCGCTCGACGGCGGCGAGGCCCGCTGCGTCACCGATCTGCCCCTCGGCGTGTCGGACCCCCGCTTCCTGCCCGACGGGCGCCGCGTGGTCGTCGTCGCCGGCGTCCTCGAGGAGGCGATCGACAAGCCCGCGCCGGCCGACAAGGGCGGCGTCGTCGAGGCCACGCGCGCGCTGCTCGAGGCGCGCGCCAAGTCGCGCGTGCGCGCCCACGTGACGGAGTCGCGCGTGTACCGGTTCTGGGACCACTGGCTCACCGATGGCGCGGTGCCGCACCTGTTCCTCGTCGACCTCGACTCGGGCTCGGTGCGCGATCTCACACCCACCTCCCGCCGCTGGTTCGATCTGATGGAGGATCCCGGCCAGTACGACGTCTCGCCGGACGGTCGCCACGTCGTGTTCGCGGCCAATCGCAGCGCGCCGCCGCACCGCGAGACCCGCTGGTCGATCTTCGAGGTCGCGGTCGACGGCGACGGCGAGGTGCGCGAGCTCACCCCCGACGTGCCCGCGGACGCGAGCCTCCCGCGCTACTCGCCCGACGGTCGCTCGGTGCTCTTCGGGCAGCGCCGCGACGACTACTACGGCGACCGGATCCGCCTGCGCCTGCTCGACCGCGCGACCCTCGAGACCGAGGTGCTGACCGAGGACTGGGACCGCTCGCCCACCGAGTGGTGCTTCCGCGACGACGGCAGCATCGTCGGGTGCGTCGAGGAGGAGGCGCGCGGCGCGGTGTTCGAGCTCCGTCGCGGCGAGGCGCCCCGCATCCTGTGCCGCGAGGGCACCGCGCACGGGCTCGTCGTCGCGGGCGCGCGGCTGCTCGTGCAGCACGCCACGCTGTCGCGGCCGCCCGAGATCGCCGAGGTCGTCGACGGCGCGCCGAAGCTGCTCACCCACGTCAACGACCCGATCCTCTCGCGGCGCTCGCTCGCCGCGGTGGAGGACGTGCGGTTCACCGGCGCGAACGGCGATCCCGTGCAGATGTGGGTCCTCTACCCGCCGGGGTTCGACGCGACCAAGAAGTACCCGCTCGTCCACCTGATCCACGGCGGCCCCTACGGCACGTTCGGCGACGTGTTCCACTTCCGGTGGAGCGCGCAGGTGATCGCGGGCCTCGGCTACGTGGTGGCCCTCGTGAACTTCCACGGCTCGTCTTCGTTCGGCGAGGCGTTCTCGCGGTCGATCCTCGCCGACTGGGGCGGCAAGCCCAAGGACGACATCCTGCTCGCGACCGATCACTTGCTGGCGCGCGGGTTCGTCGACCCGGCGCGCATGGCGATCGCCGGCGGGTCCTACGGCGGATACCTGACGGCGTGGCTCGCCACGCAGACGAGCCGCTTCCGCTGCGCGATCGCGCACGCGGCGGTCTACAACCTCGGCACGCTGTGGGCGAGCGACGTCACCCAGGGCACCGACCTCGAGTTCGGCGGCATGCCGTGGGGCAGCGGCGCAGACCTGGCGCGCATCGACGCGCACGATCCCGCGCGGCACTCGGCCGGCTACGCGACCCCGATGCTCGTGATCCACGGCGACCTCGACTACCGCGTGCCGGTCAGCCACGGCCTCGAGCTCTACGGGGTGCTCGTGGCCAAGGGCGTCGAGGCGCGGCTCGTCCACTACCCCGACGAGAACCACTGGATCTTGAAGCCGCAGAACTCGCTCCACTGGTACGGCGAGTTCACCGGCTGGCTGCGCCGCTGGCTCGGCTAAGCTCAGGTCAGGGCCGGCGCTCGGCGAACTGCAGCTGGTGCAGCTTGGCGTAGAGGCCGCCGTGGGCGAGCAGCTCGTCGTGCGTGCCCTGCTCCGCGACCTTGCCGCGGTGCATGACCACCACGCGGTCGGCGGCGCGGATGGTCGAGAGCCGGTGCGCGATCACGATCGCCGTGCGCCCCTCGAGGACGGCCTCGAGCGCCCGCTGCAGCCGCGCCTCGGTGTCGCTGTCGACGCTCGCCGTGGCCTCGTCGAGGATGAGGATGTCGGGGTTGCGGTAGAGCGCGCGCGCGAACGCGACCAGCTGCCGCTCGCCGGTCGAGAGCCCCGAGCCGCGCTCGCCGACCTTGGCCTCGAGGCCGAGCGGGTCGCGGTTCTTGAAGAAGTCGAGCGAGCCTATGCGCTCGAGCGCGGCCTCGACCTTGGTGAGATCGACCTCTTCGCCCATGGCGACGTTGGTCGCGATGGTGCCCGAGAACAGGTAGACGTCCTGCGGGACCACGGCGAACTTGCGTCGCAGCTCGCGCGGGTCCCACGCGCGGACGTCCTTGCCGAGCACGCGCACCACGCCCTCGTTGCGCTCGTAGAGGCGCAGCACGAGCGCCGCGATGGTGGATTTTCCCGCGCCGGTCGCGCCGACGATCGCCACGTGTTCGCCCTTCTTGGCCACGAGATCGACGCCACGGAGGACCGGCACGTCCTTCTTGTAGGAGAACTCGACGTGGTCGAGCTCCACCGCGAACGAAGGGTCGCCCTCGGGGCCGATGGGCAGGCCGTCGGGCGCGTCGTCGATGTTCTTCTGGTCGAGCAGCGAGAACACGCGCTCGGCGCCGGCCATCGCGGACTGCAGCACCGTGTAGCGCGCGGTGAGGTCGCGGATCGGGATGAAGAACTGCTCGAGGTACTGGAGGAACGCGACGAAGGTGCCGAAGCTCACCACCGCCGCGCCGAGCGAGACGCCGCGGAGGCCGATGAACCACAGGATGAGCGCCGCGCAGATGATCGAAACGCCCTCGACGATGGCGTCGAGCGTGGCGTCCCAGAGGATGGCCTGGTGGTTGGCCTGGCGGTAGCCGTCGTTCTCGAGGTCGAACTCCTCGCGGCAGGCCTCCTCGCGGCCGTAGGCCTGGGTGACCGCCACGCCCTGCACCTGCTCGCCCATGTAGCTGTTGAGCCGCGCGGTACGGCCGCGGATGTCGCGGAAGGCGAGCCGCGCGCGCTTGCGGATGAAGTTGGCCGCGAGCGCGAGCGGCGGCAGGGTGACCAGCGCGATCGTCGCGAGGTGCCACTCCAGGGTGAACATCATCACCACGATCAGGGCGAGCGAGAGAAAGTCTCCGATGGCGTTGAGCGCGCCGGTGGCGAACAGCTCGCCGAGCGCGTCGATGTCGTTGGTGACGCGCGTGACCAGGCGACCGACGGGCTGGTTGTCGTAGAACCCGAGCCGCGCCTTCTGCAGGAACCCGAACACCTTGCTGCGCAGGTCGGCCATGGCGCGCGCGCCGGCGAGCTGCATCACGTAGATCTGCAGGAATCGCAGGAACAGCTCGGCGACGACGACGACGAAGTAGAGCGCCGCGGCCTTGTCGACGACGCCCACGTCCCGCCGGGCGATGCCGGCGTCGAGCGCCCACTGCATGATGCGCGGCCGGGCCGTGACGAGCACGGCGACCACCGGCAAGAGCAGCATCGAGAGCAGGAGCGGCCGCGCGTGCGGCTTCACGAACGGCCACAGGCGCTTCAGCAGCTCGAAATCGAGCGCCTCGCCGAGCGCGTCTTCTTCGTGGATGGACTGCTTGCCCTTCGGCGAAGCGACCACCGCCCGCGGCGTCGCGCTCATTCTGCCACCTCGGCCTGGGCGAGCGCGTCGAGCTCGCCCTCGATGCGCTGCTCCTCGGCAAACCGCGAGTAGAGCCCTCCGGACTGCACGAGCTCGGCGTGGGTCCCCTCCTCGACGACGCGACCGCCGTCGAGGACGAGGATGCGACTACACCGCTGCGCCGCAGCCACGCGGTGGGTGATGAGGAGGACGGTGCGCGCGCGCTGCTGGCGCTCGATGGCCTCGAGGATCGCGGACTCCGTCTTGGCGTCGACGGCGGAGAGCGGGTCGTCGAGCACGAGGATGGCGGGCTCGCGGAGGAGCGCGCGGGCGAGGGCGATGCGCTGGCGCTGGCCACCCGAGAGCTGCACGCCGCGCTCACCCACGACGGTGTCGATGCCGCCGTCCATGCGGTCGACCTCGTCGAGCACGAACGCCTCGGCGAGCGCGCCGCGCTCCTTCTCGATCGACGCGGGGGAGTCGGGGTCGTCGAGCGGGAAGCCCACGTTGCGCGCGACGGTGGTGGAGAAGAGGAAGCTGTCCTGCTGGGCGTAGCCGATGGCGCCGCGCACCGACGTGAGGGGGAGGGTGCTCACGTCGACCCCGTCCAGGAAGATCTTGCCGGGGGGCGCGGGGAGCAGCCGCGGCAGCAGGGAGGCGAGGGTGGTCTTGCCGGAGCCCGTGCGCCCCACGATGGCGAGCGACTTGCCGGCCTCGACCGAGAACGAGACGCGCGAGAGCACCTCGCGGTCGCCGTAGGCGAAGCTCAGATCCTTCACCGCGAGCGCGCCCGCCACCTTGGCCGGGGCGGGCGCATCGCCGGAGACGACCTCGGGCACCGCCTCGAACACCTCGGCGAGCCGCGTGTACGAAGCGCGCCCGCGCTGGACGATGGAGAGCATGAACCCGAGCGCCATGGTCGGCCACGCGAGGCGGGCGAGGGCGCTCAGGAACGCGACGAACGCGCCGGGCGAGAGGATTCCCTGCACGACGAGGCGGCCGCCGTACCAGAACACGACCAGCGTACCCATGGTGGCGAGCATGCCCATCATGGGGCCGATCGACCCGCGCACGCGCGCGATGTCGAGGCTCTTCTCGAGGTAGTGCTTGTTGACCGCCTCGAAGGCGCGCGACTCCTCTTGCTCGAGGGCGAACGAGCGCACCACGCGCACGCCGGCGAAGTTGGCCTGCACGCGGTCGCTCATGATGCCGAGCGCGTCTTGCACCTCGCGGGTGCTCTTGAACATTCGCCGGCTGAAGCTGCGCGTGAGCACCATGAGGGGCGGGTAGACCACCATCGAGACCAGCGTGAGCTTGACCGAGAGGCCCAGCATGATCGCGAGCGCCGAGACGTAGGCGAACGCCGTGTTGATCACGTTGAGCACACCGAAGCCGAACAGGAGCCGCACCTGCGCGAGGTCGTTGGTGGTGCGGCTCATCACCTCGCCGACCGGCATGCGCCGGAAGAACGAGGGGCCGAGGGTGTGCAGCTTGGCGAGCAGCGCGCCGCGGAGCTCGTACTCGACGTCGCGGCCGCCGTTGAACAGCACGACCCGCGAGCGCACGCGGAACAGGACGGCGACCACCGCGAGGCCCACCAGGATGGCGCCCACGGTCTTGGTGTCGGCGTACCGACCCGACGACAGATCGTCGACGCCGCGCTTCATCAGGAGGTCGATGGCGGCGCGGAGACCGTTGAAGACCAGGAGGTAGGCGGCGCCCACCAGGAAGGTCGGCAGGTGCCGGCGGAACTGGCCCCCGAGGGTCAGGGGCACATCGGTCGTCGGCGCGGCCATCAGAGCGGAGGAAGAGATGACGCAAGGGGGGGCGGGGTGACAGAGTTTTCTAGGGGGGCTCACGCCCCCCTTGGTTTCGGCGACCGCGGCGCTCCTCGCTTCGCTCGTCGACCGCAGCTCGGCCGAACACCCCCTGCGCCGCTTCGCGGCGGGACGGGAGCGCTCGGGACGCCACTGGCTCCGGAGGCGGGGGTGGCGGGGAATGTCGCGTCGTGGGCTCGTCGTGCCATACTCGCGCCGCGATGGGGTGGACCCCACTCGAGCTGGCCGCACTGGTCATGGGCGTCTCCCTCGCGGCCGTCGGGGCGGTCGGGGGCTGGGAGGTCACGCGCCAGCGTCGGCAGAAGCAGGCGCTCGGCGATGCGCTGGCCGCGACCGAGGCGATCACGGCGGCGCTCAGCGAGGAGGCGCTGTTCCTCTCGGCGGTGCTCGAGTCGGTCGACACCGGCATCGTCATGAACGACGCCCAGGGCCGCGTGCGGCTCGTGAACGCCCGGTTCGAGGTGCTGTTCGGCGTGCGGGGCAGCGAGCTCATCGGGCGACCGCACGGGTTCCTGCGCGACGCGCTGGCCGACGGCTTCGCCGATCCAGCCGCGTTTCGCGACGCGGCCGAACGCTTCTACTCCGCCGAGGAGCGGCCGCCGGGCAGCGTGCGCACGCCGGGTGAACGCGCGCCCGACGAGGCCGAGCTCGTGCGCAAGGAGCCGACGCGCCGGGTGCTCCTCTACTCCGTGGTCCCCGTGCTCCAGGGCGAGCAGCAGGTCGGCACCCTCGAGATCTACCGCGACGTGACCGCGCAGCGCGACGCCGAGGAGGCGCAGCACAAGCTGATGCTCCAGCTCGAGGCGCGCGCGACGACCGACGCGCTCACCGGGCTCAAGAACCGCCGCGCGGCCAACGAGGCGCTGGCGCTCGAGCTCGTGCGCGCGCAGCGGTACGAACGCAGCCTCGCCGTCGTGCTGTTCGACATCGACCATTTCAAGAAGGTGAACGACGAGCTGGGGCACGACGTGGGCGACCGCGTGCTCTCCGAGTTCGGCCACGTGCTCGCGGGGTGCGCGCGCGGCACGGACGTCGTCGCGCGCTGGGGCGGCGAGGAGTTCCTGGTCATCCTCACCGAGACCGACGAGGCCGGCGCGCACGCCTTCGGCGACCGCGTGCGGGCGGCGCTCGCGGCGAAGAGTCCGCTCGAGGCGCGCGCGGTGACCTGCTCGGGCGGGATCGGCGTCCGCAAGGAGGGCGACGCGGCCGATGTCCTCATCAAGCGCGCCGACGAGCGGCTCTACGAGGCCAAGCGCGGCGGCCGTGATCGCGTGATCTAGCGGCGGAGACCGGTCGCGTCCGAGAGGAGCGCGTCGCGGACCGCCTGCGCCCGCTCGCGGGCGACGGGCACGCGGATCCCTGCGCCCGCCTGCTCGTCGAGGCCCTCGCCGACGAAGATCTCGCTGTCGCCGCCGTCGCGGAGCAGCTCCTTGACGTGGTCGAGGTTGACCACCCAGTTGCGGTGCACGCGGAGCAGGCCGCGGCCGGCGCCGCCGAACGCGGCCTCGATCGCCGAGAGCGAGAGGTCGAGGTCGAACTTGCCGTGGCGCGTGTGCACGAACGTGAGGCGGTCGGCGGCCTCGAACGCCCACACCTCGTCGGGCCGGAGGAACACGAGGCCCTTGCGCCGCCGGGCCACGATGCGCGCCGGGGCCTGCGGGGCGCGCACGGTGCGTCGGGCCTGCAGCCTCCGCAGGCACTGGTCCACGCGCTCCTCGGTGAACGGCTTGAGCAGGTAGTCGGCGACGCCGAGGTCGAAGGCCTCGATCGCGTGCTCCTTGAACGCCGTGGCGAGGACGAACGTGGGCGCGCCGGCCTTCCTGGCGACCTTGCGCACGAGCTCGAGCCCTGCGTCGTCGCGGTCGCTGCCCACGAGGTGGATGTCGGCGAACACCACGTCGAGCGGGGGCGCGTCCGGCGCGAGCGCCTCCATCGCGGCCTCGGGGTCGGCGACGGCGCCCACCACCGCGGCGAGGTTCGAGGCGTGGAGCAGCTCGACGAGGTAGTTCCTCGCCGGCCACTCGTCCTCCACGACGAGCACCCGCAGCGGGTTCTCGGGGTCGGCCATGGTCAGGCCGGCGCCTGCTCCTGGCCGGCGACGGGCTTGGGTGCGCGAGCCGTGCGGCCCGGCGCGTCGATCTCGACGATCGCCCGGGTGCCCTCGGTCGAGGACTCGATGCGGAAATCGGCGTGCTCGAACTTGAGCTCGAGCCGCTTGCGCACGACCGAGAGGCCGATGGCGCCCTGGCGGATCGGGCCGTCGGTGAAGCCCGGGCCGTTGTCGGCGACGACGCACACGACGCGCTCGCCGCTGGCGGAGCGCTCGGCGTGGACGGTGACCTTGCCGCCGCTGCGGCGACGGAGCGCGCCGTGCTTGACCGCGTTCTCGACGAGCGGCTGCAGGAGCATGCGCGGGATGAGGACGCCGCGGACCTCGGGGGCGATGTCCCACTCGAAGTCGAGCGAGCCCTTGTGGCGCGACTCGAGGATCTCGGCGTAGCGGCGCAGGAAGCCCTCTTCTTGCTCGAGGGTCTGCATCTCGTCGCCGTCCTTGAGGGCGTCGCGGAGCAGATCGCCGAGGGCCGCGAGCAGGCGGCGCGCCTCGCGCGGGTCCTCGGTGACGAGGCCGGCGATGGCGTTGAGGGTGTTGAGCAGGAAGTGGGGCTCGAGGTGGCCGCGCAGCCGCGCGAGCTCGGCGACGGTGCGCAGGCGCTCGGCCTCGAGGGCGCGGACGCGCGCGTCGTGGGCCGCGAACGGGTACACGAAGGCGAGCGCGTAGATGCCGAGGTGGACCGTGCCCAGCATCACGCCGAGCAGCATCGCCGACCAGATCCCGAAGCGGAACACGCCGGGCGGGAAGGCGGCCACGAGCACGGGGAAGCGGCTCGCGATGAGGTAGAAGGCGACCGAGCTCGTGGTGCCGACGAGGATGCTGGCGGCGCCGGTGACCATCAGCGACGAGAGCGGGGCGAGGCGGTTGCGGAGCGCGTAGTCGTAGGCGATGGAGACGAAGAACACGAGCAGCGGCAGCTCGATCGCGACGAAGGCGATCTTGAACAGCACGAACGGCGTGGCGTGGCCCATCGAGAGGTTGGTGATGGTCACGAGGCCCATCACCGCCACGATGACGCCGAGCGCGATCCGGCGGCGCCGGATGAGCTCGTTCTTGTCGAGGCCGGGCATCTCGCCGAACCCGTAGGCGTCGAGGCGGGCCTTCACGGCTGCCACACAGCGATCGTCTTCTTGCACTTCACTCACCCTCCGGAGGTTACGCCGACCGCAGCGTGTCGCCAGTCTCGGCGGAGAGGCGCTCCTCGAGGCGGCGGCGCACGCGGAACAGGCGGGATTTCACGGCCTGGCGGGTGAGGTCGTGGCGGAGGGCGAGGGTCGCGAGGGGCTCGTCGTCGAGCACGTGGGCGGTGAAGAGGGCGCGGTCGAGCTCGGGGACCTCGGCGAGGCCGGCGCCCACCACGGCGAGCGCGTCGTCGCCGACGAGCATCTCCTCCGGGTCGGTGGCCGGGCCGGACACGGCCGAGGCGGACACGAGCTCGTCGAGCGGCACGTGGATGGCGCCGCCGCCTCGACGGGCGCGACGCTCGGCCCGCCGGCGCATCTTGCAGGCGTTGACCACGACGCGGAACAGCCAGCTCCGCGGGGCCGAGCGACCCTCGAACTGCTCGGCGTGGCGGAGGGCCTGGATGGTCGCCTCCTGGACGCAGTCCTCGGCGTCGGCCTCGTTGCCGAGCAGGCGGGCGGCGGTGGCGATGAGGCGGCTCCGGGTCTCGGCGCTCTCGAGCTCGGCGAGGATGAGGCGGGACGCCGCGTTGGGACCGACCGGGAACGGGCGGACGCTGGCGAAGGCGGGCTCTTCGTCGAGGGTGAATGCGAGAGCGGTTCCGGAGTCGAACATGCACCGGAGAGTGGTGTCGCCAGGGCACTTCGCAAAGGGCGGTTCCGACGACCCGTAGCCCTGGGGGGACGAACCGGGGGTGGGGTCCCACGAAGCCGCGCCGCGGGCGGACGACCCGGGGGTGACCGGAATGGGCCGGGGCAGAAGGGCCGGGCACGAGGAGGGAGGCATCGGCCCACGCTAGGGCCAGGCTCCTGACACCGGTCTGTCAGTTGACCGTGGACTCGCCGCCGGCGGACGGGGCCTCGACGACGTCGATCAGCCGGCTCGCCGCCGACAGGGCGTTGCCGAGGTGGCGCAGGTCCTCGCCGTTGACCCGCAGGGTGATGCCCTGGGCCGCGAGGTGGATGTGGATGGTGCCGCAGGGGCACCGCATCACGCGCGCCGCCTTGGACGACGAGAGCTCGATGTGCGGACCACACGGCTTCTTCGGCGTCGACATCCACCCCACGATAGCATCCATGCGCATGGAGGACATCCGCGTCGGCGTCGATCTCGGCGGCACCAAGACCGAGGCGGTGTTGCTGCGCGTCGGCGGCGAGATCCCCGAGGTGCTCGAGCGCGAGCGGATCGCGACCGAGCGCGACGGTGGCTACGATCACGTGCTCTCCCGCGTCGCCGCGCTGATCGCGCGCTTCTCGACGCGCGCACCCGCGGCGTCGATCGGCGTCGGCATGCCCGGCGGCCTCACGCGCGCGGGGCTCGTCAAGAACTCCAACACGACGTGCCTGAACGGCCGACCCTTCCACGAGGACCTGCGCCGCGCCGTCGGTCGACCGATCGCGTTCGACAACGACGCCAACTGCTTCGCGCTCGCCGAGCTCGCGTTCGGCGCCGCCCGCGGGGCGGGGCTCGCGTTCGGGGTGATCCTCGGCACCGGCGTGGGTGGCGGCGTCGTGCTCGGAGGACCGCCGCGCGTGCACCGCGGGCCGCACGGGATCGCGGGCGAGTGGGGGCACGTGGTGATCGACCCGAGCGGCCCCGCTTGCTACTGCGGCCGGCGCGGGTGCGTCGAGACGTACCTGTGCGGGCCCGCGATCGAGCGACGCCACGCGGCGCGCACCGGGCGCACGCAGGCGCTCGCCGACATCGACGACCCGGTCACGCTCGCCGAGGTCGCCGAGATCTTCGGGCGCTCGCTCGCGATCGTCGTCAACGTGCTCGACCCCGACGTGCTCGTGCTCGGGGGTGGCGTGTCGAACCTGCCCCTGCTCTACGACGAGGGGCTGCGCGCGCTCGCGCGGCACGTGTTCGACGACGAGCCCCGGGTGTGCGTGGTGAAGAACGCGCTCGGCGACAGCGCAGGGGTGTTCGGCGCCGCGATGCTGCGCTGATCACGCGGTGCGCGGGACCTTCGCGGCGAAGTACCCGAACCCCGCGGCGGCGAGGACGTGGAACACGCTGTTCGGCAGGATGCCCGAGAGCAGCGGGAAGACGCCGCGCTGGTAGGCCACGATCTCGATGGGGAAGATTCCCACCTGCAGCACCGCGTTGGCGACGAGGATCGCGCGCAGCGTCGGCGAGTCGGGGTGGTCGCGCACGAGCCAGCCGAGGAGCCCGACCGCGACGAGGAGCACGCCGACCTCGCGCATCATCACCTTGGCCGCCTCGCTCGGCAGCGCGCCCTTTCCGGTCTCGAGGAACACACCTGGGCCGAGCAGCGCCACGCTGCCGACCGCGAGCGCGACGCAGGCCACCATCGTGAGAAACAGCTTTCGGTTCATGCCCTCTCGGTACGCAGCGCGCGCGGGCCGCTCAATGACCTCGCGAGGTAAGTGCCGCGCCGATCGGGGCTGGTAGAGTCGTCTTCGATGGCCCCCCGGCTCTTCCCCGCGCAGCTCAAGTACTGGCGTGGGCGCCGCGGTCACTCGCAGCTCGATCTCGCGCTCGCCGCCGGGATCTCCGCGCGCCACCTCGCCTTCCTCGAGTCGGGGCGGTCGCAGCCGAGCGAGGAGATGGTGCTGCGGCTGTTCGCCACGCTCGAGACGCCGCTGCGCGACCGCAACGAGGCGCTGCGGGCCGCGGGCTTCGCGCCGCGCTTCGCCGAGCCCGCCGTCGACGCGCTGCCGCCCGCGATCGACCAGGCGATCGCGCGCATGATGCGGCAGCAGGAGCCCTACCCGCTGACGGTGCTCTCGGTCGACTCGGACATCGTGCGCAGCAACCGCGCTGCGGCCCGCCTCTTCGGCCGCTTCGTCCTCGAGCCGCCGCAGGCGCCGCTCAACCTGTTCTCGCTGGTGTTCGATCCGCGGTACCTGCGGTCGTTCCTGGTCGACTGGGAGACGCTCGCGCGCTCGATGGTCGCGCGGCTCCACCGCGAGGCGCTGGCCCGCCGCGAGGACGACCGGCTGTTCGCGCTGCTCGACCGCGTGCTCGGCTACCCCGGCGTGCCGAAGGAGTGGCAACAGCCCGACTTCTCCGCGCCCGCGAGCCCCACGCTGACCGTTCGCCTGCGGCGCGACGACCTCGCGCTCGCCTTCTTGACGACGGTGACGGTGTTCTCCGCGCCGCAGGAGGTCACCCTCGAGGAGCTGCGCATCGAGAGCAGCTTCCCGCTCGACGCGGCGACGGTGGAGGCCTGCGAGCGGATCGCGCGGCTCGAGCCGTGAAGCAGAACCCCCCGGGCTGAAGCCCGGGGCACCGACTGCCGTGGAAGCCCGCTCTGCGGGCTCGCGAAGTGCGAGGCCTCCTCTGGCCGCTCTGAGGCGGAACATAAGGGCTTCCGTGCGGTGAGTTGGAGCCCGCCTACGCGGGCTTGCCCCTGCTGTCGGTGCCCCGTGCTTCAGCACGGGGGGATGCTGGTCGAGCTCAGTAGCGGTAGTTCTCGGGCTTGAACGGACCCTCGGGGGTCACGCCGATGTACTCGGCCTGCTCCTGCGAGAGCTTGGTGAGCTTGACGCCGAGCTTGTCGAGGTGGAGCGCGGCGACCTTCTCGTCGAGCTTCTTCGGCAGGAGGTGCACGCCGACCGGGTACTTGCCCTGCTCGGTCCAGAGCGCGAGCTGCGCGAGGACCTGGTTGGTGAACGAGCTCGACATGACGAACGACGGGTGACCGGTCGCGCAGCCGAGGTTGAGGAGGCGGCCGCGGGCGAGCACGGTCAGCTTCTTGCCGTTCGGGAAGATGAAGTGATCCACCTGCGGCTTGATGTTGTCTTCCTTGGTGTTCTTCTCGAGCCAGGCGACCTGGATCTCGGCGTCGAAGTGGCCGATGTTGCCGAGGATCGCCTCGTCCTTCATCACCTGCATGTGCTCGCCGCGGATGACGTCCTTGTTGCCGGTCGCCGTGATGAAGATGTCGCCGATCGGGGCGGCCTCCTCCATCGTGGTGACCTGGTAGCCCTCCATCGCGGCCTGGAGCGCGCAGATGGGGTCGATCTCGGTGATGATGACGCGGGCGCCGAGGCCGCGGAGCGACTGCGCGCAGCCCTTGCCCACGTCGCCGTAGCCGCAGACGACGGCGATCTTGCCGGCGAACATCACGTCGGTGGCGCGCTTGAGGCCGTCCCCGAGCGACTCGCGGCAGCCGTAGAGGTTGTCGAACTTGGACTTGGTGACGCTGTCGTTGACGTTGAACGTCGGGACCTTGAGGAGGCCCTTCTTGTGCATCTCGTGGAGGCGGTGCACGCCGGTGGTGGTCTCCTCGCTGATGCCGCGGATCGGGTCCGGACCCTCGAACAGGTCGGGGCGCTTCTGGTGGGCGAAGACGGTGAGATCGCCGCCGTCGTCGAGGATCATGTTCGGGCCCTTGCCGCCCTTGAACGCCTTGATCTGCTGCTCGATGCACCAGTCGTACTCGGCCTCGGTCTCGCCCTTCCAGGCGTAGACGGGGACGCCGGTGACCGCGATCGCGGCGGCGGCGTGGTCCTGAGTCGAGAAGATGTTGCAGCTGGTCCAGGTGACCTCGGCGCCGAGCGCGGTGAGCGTCTCGATGAGCACGGCGGTCTGGATGGTCATGTGGAGGCAGCCGGCGATGCGCGCGCCCTTGAGCGGCTGGGTCGGGCCGTACTCCTTGCGGAGCGCCATGAGGCCGGGCATCTCCTTCTCGGCGATCAGGATCTCCTTGCGACCCCACTCGGCGAGCGAGATGTCGGCGACCTTGTAGTTGGGCAGGGTGTCGGACTTGAGGGTCGTCTTGACGGTCTCGGTGTTCACGATCGGGCTCCTTGTTGCGGGGTCGGCAGGCGACCGACGACGACCTGCCAGGGCAGGTGGGCGTCGGGAGAAGAAGAGCGGGCAGAGGCCCAGGGGGAGGGCAGCGGGCGTACCACGAGCTCGACGAGGCCCGCAGCGCGCGCGAGCTTCTTGAGCTCGGGCGCCTCGAAGCCGAGCCACAGGTCGGCCTCCTTGCGCATGGCCTCGTCGTCGTGGCGCGCGTAGTCGACGACGACGACGGCGCCACCCGGGCGCGCGAGGGCCACGAGCGAGCGCAGGAGCGCGGCGGGCTTGGGCGCGTGGTGCAGCAGGCGCGCGGCGAACACGACGTCGGCGCCGCGACCGACGGCCTTGTGCACGGCCGGGTCGTCGACGGCGCCCTGCACGATCTCGACGTTGGCGAACCCGCGCGCGGCCACGCGGGCGCGGCACCGGGCGAGCTGCGCCTCCTCGCGGTCGCACGCGACGACGCGCTCGAACACGGGGGCGAGGACGTCGAGCAGGCCGCCGTCGCCGGTGCCCACGTCGACGGCCAGCTTGCGGTCGGGGATGAGGAGCGCGAGCGCGGAGAGGTAGGCGGGGAGCTCGGGCGCGGCGTCGGGGACGCTCGCGTCGCGGGCTCGCGAGAAGAACGCGCGGCTCGCGGCGTCGCGCGCGGCGACGACCTCGGCGATGCGGGCCTGCGAGCCGTCCTCGGTGGTGAGGGCGCGGCCGGCGACGAGCGCGTCGGCCACGACGGGGTCGGACTCTACGCCCTCTCCCAGGCGCACGAGCACGCGCGTGCCCTGCCGACGCTCGGCGAGGAGGCCGGCCTGGCGGAGCGCGGCGGCGTGGCGCGAGACGTTGGGCTGCGCCTCGTCGAGGAGCTCGGCCAGCTCGCCCACGGCCAGCTCCTCGTCGTGCGCGAGGGCCAGGAGGCGCAGGCGCACGGGCTCGGAGAGGAGCCGATAGAGCTCCCACCGCGCGCTGCTCTTGCTGTCCGCCGGGGCGACCACGGGGAAGCATGTATGTCTTCATGCGCACGAATGCAAGTAGCCAGGAATCAGGCGCAGAAACGCGGCGCGCAGGAAGCTCTTGCGTGCGGGGGGGAGTGCGGCTAACTAACGCGACCTCGCATCGCAAGGTGCGATTGGGCGCATAACTCAGCGGTAGAGTGCGACCTTCACACGGTTGAAGTCGGGGGTTCAAGTCCCTCTGCGCCCACCACGAATCAGGCTGTTTCAGGATCGCGAGAGCGTCGATCCTGCCCACTCGGGAGTGGCCCTGCCCACTTAACTGCCCACTCAGTTGCCCTCTGGGGCCGCCTCCTGCCCACGTGCCTCGCCGCGGGCGGGGTGCACGAGGCGGAGCAAGCGGGCGAGGCCCTCCGCCTGCTCCTTCGGCGACTCGGTCGAGTAGTGGCGCTGCATGGTCTCGGTCGCGTGCCCCGAGATGGAGCGCGTCTCCACGTCGGCCACCTGCGCGAGCCGCGCCAGGTCCTGGAACGATCGGCGCATCCCGCGCGGCGTGATCCGCTTGGT